>CAZSSX010000077.1:0-10480 GCA_964609545.1 uncultured Phycisphaeraceae bacterium | reverse complement strand
CATGATTACTCAAAATAAGACCGCCCGCAAGGCTAACTTATTCCATTGTATCGGAGAAACAACGAGCCACCATCACGCGGGTCTTTGAGCAAAAAGCCGATTCGTAGCTCATCTTTTTATTGATTATTTGATTTCAGCTCGCGGCGAGGTTGGTGATAGGCGAGTCGTCATAAGTTGGCGGGCGGCCCGATGGTGGGTGGCGGGTAATGTGTTAGGGGATTAAATGGTTATCGCTGAGCCGATCGGGAACCTCGGTGCCTTGATATTCTCGTAATTCGTGATCGCCGCGATCGATTAAGTAGATATGGTCATGATCATTGATTTTTTGGTCGGTGTTCCAGTCGACGCGGTTATGGTTAGCCGCTTGGGCGGGGGATGTTTTTTGGGGTGATTGGATATCGCCACGAAACATCAAAATCACTTGGCCTTTCCCGTTATAAAAACTAGAGCCTCCCGGGTGATAGCGAAATTTCAAACGATTACCAGCTTGGATAAAATGAGGGTTTTTGTTGGCTAGCAAGGCCAGCGGTTGATTTACGGTTGTGAGCACCACGCTTTTTTTCCGAAATTGGTTGAGATAGCTGTAAGAGACTTGGTTGTAGTTTTCCCAATCTTGAGCGCCTGGTTTTAGAGTTTCGGGGGCATCGGGGTTATCTGCACTGCTTAGACTTTTTAGGCCTAGATAGCCTTGGCTGACGAGTTTAAATAAATTGGCGGAATTACTTTCATCGGGATTTTTGCCTACGCCATCCCATCGGTTGCCTAGGCTTGCTCGCCGTGGGAGCCGACCTGCGTGATCATTGGCGTATGATACAAAAGCCCCGCCAGCTAAGCCCATATCTGCCATGTCGGATAGCCGCCGTTGTTCCATGCGATAGTCGCCAAACATGGCAATGGTGAGCGATAACCCAGCGATTAAGACCGCCGCGACGCCCGCCACATCGCCGAGTGAAAATCCCCAGAATCCAAAGCCTTTGGCTCTGTCCGCGCCGAGGCTTATAGCGGCGTGGTTGACTGTGGTGAGATCCTCAGCGAGAGGGCTGGTTCGATTCAACGCTTGGATATTGTGTTTGACGCGCTGAGCCAAGGCCGCGGGTAGCTGGGGCTGGGGATATTGATCAAGTAATGCCAAGACAGCTTTTGGCCCCGACTGCTGGGGGCTGGAAGATGTGCTGGCTGCTGCTTGAGCGAAGCAGCGTTTTTCTATTAAAGCGTCTAGCTCGGCGGCATCAGCATCGTTTAAATACAAATTTTGAGACTCTTCATTCACCACAACACCGCTCCTGATTTTCTTCTTGGGCTGAATCTGCCAGCTGCTTCTTCCACAAATCCCCAAACATCGCCACCGCTGAATGTAAACGGCTTTTAACCGTGCCTAGCGGAAGGTCTAGGGTTTGGGCGGCCTGGCGATACGCAAAACGTTGAAAATAAACCAATTCTAACACCTCTCGCAAAAAATCGGGCAACAAGTTAACACAATCCTTGATCTGCTGGCATTTTTCCTGACGCAAAGCCACATCTTCGGGCATCTCAAAATCACCAGCCATCAGATCAATCATCCGCACCTCGCCCCCATCTCCCGCCCAAGGGGCTAAATAGGAGGACGTCTTGTGCCTACTTGTCTTACGAAGGTAGTCGCGGGCTTTGTTCGCCGAAACCGTAAAAAACCAAGGCTTAAAACGTTTTTTTGTATCAAACTGCCCCGCTGATAGGTGTAACTGCAAAAAAGCATCTTGAAAAATATCATCCGCAGCGTGGGTAGAGCCCGAAAAACGCACTAAAAACGCGTAAATATCCTTGGCGTAGCGATCGACCAGCTCATCAAATGCTAAAGTCTGGCCCTTTTGGTAGGCTTGCATCAATGCCTCATCGGTCATTGATTTTAATTGATCGCGCTTCAATGCTGCCATAAAATCCTTCAAATCCATTCAACCATTCATCCCCACCATCACCCACCCGACGCCCTTCTACCCCGATCATGCACTGTGACTTATCCCTTAGCTCTTTTGCTCGCCGGTCTGTGGGTATGCTTTAATAGAAGTATTGTACCTTTTATCCACTGGCAGGCCTATCGCTGCTATAAAAAATCCCGCTCGGTCTCAAATGAGCGGGATTTTGATCAGCTGGCGCGATTGTTATTGAGAATCTTCTTGGGGAGCTTGGATTTGCACGCTCAGCCGCCCTTCATTGACGCTGACGTCGATCACCCCGCCATCGGCTGCTTGTCCGCTTAGAATGGCTCGGCCGATTTTTGTTTCAAGCTCTCTTTGCAGGTACCGCTTTAAGGGTCTGGCGCCATAGACGGGATCATAGCCTTGCTCTGCGATAAAGGATTTGGCCTGGGGGCTAAGGCGTAATCCTATGCCTTGATCGGCTAATCGTTTTTCAAGTGCTAGCACGAGCAGGCCTACGATTTTTTCGATCTGTGGCAATGACAAGGGTGTAAAGAGAATGATTTCATCGACACGGTTTAAAAATTCGGGTTTAAAGTGAGTGCGTAAATCGCCCATCACTTGATCATGGGCTAACTGGCTGACTTGGCCATCACGCAAAGCCGATTCTTCAAGCAGATAACCGCTGCCGATATTGCTGGTCATGATGATCACACAATTTTTAAAGCTTACGCGACGCCCCTGGGCATCTGTCACGTGGCCATCGTCCAGCATTTGGAGCAAGACATGGAACACATCGGGATGTGCTTTTTCGATCTCGTCAAAAAGAATCACGCTGTAGGGTTTGCGCCTGACCGCTTCGGTTAGTTGGCCGCCTTCTTCGTAGCCTACATAACCGGGAGGCGCGCCGACTAAGCGAGAGACCGCGTGTTTTTCCATATATTCGCTCATGTCGATGCGGATGATATTTTCTTCGGTATCAAAAAGGCTCGCCGCCAAGGCTTTGGCCAGTTCAGTTTTACCCACGCCGGTGGGGCCTAGGAAGATGAAACTACCAACGGGGCGCTTGGGGTCTTTGATCCCCGCCCGGGCGCGAATAATCGCATCGCTGACGAGATCGACAGCTTGGTCTTGGCCGATGACGCGCTGATGTAATACGCCATCGAGTTGGAGTAATTTTTCGCGTTCGCCTTCAACGAGTTTCGCCACGGGTATGCCTGTCCATTTGGCGACGATCTCGGCGATTTCCTCAGCAGTGACGCGTTCGCGGACCAGTGCGTTTTGGTCTGTGACTTCTTCTTCGCCTTCGAGTTGGGATAATTCTTTGATCAATTTTGGCAACTGGCCGTGCTTGAGCTGGGCGGCTTTGTTCAGATCGTAATCGCGTTCGGCCAACTCGATGGCGCGATGTGTTTGTTCGATTTGTTGGCGTAATTCTTGGACCGCTACCAAACCCCGCTTCTCGTTATCCCACTGGGCGCGCATCGTATCGGCTTGATTTTTTAGATCGGCAAGCTCTTGTTTTAAAGACTCTAATCGCTGGGCACTGGGCGCATCGGTTTCTTTGGAAAGGGCTGCTTCCTCTATTTCAAGCTGCATGACACGCCGCGTCACAGCGTCTAATTCGCTAGGCAAAGAATCGATTTCCGTTCGTATCATCGCGCAGGCTTCATCGATTAAATCAATGGCTTTGTCTGGCAAAAAACGATCTGAGATATAACGATCGCTAAGCACCGCGGCGTTGACCAGCGCGCCATCTAAAATTTTAACGCCATGATGCACTTCAAAACGTTCCTTTAATCCGCGTAAAATAGAAATCGTATCTTCCACCGAAGGAGCATCCACCATCACGGGTTGGAAGCGGCGTTCCAATGCGGCATCTTTTTCGATATAAAGGCGATATTCGTCTAAGGTGGTGGCGCCGATGCAGTGAAGCTCACCGCGGGCCAACATTGGTTTGAGCATATTGCCCGCATCTAGCGCGCCATCTGTTTTGCCCGTGCCGACAATGGTGTGCAGCTCGTCAATGAAAAGTAAGATGCGACCATCAGAACTTTTGACCTCGCTCAAGACAGCTTTTAAGCGTTCTTCAAATTCGCCACGGAATTTCGCCCCAGCGACCAACGAGCCTAGATCCAGAGAAAAAATGGTTTTATCTTTCAGTCCCTCGGGGACATCGCCGCGCACGATGCGTTGGGCTAGCCCTTCGATGATTGCGGTTTTGCCCACGCCTGGCTCGCCAATGAGGACGGGATTGTTTTTTGTCTTGCGAGATAAAATGCGAATAGTTCGCCTAATTTCCTCATCGCGACCAATGACGGGGTCCATCTTTCCGCTGCGGGCTTGAGCCACTAAATCTTGGCCATATTTGGCCAATGCTTCATAGGTCAATTCGGGTTGATCGCTGGTCACGCGTTGGTTGCCTCGGATCTGAGTAAGCACTTCAAGAACCGTAGCTTGGGTGATGCCTAAAGATTTTAGGATGCGCCCGCTGGCCGAGGCATCGCCTTCGCGTAGAAAAGCTAAAAAGACGTGCTCGACGGAAAGATATTCATCTTTTAAAGACTCAGCTTGCTTTTGGGCATCGACTAATAATTGATTGATGCGCTGCGTGACCGCGATTTGGCCGGGCTTAACGCCTGGGCCCGAGACCGCGGGCAAACGGTCTAGCTCACGCACTAATTCAGCGATAACCACATCAGCTGGGCGCTCTAGTTTTTCTAATAAGCGGGGGATTAAACCTTCTTGCTGCTGGCAAAGGGCTAATAGGAGGTGCTCACCATCGACCTGGGTATGCGACCGCTGAATTGCTAAGCGCTGGGCGTCCTCAAGGGCTTCCCGCGTTTTTTGTGTAAATTTACTGGCATCCATATCTATACTCCTTTTTTCGGTGAAAATCCGCACAGAACCTTAGCGCACAATAGCACTTAAGCCCGTTAGCTCTCTTAACTTCTCTTTTATTCAATACGTCAAATGAACTTCGCCAAACCCGATGAACTGATCCCTTATGAGGGCGACTCATCGGACTTTGATACATCCTCAGCCGCCGAGGTATCTACTGCCGCCGTGGCTTGATCGGGGTCCTTTTTTTCGCCTATCGCTAAGCTGCGTAGCTGCTGATAAAGTTTTATTTCTGCTGGGTCAAGCTGATCTTTAAACACGATTTTAAGCCGAACATAAAGATCACCCGCCCCGCTGCCGCGCTTGGGCAAGCCCTTGCCTTTTAATCGTAACTTGCCGCCGCTGCCTGTTCTAGGCGGGATGGTGAGTGTGAATTCACCGCTTAAGGTTTGCAGCTCTACTTTATCGCCTAACGCGCCTTGCCAAGGGGCGATGGATAAGTCCATGGTGACATCGTGTCCGATGAGTTCATAGCCCGCTTGTCTGGCAATTTTTACGGTTAAGATGAGGTCTCCGTTGGCGCCGCCTCGGACGCCTGGGTTGCCTTGCTTGGCCAGTTTAATTTTCGCCCCGTCTGTGGTTCCCGCGGGGATTTTAACATCAAAAGACCGAGCAACACGCTGGCCATTGGGGGAAACCGCATCGAGGTGAACGTGTTTGGTAACGCCTTTGATCGCGTCATATAGCGAGATGGTGATGGACGCTTCTTGGTCGCTGCCTCTTCGCGCCGGCGGGCGTCCTTGGGAAGCAAACGGATTACCCCCACCGCCACCGCCACCAAAAAACTGGGAAAAAAAGGACGAAAAGTCGCCGCCGCTGAAGCTTTCACCGCCGCCAAATTGGTCACCAAAATCAGCGGGGTTAAACTCTTGGCCTGGCTTGTAATTGGCGCCAAACTGGTCGTACTTGGCCCGTTTGTCCTCATCGCCTAGGATATCGTAAGCCGCGTTAATGGTTTTCATCTTTGTTTTTGCTTCTTCGGTATCGTTTAGATCGGGGTGATATTGGCGGGCCAACTTGCGATAGGCTTTTTTTATCTCGCCTTGGCTAGCATTTTTAGAAACGCCTAGCGTCTGATAATAATCTTCGTATTTAATTGCCATTTCTTAGCGATCCTTCACTGCATAATCCGCAGCCCAATATAAGCCAAAACCAAGCTTTCAGCATTCTTCGTAATCCACGCTGAAGCGCTACAATAAACAAATGCAACGCCTATGCCAAAACAAGACGCCCTTTAAAAGCTCTCAAGCAGCTTCAAACATGACAAAAGCCAGCCAACAAAGGGCCAAAGCCTCTCAATGCTGCCGAATTGGCATAGCATCAAGCCGATCTATTCTAGCTGCATCGTCAATGTGACGCGTAATTTTGTCGCTGCTGATGCTTGCTTTTTTTCGCAGGATTCTGTTTGACCTATCACAGAGCCCGCCTTGGTAGAGCGTAGGACCAAGGCGGGCTCCCGTTGATAGGCAACCTAAGCGACGCCGACCTGTTTTCTGACATAAAACGGATCGGAAAAATCCATCAGCCTGACATTAGATGCGTAAGAAAATCTTTTTTCTCGCTAAGTAAAGTAGAAAGAACCACTCAAGCAGGAGGACAGATATATTAAAATAGATTTTGGCAAGATGGGGTGATTCCTCGCTGGCCATTTGTAAAATAGGGTGGGTAAAGAGTTGGGTGATGGCGTAAATATTAGATTTTAGGGTATGATATACAAGGTAGATAGTGATCGAGTTTAAGCCGATCACAGAAAAGAAATAACCGAAGCTGGTTAAGGGGAATGCTAAAAATTTATTTTTGATTTTAGGTTTTAGGACATCGAATAAGCCATAAAAAAGGGAGAGCAGTAAGAGGGAGTAGCCGGCGGCCACTAGGACAAAGGTGCCTGTCCACATTTTTTTGACAATGGGATAATCATAGGACCAGAGATAGCCAGCGCCTAGTAATACGCCACCTGCGCCAAAGAGTAGGATCATTTTTTTCCATTTTGGCATTGATGATTTTAATAAGAATTGGCCTGTCATCACGCCAGATAATGCGGTGGCGATGGCTGAAAAGACGCAGGCTATTCCTTCGGGGTCAAAGTATTTGCCTAAGATTTTGCCGGGTAAGAAGAGCTGGTCGATATAGCCTGCAAAGGATGTTTTGCCTTTAAAATTTCCGCTGCCATAGTTGGGTACCGGATAATATTTCAGCAGTAAATAATAGGTCAGGATGACGCCTATAAAACAGAAGAGCTGGGCTTTGATCTTGGTATGCAGGGTTAAAATTGCCGCGACGTAAGAGCTGATGCCGATTAAGCCTAGCACGGATGCGTAGCGTATTTTGTCGTAACCTGGGAATCGCGTGTTCATATTATAAATCACGCCTAGAAACACGAGCAGCAGACACCGCAATAACAGCTGCCTATGAATCTTTAGCGTCGAAAAACCTTTGAGTTTTTTTGACCTGATCGAAATAGGCAAGGTCACGCCCGCGATAAACAGGAAGAGTGCAAAAATCAGATCGTGAAACACGAAACCTTCCCAGCGGACATGGTGGCAATGGAGCTTCAAGGTGTTGGTCAGTGGGCTATTGACATACTTATCGATTGATCGCACCAACACCGCGCCCCCGATAATCCAAAACATATCAAAGCCACGCAAGACGTCCAATGAATAGAGGCGCTGAGCCTTGATGCTGGGCCTGATTCCAGCCTGGGTTTGATCAATCGTGTGACTCATAAAAGAAACCTTTAAATAAAACAATCAATGTCAATGCAAAGCAAAGCACGGCCCCTTACCTGTCATACGTCATCGCTCCTGTTTTTTTGCATTTAATAAGTCTAAACCGTTAACAAATCTATTGCCTTGGCATCCATCAAAAAACGCCAGCTTAGAGCTAGCGTTTTTTGCATGCGTCATTTTTTTACGCCACGCATCTGCTGGCTATTTTTTGTTTTTACCAAACTAGCCGATCTGCGTTGAGCCGTTCATGTAAGGGACCAAAACGTTGGGGATTCGAATCGAGCCATCTTCGTTTTGGTATAGTTCAAGGATGGGGATAAGGATGCGAGGCGATGCGACCACGGTATTATTAAGCGAGTGGGCGATCACATTTTTCTTGGCTTGCTTATCGCGATAACGGATATTTAATCGTCGGGTTTGGAAATCATAAAGCCGAGATGCGGAATGTGTTTCATCGTAACGACCCGATGGGCAACCGGTGGCGTCTTCTTCACCACGCGAGGGCATCCAACATTCTAGATCGATCATGTCCACATTTTTAATGCCTAAGTCGCCGGTGCAACATTGCAGCGCGCGATAGGGGATCTGTAATCGTTGGAGTAAATCTTCGACATAGCCGATCATTTTTTGATGCCACTGGCGGGACTCTGCCTCATCGGCTTTGCAGATAATAACTTGTTCGACTTTATCGAATTGATGAACACGATATAAGCCCGCGGTGTCTTTTCCCGCGGCGCCCGCTTCGCGGCGGAAGCAGGTGCTGACGGTTGTATATTTCAGAGGCAAATCATCTTCGTTTAGAATTTCATCTTGATGATATCCCATCAAGCCCACCTCGCCGGTGCCGGTGAGATACATATCTTGGCCGCCGCCACGATGGCTTTCTTTAATTTCATAAGCTTGGTCTTTGCCATGAGGGAAAAAGCCGGTGCCTTCCATGCAGGCGTTGCGCACTAGCACGGGGACGGACATCGGTTTGAAACCGTTTTCGTTGACCATCAGATCAAATGCATAACGGAGTATCGCGTTGTGTAAGCGGAAGCCATCGCCTGTTAAAACATACGATCGAGATCCGGCGATTTTCACGCCTCGCTCAAAATCAAAAAGGTTATTGATCTGGCCCAGCTGTATGTGAGAGCGAGGCTTAAATCCGCGATTTTCAAAGAAGGTTTTGCTCGGGTCATAATCATCTGGCGCCCAATGGTGCAAGGCGATGTTATCTTCCGCGCCCACGCCTACGGGGACGTCGGCATCGGCGGGTTGGGGGATTTCCAGCCAGAGACGATCACGCTGGGGCTCGAGTTCTTGCAAGCAACGATGAAGCTTTTCTTCCTCGGCTTTGTAGGCTTCGGGTTTGGCTTTGAGTGCTGTTAATTCTTGTTCTAGCTTAAGCCGTTCATCGCCTTGGGCTGCTTTGAGGCGCCCCATGATTGGGCCGATGGCTTTGGATATTTTATTCTTCTGGGCAATAATAGATTCTAATTCTTGCTTAAGCTTACGGACCTGGCTATCGACTTGGAGCAAAGCGTCCACCATCGCGGGGTCCATGTTTTTGTGCTTAGCACCCGTACGGAAAAGTTCTGGGTTTTCACGGCATTTTTTAAGATCAATCATACTTCATTCATATTTCAATAAAAGGAATGGGAATTATCAAGCAGCCATTTTAGCTGATTTTGCCCAAGCATGCATGCTGTGAAAAATCATTGGTAACCGGTTATAACAATTAAACCCAATAAGCGTGGCATCAGAGCCAAAACAGCGGACATTGAGCAGTCATACATCAAAAACAACAGCTATTAAGCCGAAAGATAAAATAAAACAGCACCTACGCCGCGGCCCCCGTCACACCCCGGCTCCGTCAGCATCACCAATAGGAAACATCCAAAGGATTTAGCATGGCTCATATTTTATACGTCGATGATTGCCCCATGTCACGGCACACTGTTCAGACCGTTCTACAAAAATCGGGGCATCAAGTGACGTTGGCGGACAGTGCCGAGCAGGGTATGAAGCTGATCGAAAAAACATCGCTACACTTTGATCTTTTTATGATCGATTTTGACATGGAAGAAACCCATGGCATCCAGATGGGAAAAATGATACGTAGCGAAACGCGATATCAGCAAACGCCTATGGTGATGCATACCGCGTGTAATTTACCCGACATTAAAAACGCTGCTACGCAAGCGGGATTTAATGACTTTTTTGTCAAGGGCGAATACGATCGCCAAGAAATGCTGGATCGCATCCATAGCCTGCTTTTAGATGCGAATGCCTTTAAGCAAGTGGGATAATCTCAGCATCACAATTCGTGCGAAAAAAATAGAGCTTCACCGGCGACACCTCCGCGCCAAATACGGTATCATGCCACGCCAACGCAAACCCTTAGCCCAGAGCCGCCATGATGTCAGACGCCAAACAAAAAAACAAAAAAAATAAATTTGAGGTAAAGCAAAGCGCCATACACGGCAAAGGGCTTTTCGCCACAGCAACCATTGCGCCGGGGGAATATATCGGCATCTACCAAGGTAAGATCACGCACGAAATTGATACTTATGTCTTATGGATGACCGATGAGCAAGACCAAGAATATGGCATCGACGGTGAAAATGAGCTGCGATACGTCAACCATCACACCGACCCCAACGCGGCATTCTATGACGCGGAACTTTATGCCGAACGCCAAATTACCGCTGGACAAGAAATCACACACCACTACGGCCAAGCCTTCGATGATGAATGCAACCAGAGCAACGCTTAAGCAGTAACCCTCAACATAAAACACCTAAATATAAAAAAAGCCCGAGCTAAAAAAACTCGGGCTTATCTTTCAAAATTAATCTCACCACCCACCCACACCCCTCACCCACTTGCCACTGCCCTGCTTCCCCTCACCATCTCGTCTAGATGTTTATTTCACACCCGATACGGAGATCAAGGAGCCTTGCCCTTTGTCAAAGT
>CAZSSX010000076.1:0-10480 GCA_964609545.1 uncultured Phycisphaeraceae bacterium | reverse complement strand
CCCACCGCAGGTAGAATAAGACCCCGCAACCGATCAGACATGCCCCACTGCAAGCCGGCGTGCGATAAACCATAGCAACAGCAAAAACAACAGAATTGGAATTTGAGATGTACGAGATTATGATTCAAAAGTGCTTTGATGCAGAACATGCCATTTATCTTTACGATAAACAATTAGAGCAAATCCATACCCATCGCTGGGAGGTCCAATTAACAGTAGGCCGCCAAGAGCTCGATCAATTCGAATTAGTCATGGACTTCCACGTCCTAGAGACAGCCGTCATGCAAGTCATCAACAGCTTCCAAGGCAAAATCTTAAACCAAATCCCCCCTTTCCTAGGCAGCAAAGACCACCTGCACAGCTTAAAAATAAACCCCACCGCCGAACGCATCGCATGGTGGTTCAGCCAATCGGTTAAAAAAGCCCTACCCCCAAAAGTCAAAATCCTAAGCGTGCGTATCCAGGAAGCCCCAGGCTGTTACGGCACTTGGCGAGAATAAAAAAACAAGCAAATAAAACCAAAAAAAAAGCCTCGAATCGCGATCCCTCCAAAGCGACTCAAGGCCATACAAATCAAATATCAGTACAATAACATCAGCCTAGCAAAGCGCTGCAAAAGTTAAAAAACAAAGAATCGCGATTTTATTACGACGCGTAACCTGCTTGGCGCTAAACTGAAAGAGGCGTTGGTAAATATCCATAATTAAAACTCCTTGGGCTGATAGGAGTCATATCGCAAAGGTGATACCAAAACGCAAAACTTGGCCTTTTAAACTGTAACCTACTTAAAACACTGGCTTTAGGAAGTTTTAAAATGAAAAATAAAAACATCTGGTCATGGAACATGTCCCCCAAAAACAACATCACCCCAACCCTAATGCTGCTTTTTTGTTACATCACCCTAAGCCTAGCCCCTCTCCCCATCACCCCAAACAACATACAAGCCGCCCCCATCCCCCCAAGCACCCCAGCCCCCGTCGACCTAGGCCCCGCACAAAGCGAAGTGGCCCACAGCTTAATCGACCAATGGCTCCAACAAGGCTTCCCCAAAGCTGGGCAGAAAATCAAACCCCTACCCATCAAAAAACTGCTCGGCGTAAACATCACCCTAAGCTGGCAACAATGGAAAATCGGATCGGGCATTTGGCTAAACCCACAAGCCCCCAAGCAAGGCGACCTCGCCACAGGCCTAGCAAAAGCCCTAAAACGAGCCATCAAAAAAAGCGAGCAATTACGCGGCATCAGCGTCAAAAAACATTTCCTCGCCGGGCACATCCAAGTACACATCCAAATCGCCACAGGCGACACCATCATCTTCAGAGCCAAAAACGCACCCGTCCAAGACCTCTTCCGTCGCTTCGTCCCCATGTATCACGGCCTAAAACTCACCCGCGGAAACGGCAACAACAAAATCACAAGCTGGATCTGGCCAGCCGACATGAGACACAAAAATATCCAACCCCGCGCACAACTCAGGCTACTGCTCCAAGGCGTAGGCCTAACATGGAAAGACACCGATGCCCTAGGAATCAGAGCAACACAAACACAACTACACCGCTTTAACGTACAAGAATCAATACGCACCGCAAAAGCAAAACACACGCAAATACTCACCCGTGGCGGCAAAATCAAAGATGCACAAAAAATCAACCAAACACACATCAACCAATTCACACAAAAACTAGCCAAACAAATCATCAAATGGCAAAGAAAAAAAGATGGCGGCATCCTAGGCCGATACGATGCCGCAGCAGGGAAATTTGTATCCGCATTCCAAAGCCAACTAGCCAGCGATTACGACCAAGCCCTCGCTTTCTACGCACTGCAATTACAAAAAAAACAACAAAAAAAGAATCCCAAACACCACAAAGCCATCGAAAAAGCAACCCAAAGGCTCTACGGCTTCATGATCTCAAAAATCAAAACCTATCGCAAAGGCCAAGGCCTACCCATCAAAGCCATGTTCGCCTTAGCATTATTCGAAGAAAAACAGAACCCAGACTGGATCACCAAAGGCCACCAACTCATCGCCCAACTCATCGCAAATCAAGCCCCAGACGGCAGATTTTTCGAAGCCAAAACACAAAATACAAAACAAAATCCCAACCCCAAAAACAAACCCCAAAAACCAAACGCCGACAAAAAAACAACACCCCTTAAATTCAGAGAGCAAGGCATCGCACTGGCAGCACTCACCAAAAGCTATGCAATCAAACAAACAAACACCAAATACAAAGCCATCAAACGTTCACGCAAAATCCTATGGGCAAACCTCAAACGCCCATTCTTCGAATACGGCTTAGTCTGGATGATGCTCGCCGAACAAACAATGCTCGACGTCGAAAACGTAAACCCACAAAACGCACAAGGCATCGCCGCAAGACAAATCATCTGCCAAAAACTACTAGGCCACCTCAGAGACAGGCAATGCACACAAAATCCGCAAATCGGACCACCAGACACGCAAGGCGGGTTTAACCCAAAAACACAATCCATAGGCGGCGCAGATTACCCCGACTGGACAACCAGCTTCGACCTCATGTTCATGGCACTATGCCTCCAAGATACACGCATCATAGACAAAAAAGACCGCCTACAAAGCATCCTAGATGCAAGAAACGCAACAAGATTCCTATCCCAACTCACCTTCGACCCCATCTCCAGCTACTACGTCAAAAACCGCAGCATGGCCATCGGCGCAGTCCGCGCAGCGCTCTGGGACCACCGCCTAAAACTACGCTACACCACCATGACCCTAATCGCAATAAGCCAATACCAAATCGCATTGCAACGCCTCAATGATTGGTAAATCAAATCGCAACCACACCCCTCATCCTCCGAAAATGTAATCCCCAAGAGCTACTACCCCTGCGCGCAAAAGTCCTACGCCCCAATTTACCCATCCAACAAGCCATCTTCCCACAAGACCACCACCCACACACAATCCACTGGGGCGCATTTGAAAAAGACCAATGCATCTGCTGCTTATCTCTCATGCTCAGCACTTTCCAATCCCAAAAAGCCTACCAGCTCCGCGGCATGGCCACCACACCAGAAAAGCGCAACCAAGGCATAGGCCAACAACTCATCCACGCAATCAACCAAGACCTACACCAACAAAATCACATCCAACAACAATGGTGCAACGCACGAATCACCGCCATACCCTTTTACCAAAAATTAGGCTGGCGAATCGTCAGCAAACAATTCATCATCCCAACCGTAGGACCCCACAAAACCATGGCCTACCCCTAACCCCAATCTCCCCAAAAACCACACCCAAAACACAAAAAACAACACCAAAAAGATCACCACAAACACTGAGCTTGATTCATTGCCCTTTGTCCTTTACCATTTCTAAAATAGCGCGTGCCATCGTTCAAAACGCCACAATAAAAAATCATCAAAAAAAATGAGGATCCACCCGAATCATGGGATTAACCACCAGCACCGGCAAAGACGTGGGCCATATTGGCATCGATCTAGACACCCTGCCCCCATTTGAAGAAGGCGCCATCAATCTACACGCATGGTTCGACAAAGAACGTCAAAACCTCCCCCTAGACCTTGAAATCGGCTCAGGCAAAGGCACATTCCTCGTCAAACAAGCCACCGCCGTACCCGACGTCAACTACATCGGCCTAGAATACGCAAGAGCCTATTGGAGACACGCCGCAGATCGCTTACGACGCCACGGCATTCAAAACGTACGCATGCTCCCCGGCGAAGCAGGATTCTTCATCCGAAACTATGTCCCCCACCAAAGCCTAACCCAAGTCCACATCTACTTCCCAGACCCTTGGCCAAAAGCCAGACACAACAAACGCAGATTAGTCCAAGCACCTTTCCTAGAACTCCTCCACGCCAAACTCAAAAAACCCGCGCCAGGCGTGCAAATCCGCCTAGCCACAGACCACTTAGACTACTTCCACTGGATGGAAGATCACGCCTCGCAAGTCGCCCACCTCTTCGAAAGACTCCCATTCCAAAGCCCAAAAGCCGCAGCCCAAGGCGAAATGGTAGGCACAAACTTCGAAGCCAAATATCGCCAAGAAGGACGCACTTTCAACGGCATGATCCTAAAGAAAAAATAAACCAAAATAACAAACCTACCCTAAATTAAGTAGGCTCCATATTGATAATATGATCCCCATCGATAAAATAGCTTCGATGCATACCACCCAATCAAAAGATCTCCCCTCATTGCCAAAAGATTGGCAAGCGATCTTAAAAAACACACCCAATGGCCCACATACACAGGCAATCAGTGATTTCTTAGCCAAAGAAAACCAAGATGGCAAAATAATTTATCCCCCAGCCTCAAAAATATTCGCCGCTATCAATGCCGTCAAATTTAATCAAGTCAAAGTCATCATCCTAGGGCAAGACCCCTATCATAATCCTGGCCAAGCCCATGGCCTAAGCTTCAGCGTCCCATCAGGCATCAAGCAACCGCCTAGCTTAAAAAACATACTCAAAGAAATCCAAAGAGATCTCAAAATAATCTCCTCAACATCAGGCGATCTAACGCCTTGGACAACCCAAGGCGTCCTCCTGCTCAACACCACACTCACCGTCCAAGCCCACCATCCCGCAAGCCATCAAAACAAAGGATGGCAATCTTTCACAGACGCCATTATCCAGCAACTAAGTACCCAAAGACAAAATCTAGTCTTTATGCTCTGGGGTAAACATGCACAAAAAAAAGGAGCAAAGATCGACCCCAAAAAACACCTCCTCCTAACCACCACGCACCCCTCCCCCTTAGCAGCCTACCGCGGATTCCTAGGCTGCGCCCATTTCTCCAAAGCCAACCAATACCTCATTCAGCAAGGACTAACCCCCATTAATTGGCAAATCTAACCCCATCAACAATCCACCACACCATTAAGCCTTTCCGCCCCTTTTTATGGCTCTCTTAATCTCATGTAAAAATCAGCTCACATCAAATGCCGCAAATTCGCGAATCACAGGCGTCCCTACCGACTGATCAATCCGAAGCCGAAGCGCCCGCGTTTTCACATCCTTAAAGGCTTCAATACGCTTATGGCCCACCGCTGACCCGCCCCCAATTTTCACCCATCGCCCATCGTCCCTCAAAGCTTGAATCTCATAGCCTCGTACCCGCTGACCATAGCGAATATCTTCCATAATCCAAACATGATTCACATTTTTCGCGCGATCAAAAACCAGCTCAACCGACCGCCCCCGCCCGTGTGCTTTCTTAAGAGGCTGCTCAAATCGACGCTTAAGCTCAGCCCCAAATTCCTCATAACGCTTCATATCCGCCTTGGGAATCTGCCCATCAGTATTAGGATTCGCATTAAGCAATAAATTACAATTATGACCCACCGAACGATAATAGATATCCATTAGCTCATCCAGCGAGTGAATCAGATGCTCCTGATTTTTCTTCCAAAACCAAGCCCGCTTGCGCAGCGGAACATCGCATTCCCCAGGCTGCCAAATCTTACCCGTAGCAGATCCACTACCCGATTCATTGCGCTTGTTCACCGTAGACCAACAAGGATAAGACGCAACCCCCCGCTCATTACCAATCCAGCGAGTCGTAGCATTAGGCCCTTGAAAAACATTAGCCCCAGACTGAAGACGCTGATAAATAGGTACCAAATCAGGCCCGCCCTCCTCAGGCGACAGCGAACCACCATCAAACCAAATATAAAAAAGCTTCCCGTATCGCCCCCAAAGCTCCTCAAGCATTTTCTCTTGCGTTTGAACATATCGCTCTTGCTTTTGTTTATCCGTACCCTTGCCCCGATTAACACGCCCCGGATTATCCACCTCCCAAAAACAATTCGCCGTCACCGATGCGTAAATCCCAGGCTTAATCCCATATTTATGACAAGATCGAATGAAATCCTCAACAAGATCACCCTTCCCATTCTTCCACGCCGCCTGCTTAACACCATAAGGATAAAGATCGGATTGCCAAGTCAAAAAACCACTGCAATGCTTAGCCACCAACACCGCATAAGTAGCACCCATCGCAACCGCAGCTTCAAGCCACTGATCCGTATCTAAATGCTTAGGATTAAAATCCTTAGGCGATGGCATATTTTTAAAACTACGCCACTTCCAGCCCGGCTTAAAAATAGGAATATCAAAATGGTAAAACATCCCAAGCTCTGCTTCTTGCCACGCCACCTGTTTAGCTTGAGGATGCGCAAGCTTAACCTGATTCAGCAAATTTTCATCCACCTCACCCCCGACCCATGATGGATCCCCAGCACATCCAGGCAACGTAGAAACACCCCCAGCCATCAGCGCCAATGCGCCAGCTTGTTTCAAAAAATGACGACGTTGCATCTCTAAATCAGCAAAAGAATCAAACATAAATATAGCTCCTGTTTTTTTATACCGTTCGATGCGATCTAATCATCCCGCATCGCTTGAATCGCCGCCGCAACGCCCGTCCCCGGCGTGATCTTCTGTCCCGCAGCGATAAGCTCCATCTCAATAGCCTCAATCCCAGCCAAAGTATCCCCCAAATCGACATATCCCATCTGCGAAGTTCGGAAAATTTTACCCTTCCATTTCGCCCCTCTGCCGTTTTGCCCACCAGCGATATGAATCTGATGCTTCTCCCGCAATGCCTTCCGGAAATCACCGCACACAATCCCCTCGGGATAAAACACCGAGGTCACCGAATCAGAAGGGCTCGTGCTAGCTAATTTTAAGCCCATCGCCACAAAAGCCGCCCGCGACATATGCGCAAGCTGCTTAGCCCGCGCCCACGTGTTCTCCAAACCCTGCGACTGAATCATATCCAAAGCCACCGATTGACCCCGCAGCAAACTCACCGGCGGCGTAAAAGGAAAATCGTCCGCCTCGTGTGATTTGAGCCACTTATTCAAATCAAAATTATAAAACCTAGGCTTACCATTAGCCTTCAACCGCTCCAACGCCCTAGTTCCCAACGCCAAATAACCAAGCCCAGGAGGCAGCATCATCGCTTTTTGTGAACCCGTCACCAAAACATCAATCCCCCAAGCATCCATCTCCACAGGCATCGCCCCGATAGAAGTAATCCCATCCACAATCAAAATCGCATCAGTCTGGCGCGTAATCGCCGCAATCGCCTGCACATCACATCGCGTTGCCGTAGACGTCTCGCTATGCACAACCGTCACCACCGAAATATCCCGATGCTCATCTAAAATCCTCTGAACCTCCGCCGGGTCCACCGCATCTCCCCAAGGCACATTCAGCTTAATCTGATCAACACCATAAGTCTCATAAATATCTTGCCACCGCTCCCCAAATTTCCCCGCAGCAATCGTCAGCGCCTTGCCCTTAGGCTTAATCAAATTGATCTGCGCAGCCTCAAAAGCCGTCGTCCCAGAACCCGCAATACAAAGCACCGGACTCTCCGTCCGAAAAAGCCACTTCAACTTCACATTCAAATCTTTAATAATAGCCTGAAAAGCCTTCGTCCGATGGTGGATAATAGGCTTAGCCATTTCTTCCAAAACCGCCTGAGGCACCGCCGTTGGGCCAGGAGTCAATAAACGTTGCTTAATAAAAAGGGGGGTGCTCATAAAATATACTCATCATAAAAAGGGATTATCTACAATAAACGCTCACGAAAACAACCAAGGTACGCGATTCATCCAAAGCGTCAAGTCCATATCCCCCGCGTAAGTTTTTTCGATAGCCAAACACAGCCATCATCTCCCCAGACAGCTTGCCTCAACCTAAATAAATACAAATCCCATCATCACTTAGCCTTCAGCCGATTCAAGCTAAACGATAAATTATCCGCATAAGCCCGAGTCCCTTGAAATCTCAACTCAAAACGCAAACGCCTCGTGCCCCGAGGCAAAATGCCTGCTTTCTTAAAATCATTATTGATCGTCACCGCCGCCGCCTTATGAGTCAGCGCGATATGCCCCAATGCCCGATTTTTTTGATCCAAAAAATACACCGTAAAACGAGCAGTATTAGACCGAGTATGGTGCAACGACCCCAAAGAGGCGCTAATCGTATAACCCACATCCCCCCGAGCAATCTCATCAGCCACAGCAGACAAATCCCGCTCTTGGCTAAGCCTCACGTCTTTAGTCCGCACCCCAGAGGAGAAAAAGTTAGCTCCCGATGTGCTAGGCCCAATCAAACGCATCTCCGGAAAACCCTTAACCTTACCATATTGCAAAATCGTCACCCCTTGCTGACCCGCAACATCGCCCCAGCCCGTGACGTGTTGGTCATAACTCTGCTCGGTAAAGCCATGGTCAAATTCCGCCGCACCATTAAAAATCAAATTCTGACCATTGGCAATAAGCCCACGCTCAACCTTTTTATCTCCCACCACATGCCCGTGAAATTGATTGAGATAATCAGCGCTCGCCCCTAAATGAGCCAGCGCCGTAGGCAGCATATCAATATTCTTATTCCCATACCAAAGCGCTTGCTTGACCGCATCCGCCCCCGACACAATAAACGGAACCGCCCGCTGCACCTGCAAGTTGCCCGAGTGCCCTTTGCCTTGCCCCCCATGATCACTGGTAATAATGTACAGCCAATTCTGCTTGGCGTAGTGCTTATTCGATTTAATCGCTCTCAAAACACGCCCAATATTAGCATCAGCCCGCTGAATCGCCTGCAAATACGCGATATCTT
Source organism: uncultured Phycisphaeraceae bacterium (assembly GCA_964609545.1). Taxonomy (GTDB): domain Bacteria; phylum Planctomycetota; class Phycisphaerae; order Phycisphaerales; family Phycisphaeraceae; genus CAZSSX01. The sequence goes on along the minus strand of CAZSSX010000076.1, from coordinate 1,840 downwards.
TCTCCGCAAAGTGTCCCGCGTGTCCCGTCGTGTCCACATCCGCAATATAGAAAAAAGTAAAATCGGGCGAATGTTGCGATAAATAAGCCACCGCCACCCGCGTGTTCAATTCATCCCCGTGTTGATGATAATTAAAATACACATCTTTAAGCCCCCGCCCCCCGCGAGGCAAAGTCAGCGCCAAAGCATCCCAAGTCTGGAAATGTCCCGCCGTAAGCTTAGGGTTGATCTTCTCAAGATGCTCAAAAATCGTCAGATATTGATCCTGCTCAGAATCCTTAAAAATAGGGTAAGGCCGATGATTCTTATCAACCCCATTCGTATTAACCCCATGCAAATCACGATGAACACCCAACATCATATCAGACCAGCCAGGCCCAGAAAAGGTCTTGTCCGACGTCGCCGCGTTGAAACAATAAGTACCCTCCTTAATCAATCCCGCAAGATGAGGCGCCATCCCTCGAGCAACCGCCTCCCTCAGCGCATCACCCCGCACACCATCAATACCAATAAACAAAACCTTAGCCCGCTTACCCAAGCCATCCCTCACTACATCACCCCGCCCACTCTGGCAAGCACCAAGACTAAACAAAATCACAACCAAGCAAATAAAAGAATTGATCTGTCTAAAAGCAGTAAGCATAAATTAAAATCCTAGAAAAAGGAGAACCCGTATCTTCAACGGTTTGTAGCCAAACAAAAAATAAAGTCTAATAGATAACAACAGTATAGAACAAAACCTCTACAATTTAAAGGCTTTAAGCATGACTTCTTTTTTTCGCATCAGTTTTAAAAAAATAAAATTCATTCCGCTAAGCATCGGCATCCTCTGCGGCATCGGCCTCTTACTCGGTTTTCTAGGGCCTTTTTTTTGGATATTAGATTTATTGACCCACTTCAGATTCCATTATCTCCTCGGATTATTATTGGCAAGCCTAGTCGCTCTGCTATGCAAACAATGGAAATGCCTATCGCTTTTCGTGATCTTATGCATCATCAACACCCTAGCCATTTGGCCTTACATCAGCCCAACGACACAACCGCTAGACCAACCCAATCCCAATCAAACCCAAACCCTCAACATCTTACATTTTAATGTGCAAAGCAAAAATACCGCCAAAGATCAATTAGTTAAGCTCATCAACCAAGGCAAATCAGACCTTATTTTCCTACAAGAAACCACGCCCCACTGGACACGCCAAATCGCCAACCAATGCCCAGCTTATCGCATCGCAGCAACCACCCATCGCTGGGATAATTTTGGCATCACGATGCTGGTAAAAAAAACTTGGCCCGGAACAATAAAGCACGTTGAAATCCGCCCCTCGGTGAAGCAAACCCATGTGCCGATGATTATCGCAAAGCTTCAAATCCACAACCGCTCACTCAATATCATGAGCCTGCACACCCTCCCCCCGATCAGCCCAAAGTTAGCCAAAATCAATACCCTGCAGCTCGCCCAAGCCCGCCGCTGGAGTGATGCCCAAAGCGTCCCTCACATGATCATTGGCGATCTTAACACCACCCCTTGGTCTGCTGCTTTTGGCCAATTACTCGATAGCGGAAAATTACGAGACATCAAGCGAGGTCGCGGACTGGGCCAAACTTGGCCGACCTTTTTGCCCCAATGCCTAGGCATCAGCATCGACCACTGCTTAATCAGCCAAAGCCTAGCCATCAGCCAGTGGTCCATCTTGCCTCAAGATCTAGGAAGCGATCACCGCCCACTAGCCGTTCAATTACATATAAAAAGCATCCCCACACAATGATCCGATTCAAAATAGCCCCACTAAAAACAGCGTGATTTAAGGCGTCAATTCAAAATCCAGTAGACATCGAA
>CAZSSX010000075.1:0-10564 GCA_964609545.1 uncultured Phycisphaeraceae bacterium | reverse complement strand
CTTGAAGACAAAATCTACATCATGATGCGTGTCTATTTCGAAAAACCGCGCACCGCCGTCGGCTGGAAAGGCCTCATCAACGACCCCAATCTCGATGGCACCTTCGATATCAATCTAGGCCTACGCAAAGCCAGAAAACTGCTCCTGCAAATCAACGAAATGGGTCTACCCACCGCCACCGAACTGCTCGAACCCATCACCCCGCAATACATCGCCGACCTGCTCAGCTGGGGCGCCATCGGCGCCAGAACCACCGAAAGCCAAACCCACCGCCAAATGGCCTCGGGTTTATCCATGCCCATCGGGTATAAAAACGGCACCGATGGCGGCATCACCGTAGCCATCAACGCCATGCAGTCTGCCACCGCCGCCCACCACTTTCTCGGGATTGATGAACAAGGACACACTGCCATCATACAAACCAAAGGCAACCCCTGGGGACACACCATTCTCCGAGGCGGAGGAGGCAAGCCCAACTATCATGCACACTGCATTGAGCAAATACAAAAACAACTCCAAAAAGCACAACTCCCACAAAAAATCATGATCGATTGTAGCCACGAAAACTCAAACAAAAAACACGAAAACCAACCACACGTCCTCAAAGATGTCATCAACCAAATCCAACAAGGCAACCCCAGCATTTTCGGCGTCATGATCGAATCCAACCTCGACTCGGGAAACCAAGCCATCCACAAAGACCTCTCACAACTCAAATACGGCGTCTCCATTACCGATGCCTGCATCGACTGGGCAACCACAGAAAAAATCCTCACCCAAACCGCCCAAGCACTTTAAACCGATCCCTTTTCAAAAAAACAATCCCACCGCAACAAAAATTTCAACCCAAACATTTGGGTGCGCTGTGTGAATAGATCTTGAAAAAATCATCCATCGATATTTCCGTTATCATATCCGAATCATTTAAAAATGGTACGGAGACCTTGGCTTGTTTAACCCTTCCGACATCAAAAATATCCTCATCATTAGGCCCTCAGCCCTAGGCGATGTCGCACGCTCTGTCCCCGCAGCAGTCTCAATCAAAAAACAATTCCCCCACGCCCAATTACACTGGATGGTTCAGCAAAACTTCGCCGACATCCTCCAAGAACACCCCGCCATCGATCAAGTGATTGACTTCAACCGCAACGCTTTAAAATCATACCCCGAATTTAAACAATTCATCCAGTGGATCAAACAACTACGCCAAAAAAAATACGATCTAGTCATCGATCTCCAAGGCTTATTACGCTCGGGCATAATCACCAAACTCACCGGCGCAAAACATCGCCTAGGATACAAAAATGCTAGAGAATTCGCATGGCTAGGCTATAACATAAAATTTAAAACCGACCATGCCCAGCACGCAGTAGATCAAATGCTCACCCTCCTTCAGCACGCACAAATACCAACAACCACCGACCTAAAACTCTATACCAGCCCCCAAGCTTGCCAATGGCGAAACGAGTATTTAAAAACAATCCCCACCGACCAAAACCGTTATACACTCATCGCCCCCACAGCCAGATGGCTTTGCAAATGCTGGCCGATCGAAAAATATATCCAAATCATCAATCAGCTACTCACCGAAAAAATCGCAGGCGAAAAAATCATCATCTTGGCATCCCCTTCCGAACAAAAACAAATAAAACCAATCCGCGATGCATTCCCAAAATCACACGATATAGACTACCCCCAAACCACCATCAGCCAAATGATGGCACTCATCCAATCCGCCCGCCTAATCGTTTGCAACGACTCTGCCCCCCTCCATATCGCAGTAGGATTCAGCAAACCCATCGTTGCATTATTTGGCCCCACCGACCCCGCAAAAGTAGGCCCCTACCAAAGACCCCACACCCTCGTTCAACCCCAAAAAATATCGCCCGCGCAGATGAAAAATTATCGCAAGCAGAAAAACGACCAATCGCTTATTTCACAAATCAGCACCCAGCAGGTCTGGCAAACGATACTTGATCAAATCAAAAAACACCCACTTTAAATCCCCACGATCGCTTTGTTTTTTTCTTTAACCTCCAAAAATCCCATCCCTTCAAGCGTTTGAATAATCACCTCCACTTGTTGATCAAGCCTCGGCCGCTCCCCCCGACCAATCGGCTGCTCAAAAAGCACCGTCTGGCTCGAACTTAGAATTTCTGTTAATGCCTGCTTAATCGAATCGCCCGAACGGCAACCCCCGTCCAAAATAAGTGCCATCACATCGGGAATCGCCCAAGCCATACAATTAAAACAACTCGCCGCCGCCAAAGGGCAGATCCCCCCACCAGATTTACGCAGCCACCTCTCCCAGCGATAATGAAGCTCGAAATGTATCTCGTGCTCACAAACAATATCATAATCCATCATGCACCTCCAATCTTCAATTTTATATCTCAGCCCCTACCACTTAGCAGGAGCCTATCGCATCTTAATCACTTTTAAAAGAGTCACAAAAATATAAATAATGAAAAATTCCCTCTACATCAAACCTAACACAAAACGCATCCCGTTACAAGAAAAAACCACTCATTTTTTGACCGCAACCCGAATAAAACATTTCCAGCAACAGGTGACATGGATAAGCCTTAGTAGTATCATGGTCATCAGATAGACCCTTGCGCGACCCATCGCCAACACGATCGCCCAGCCGCCTAGACACAAACCACCGCAACCAACCCAACAACACCCATCGCTGTTGCATAAGCTACCAAAAGTAACAACCCGTTCAACAAAAAAACAGGAGCAAAATCAAAATGAGAGACCCAAGAATCGACAGACTCGCCATGGTATTAGTCAATTATTCAACCGGAATCAAACCCGGACAATTAGTTAGGCTCAGCGGAGACCCCATCGCCACCCCATTACTAGAAGCTTTATACGAACAAGTCATCAAAGCAGGCGCCCACCCTTTTATTAAAATGACACCCAACAGCGCTTCAGAAATTTTTCTTAAAAACGCAAGCGATCAGCAGCTGGCCTACCTCAACCCCCTAGCCCTCCAAGAAGTCCAAGCCATTGATGTGTCCATCGGCATCTGGGCAGAAACCAACACCAAAGCCCTCTCTCACATCGACCCTAAAAAACAAAGCATCGCCAGCAGCGCCCGCACCCCCATCAGCTCAACCTTCATGAAACGCGCCGCCATCCCAGATGGAGAAAAAGGAAAACTCTACTGGTGTGGCACACTCTTCCCCACACAAGCCAGCGCACAAGATGCACAAATGAGCCTAGCCGAATATTGCGATTTTGTTTACCAAGGCGGGCACCTCGATAAACCCGACCCCATCGCGCAATGGCGCCAAGTAGAAAAATCACAGCAGCTCGTCGCAGACTACTTAACCGGCACAAAAGAAATTCACTTTGAAACCGCCAACGGCACCGACCTACGTGTCAATGTCCAAGACATGACCTGGGTCAACTGCTGCGGTAAAGAAAACTTCCCCGATGGTGAAGTCTTCACAGGCCCTAACCTCAAAGCAAAATGTGGCGGCGTCAACGGAACCGTCAACTACTCCTTCCCCGCAGTACACAACGGCAGAGAAGTCAACGACATCCAACTCACCTTCGAAAAAGGACGCGTCGTCAATGCCAAAGCCAGCAGCAATCAAGATTTCCTAAACCAAATGCTCGATATGGACCCAGGCGCAAGAAGCGTCGGCGAAGTCGCCATCGGCACCAATTACAATATCCAACAATACACAAAAAACACCCTCTTTGATGAAAAAATCGGTGGCACATTCCACCTAGCCGTAGGCGCCGGATATCCCGAAACAGGCAACGCAAACCAAAGCGGACTGCACTGGGATATGGTCTGCGATTTAAGAACAGGCGGAACAATCAAAGTCGATGGCAAAACCATTTCCATCGATGGCAAATTTGTATTTGATGGCTGGCCAGGAAACGACTAACCCTTCCCATCATCAATACACCGACCCTATAAATAAAGTGCTAAAACGCTAAAAACAAAAGGCACTTAAAACACAAAAGCATCACCTACAAACATAAAAAAAAATCCCCCATAGAAAGCTGCAACCAAATGCGCGCCAGCCTTCTGCGGGGGATTTTATATGTCAATCAAAGCGTACTGCATTGATCTCAGGAGAATCTCATCATTTGCGCTTAGACGCGACCGCGAGCATACCCGCAAGGAGCAATGCCACCGAGCCGGGCTCGGGAATCGGAGGCTCACCATTATTACCATCATCACCCCCAGGCTCGCCACCGCCACCTACAATCACAGGCTGCGTCGTAAAAGACAAGTCGTCCCACACATCATTTCTAACCGTTGGACTATAAAACTCAAGCCGCGTGATGTTCGCCCCAGAAACAGACAACGTGTCAAACTGCACATTGCTATTCACAAACTGCTGATCAATAATATTCCCACCACTATCAAGCCCCCGCAAATACATCCCCGCACTCAAATTGTCTGGCCCAGGCCCCGACAACGCCACCACCGATGCGTAATTGATCGCGGTACTAAACTCAACAAATCCCAACACCCCCCCAGCGTTTCCAAACTGTAACGCACGATGTCCCGAGTAAGCCCCTCCCGAGGGATTAACCAAAACGCTGCTAGAGCCATGCCCCCAAATCGAGGCATTATTAGAAAACGTCACGCCATCAGCCACTTCATAAGTGTTAATCGCGTTGCCGATTTCAAAATCATAAAGCATCGTCGCCGCGTTGGCGTTAAATGAGGGTGCAACAATAGCGCACGCACAGAGCGTGGATGTCAATAGCTTTTTCATGGCTTTCTCCGTAAAATTTTTAGGTGTTCCAAATTGCAAGGTAGGACCCAAGCGGTGAAACTTGAATAACAATCTCATTATACGCCGGTTCTTACGGAAATCCAAGGAATTTGTCAAAAATCGTAAAACCAGTCTAAAGGCCGTAAACCCATACAAAAAAACAAGTTACAAGAATAAAAACCATTTCCATTAAAGAAAAACATTTCTAAAAATACCCAGCTACCCAAAAAATAAGTCCCACATTGTTAATATAGAAGAGATAGGAAGAATAGGCTAAACCCACTTCACCCGCCACTTTGCCAAATAAAAATCAACAAAACAGCCCCCCGCACCTATTGACACAACACCATTCTTCCCATCGCCCAGCCCCCTTTTACCCCGTCTGTAAAAAATCACCCTCAATGATTTCTTTCAGCCCAACCGCCCGCGCGTATCCATCATCCCTCGCCAATCCAAAAGAGATGCCTGCCGATGAATTTCTTCCGGAATTTGCCCCCGACTCGGGTCCACCCCCAAATCCGCCACATCCGGTAAAACCATCAAAATCGGCAAGCCCGTCATCAAGCACAACCAATCCAAATTCGTATTCATCAGCAGTTCCGTCTGCTCAGGCGTCGGATCCCCCACCACCGAATAAGGGTCAACCACATAACGATTCACCACCATCCCCGCGATGCAAACCCCCCGCTCCTGCAAAATCTTAACCGTCATAGCAGTATGATTAAGCGTCCCCAGATTAGGCCTAGTCACAATCACCACCGGATAATTCAGCCTCACCGCTAAGTCTAAATTGCTCACCTCAGGATCGCTAGGATCCAAAGGCGCCAACAAACCCCCAACCCCTTCAACCAAAAGCACATCCGAATTCACCTGAATCTTTTCAATGCTCCGATTGATCGCACAAAGATCAATCTCTTGACCAAGCAACCTCGCCGCCACAGCAGGAGCCAGCCCCTTCTCAAAACGAATCGGGTTAATCGTCGCCAACCGATGCCCACTGTCTGAAAAATGCGCCAAAGCCATCGCATCATCAGACACAAGCTCCCCCCGCTCTTTGCGACAACCCGATGCAAACGGCTTAAACACACCAACACCCAAGCCTCTGCTTTTTAACGCATTGGCAATCGTACACGTCACCAACGTCTTACCGATATCCGTGTCCGTCCCAAGGATAACTAAACCCGGAAGCGTCGGTTGTATTAAAGATTCAAACATCACTTTTTTCACAGATTTCATTTTATAACGCTACCCACCAAGCCCAATCCTCCCAACGAAAATAATCCCCACCCATCACCCGCAAAAGGCTATTGACTTTTATCTTCCGCTGTTGGCTTCTCTGGCTCTGCCGTTTCAGACTTATAAATCACCGCACCAATCACAGCAAATAAACAAGCAAAAATCGTAAGACCAAGTCGCATCGAATTTAAAATAATCATCCCGTATCCGATAATCATAAAAATGCCAGACAAACCATACATCAATAAAACAGACACCTTAACCGAGGTCCGTTTACCTAACCCCATCCCTAAAAATTTCCTAAGCAATTTATGATGAATATGATTACTATCAGGCTCAGAAATTGATTTGCCCGCCACCTTTCTACGAATAATCGCCACCGCAGTATCAATGATCGGCAAAGAAAAAATCACCAAAGCAGCCAAAACATAATAAGGCCCCGTCGGATTCAAATCAATCGGATTAAGCTGATTAGATTGGCTAAACATAAAAATAATCGTTATACAAAGATAACCTAAAAGTAACGAGCCAGCATCACCCATAAATATCTTCGCCGGATTAAAATTATAAGGCAAAAAACCCAACACACCCCCCAAACTAGCCAAACACATCACCACACGAACCGAATCCACCGCAGTATTAGACGCATGAGTGTTCGTCGGAATATACACCACAATAAGTAAAAAACCTAAAATCGCAATCGCGCAAATACCCGCAGCCAAACCATCCAAACCATCCACTAAGTTCACCGCATTACACGCACCCACCACAAACACAGCAATAAGAATAGTCCCCAAAACATACGCCACACCCGTGTACAAAACATAAGGCTCACCAATAACCACACGAGAAAAAAGCTCCCACGAATCAGTCACTAATTTCTCCCCTAACATCACACGCTGATTCATATGCACCTGCGTCAGATTAGCCAAAGATGCCCCCGCAATAAGCTGACCACCAATTTTCACCCGCGGACTCAATGAATAAATATCATCATAAACACCCGTCACCGTAATAACCCCAGCACCCAAAATAATAGGCCAAGGAAAAGGAACACTCGTCAAACCCACATCTTGATGACCATGAGGCACAACAAAATAACAAACCAACACACCCGAAACCCAACCCGCAAAAATCGCCACACCACCTAAATACGCAATCACATTCGTATGCGTCTTACGCACAAGATCAGGCTTATCGACAATACCATATCGAATCGCCACCTTCCGCATCAAAGGCGTCATCAAAAAACTTACAAAAAATGCCAACAAAAAGATACCCGTATAAGGCCGCAATACCTCTGACACGCTATACAAATCTGAAATATCTTTAGCTACTATTAAATTCATCGCAATCAATCTCATTTAGCAAAAAACGGATCGCCTATTAAAGCGACCAGTCTTAATCATTATCAAGCAGACTTAGAATCAACCTGCTTATACTTATAATACGCTTTATAATTCTTAGTGAAATACCCACCAGCGCTGGCTTTGACCCCATTTAAAATAACACCCATAAAATTCGGATTCCGATCATCAATCATACGCAACACACGGCTCACCAAACCTCGTGTTTCGCGTTCCGCCCGAATCACTAACGCGCACGCGTCCATCTCGCTTGCCAATAATGCACCATCACTGGTGATAGACATCGGCGATGTATCGAATAAAACAATATCAAATTTTGTCTTCAGCTCAGCCACCAAGTTTCTAAATGCTTCATTATGAAAACCTTCCGCTCGCGTGCCTCTGCAGTTACCCGCCGTGATCACGCTAACCCCTTCCACCGAAGTCCCCTGCACTGTCTGATCTAGCGTACTAGCCTTATTCATCAATTCTGCCAACCCCGTAGTGTTGCTCACTTGCCAAGCCGCAGCTTGCCCAGGCGAATGAAAATTAGCATCCACAACACAAACACGATAACCACAAAATGCAAAACTGCTCGCTAAGTTCGCGATGACTTGCGTCACCCCGCAAGCATTTTGAGCACTAGCAATCATCAAAGTTTTATGCCCCTTGCCTTGCAATTCTAAATCAATAGCCGCGCGAATCTGTCTAAACGATTCGGCAATAATACTCGCCGGGGCTTGCGTAACCACCCCTTCAATATGCTTACCTCCCGAGGGATCTTCTCTTGCATCGGGTAAGCCCCCTAACAATTTCACCGCGGGTAACATACGCATATCCGATGGAGATTTAAATCGCTGGTCCGCCATCTCTTTGACAAACAATAAACCCACAACACTGCCCCATAAGAAAAAAGAAATCACAAAAGGCAACCAAAGCTTAGGAAACGCAAGCTCAGGATCCGTAGCATTAGCATAAGGATAAATCGTAAGATTCGTTTTATGAGTCCGAGACGCCGCCGCGTTGGTATAAGCAGTCATAGCAGTCATAGCCACCTCACGCAAAGCATCTCGCTGCGACACTTTAGCCTCAAATTCATCAATCGTAAAACCTAAGACTTTCCGCTTAGCCAACAACTCCCCTCGCTTAGCTTCCTCCTGGGCAATCGATTTACGCAAGCCTTCAATCTGCTGTTTCATCTGATTCAAATTGCCGTTAATACTTTGCGCCGTAAGCCGAGCAACCTCTTGCTTCAAAAGCGCTTCCGTAGCAATAATCGTTTCCTCAACCCGGGCCACTTCCGGATGCTTACGCCCGAAAGTCTGAAGCAACACTTCTAGCCGCGCTTTATAATCATTAATCTGCACCTGAAAACGTTGCACCGTAGGCTCACGCTGAATCAGAATACTCACCTCCTCAGGCGGATTAGCCGCCCCCTGCTTAGCCTGCGCCTCTAACACCAAATAACGCGATTCACTCACCTTAAGAATCGCATGGTTTTCATGCAAACTCTCACGGATAATCTGCATCTGGCGATCCAAATCCAGAATATCACTTTTCACATCCACAAGATCATTTTTCTTCCTGAAATTTTGAACATCCTGAACCGCTTCTTTAACATTAGACTCAGCCTGATCCAGACCAATTTTTAATGCCTCCGTCTCCACACCAATCGTGTCATCAGCATTAGCCTTCTGACCATCGTAATATTTCTTCATCACCGTCGATACAATCAACTCCAAATCATCACGACCCTCACCCATATAACTAAATCCACCCAAGGAAATCTTCACAAAACTCGTATCCTTAGGATTATAAACAAGCAACTTATCCTCCAGATACTCCAATGCCTTTTTAGCAGCCACAGCATCAGTACTCCCCTTAGCTCCCTTAGACGCAAAATACCCATACCAACGCGTCTTCTTAACCTCAGGATCACCCACCACACGAGACAACAAATTCTGAGACTTTAATTTCAACACATGGTCCCTCACCTCAATCTCAAGGTTCAAAACATTAGGCGAAAAACCACGCGATGCACTCAATGCATTCTGATCTTTCATCACCACACGCATCGTACCCGTCGAAAAATGCTTCGGATAATACATGTCAAATGCAAAATAAACAGCCACAGAAACCCCCAAAGACACCAACCCAGCAATCATCAGCAACCACATATGCTGCCTAAATAACCGAATAATATCCGAGGGTGACAAGGTTTTCATCCCAACCTCCCCAGGCGCAACAACGCTAGAACGCTCCTTCGCAGCCACTTGCACGCCGCTAGGCTTCAAAGGTGTTAATGGATTTTGAGTCATGGGTATTGATCCTCTCAATTACTTTTTCAAAAGCTCTTCGAGCCTCTTAATCTCTGCCAAATACTGCCCAGATTTACTTTTCCGAGCATGTGATTTTGCCCTAGCCAACCAACGCTTAGCCGAACTAGGATCTTCCAATAACGTCTCTGCATAATGCAAAGTATTAAACGTCACTTCTTTCAATAAAATACTCTCATGCAACCTCGCCTGCGCCTCTTTAACCCGCCCTAGTTTAAACAAAACCCACCCATAAGTATCCACCACACTATAATTCTTAGGCGACAAACGATACGCCGCCTCCGCATGAACCAAAGCTTTATCCAAATATTCAAACGCATCCAAATAGATATTAGCTAAATTATTATGCATCACCACATCATTATCACGAAATTTCAACATCTGCTCATACAACACCGCAGCAGCCTTACCATCACCAGATGCCAAAATGTCCGCAGCCAAAATACTCGTAATCTTCAACCACGTCACAGAACCCGCCTCTAAACTAGGCAAAATCGCACGCATCTTCGCTTCCAAAGCTTTCACATCACGCTTAGGATCAGACCGCTTAACAATCAATACGTAAGCCAAAATCTCACGCTTCAAAGAAGCATTAACACCCAAATCATGCTGCTTCATCAACCACCCAGTACCCTCCCTTAATCCCAAAATACGCGTCACACCCGTAGCCACCCGACCCACATCACCACTCGTCTTAGCACCACGCAATAACTCCGAAAAAATCGTCAACGCTTCTGGTAAATGCTTACTCATACCCAATGCCACCGCCCTAAATTCTTTAAACGCAGGATGAGTCTCACTTAACTTAGGATGCTTCTTCAACAAACCCAGCACGCTCCCCCAAGCCCCACGATCCATCGCCAACCGACACTTAGCCTGAATCAACCACGACCGC
>CAZSSX010000074.1:0-10579 GCA_964609545.1 uncultured Phycisphaeraceae bacterium | reverse complement strand
GGGGTGGGTTGGTGGATGGCGTGGATGGCGGGGCCGTTGGGGCTTGTGGTGGGTGTTTTTTTTTGGAGTGCGGTGTTTAGTGCGTTGATGACTGCTTCTTGGACGACCCATGCTTGTTCGTCATTTGATGGGGGGATGACTTGTTGGATGATGGCGCTGGTGATGGGTGCGTTTTTTTCGAGCATGAGTGCGATTTTACTGAGATGGGTTTCTAGCATGGCTAGATCGGTGCCTGCTCTTTGGACGAAGATTGCTGCGGTTTTGATATCTATTTTGACGTTTTGTTTTTTGGCTGCGCTGACTAACCATGTTTGAGCTTGGGCTAATGTGAGGGGTTGGCATTTGATGACAGCGCCTACGTTTTCGATCATTTTGTCTAATTTGCCGCGATTCCATTTGTCGCTTTGAAGGACGAGGGTGGCGTGGTCTACGGGGTTTTGTGCGTAGTTTTCCATTGCGGTGCGGTGGGCTGAGACAAACTCGTCGGCATCTTCGACGATGACAATTTTGTAGGAGACCATGAGGGCGTAGGATCGGACTTCGTCTAGTACTTGTGCGAGTGTTGTTGTTTTTGCGGGGAATGAGATGACTTGGATTTGTCCATGCTGTTTTTCTAGTTGTGTTTTAAGATGTTGGAGGTGTTGTTTTTTGAGTTGATGCTCTGGTCCATGCAGGACGCAGATGCGTGTTTGTGGGGTGAGTGTTTGTTCTGTTTTTTTTGTGTTTGCTTTTTTAGCCATGGCTTTACTTACGCTGAAGGTTGTAGGTTTAGGATTTGTATTGCGAGGTTTAGGACGATCCAGAATGAGCAGGCATCTGAGATGACGGTGGTGAGGGGTGATGCTGCCATGGCTGGGTCTATTTTACATTTTTTCAGTAGGAGGGGCATGCATCCTCCGATGGAGACGGAGAGGAGGCTCATGACGAGGAAGGATAATCCGACGACTAGGGCTAGCTGTGCGCGGTGTCCGGAATCATCGAGTAGGAATGCTGCTAGTGCTAGGAGTAGTCCGATGATGATGCCGTTGAAGAGTCCGACGCCGATTTCTTTTTTGACTACGAGCATTGTTTCGTGTGGTTTGACTAGGCCTAGTGTGAGTTCTCTGAAGCTTACTGCGATGGCTTGGTTTGCGGAGGCGCCACTCATTGCGGCGACGAGTGGCATGAAGGCTGCGAGGACGGGTACTTCTTTGATGTATGCTTCGTAGAATAGGATGATGCTGATGGAGATGAAGCAGAGCATCGCATTTGGGGCGAGGAAGACGAGTCTTCTTAGTGCTTTGGGTAGGAGGTTATCTTCTCTGCGTTCTTCGCCTGCGATGATTCCGCCGAAGCGTAGGAATTCTTGTTCTGATCTTTGTGTGAGTGATTCTTCGACGTTTGATTTTGTGACGATGCCTAGGAGTGTGCCTTGGATGTCGATGACGGGCACTGCGCCGAAGTGATTTCTGGCGAAGAAATTATCGATGCTGTCTAGTGAATCTTGTGCGTGTACGCTTTTGGGATTTACTTTGGGTAGGTCTTTTAGGAGTTTATTATCTGGGGCTAGGATGAGTTCTCTCATGCGGACCATGCCTCGGAGTTTTTTGCTTTGTGGGCTGAGTAGGTAGATGTACTGGACGTGGTATTCTCTGTATTGATCTGCGTTTTCTCTGAGGTCTTTGATGACGTCGATGATGGGCTGATTTTCTGAGTATGCTAGATATTCAGTGATCATGATTCCGCCTGCGGAATCTGATGGGTATTGCGAGAGTCTCAGGACGTCTTGGACTTCGTCTGGGGCCATGTGTTGGATGATGGCTGCGGAGTCTTGGTCGTCTAGCTGGGAGAGGATATCTACTTGTTCATCGGAATCCATTTCATCGACGATGGCAGCGGCGATGTCTGCGGGCATGTCTTCGATGATGTCGGCGGCTTGTGCGTGGGGTAATTCTTCGGCGATATCTGCGGCGAATTCTGGGGGGAGTATGGCAAAGAGTTGAGCTTGCTGTTCTTCATCGAGCCTGGATATTGTTCTGGCTACGTCACTTGCTGAGAGTGATCTGAGAAAAAGCTGGAGGTGTTGGGCATCGCCTGACTGTATGATTTGGTCCAACGTTTCCCATGGCTGGGGGTTTGGCGTGTTGGTATTTGTCATGGCGGGGTCTCTTGTGTGCCGAGTATGGGGGCATTTGCGGAGGGTTTATTTTATGATGATCTGCTGGCATAGGATAGCAGAATTGGTTCTTTTTTGCATGATGTGGGTATGGGGTTTTTGTATGCGGGGATTGACTGGGCTGGATTTTAAAAAAGGCCGCCTAGTTAGGAGGCGGCCTTGGGGGAAGTGTTTTGGGGATGATGTGATTGAATTAGTTGGTTGGTCCTGAGACATTTATGTTGTATTTATCGTAAGCGAGCCTTTGGATATTAAAGACTTCTACGCCTGAGGCTGTTTCGAATGGGAATTTGGGATGTTGTGATTCGACGTGTCCATCTACTAGGGCTACGTTTGTTACGCCTTCTTTGGGGTCTCCGTTGCCGTGGAATGTTCCGATGGAATCGCCTTTGCCTGTGCCTCCGGGATATTTGACGATAAGGAGGCTGTCATTATAATATCCGCCATTGCCTACGATGCTACCCATGCCTAAGTCTCTGAGCGCTTGGGTGTCTGTATTTTCTTCACCGAAGACAAAGAGGCTGGTGGGTTTTTGCACGTTTGTTAATTTTTTTCTAGTTTGTCCGGCTGCCCGCGCCGAGGCAATAGGTCCGCTACCACTGTTTGCACCGACTGCTGCGTTTTTAGAGTAACTGCGAAACATCGTGTCCCCCGCGAATTGCGGTCGCACGTCAAGTTTGACACTTCCTACGGGGCATTTGTAGGATTCTACGCTTCCGCCCATGTATTCAAATAATGCGCCTTGGGCAAAGTTTGCCGGTGCGCCTTGCGCCTCGTTTGGCTCGATGGTGGGATCTGTGCCGGGGGCCCAAGACGGCGTTCCGCTGACGCCGTCATTAAAAGGTAATGGGCATGTGAAAAAATTTCTATTGTCGGTGGCGTAGGCTCTTTCTGCAAGAATGATTGCTTTGAGATTATTTTTGCAGACGAGGTCGTTGGCTTTGCTTGTGGCGCTTTGCAGTGCTGGCATTAGCAGGCCTATTAGCAAGGCGATAATAGCAATAACGACGAGTAATTCGATGAGTGTGAAGGCTTTATTTTTCATCTATTTTTGTCCTTTCATGAACGATGCATGAGGTTGATCGCTGAAAATACAACGCTTGGTATGTTTAGAAAGCATCCTAGAGAGATGCTACCAGTTTTTAACGTGATCTTAGTAAGAGAAGAGGCCATCAAAAAGAATAATCACGGGCCACCAAAGACCTGCTATTCATTGTATACGAAATTCTTTCATAAATTTCCACAAAATGTCATTAAATTATATTAAATATTGATTCAAGCGTATGAAACCCTAAGTTTCGGCTACTTCAATCCCTATTATTTTATAAACAATATAAAAACATCGTGATTTTTTTGATTTTTTTTGATCCTATGCCTGGGACATGATTGAGTTGCTTGATCTGCTGGAAGCGTTGGATTTTTATGCGATATTGAATAATTCGCTGCGCTGTTGCGATGCCTATGCCGGGCAAGAGATCCCATTGGGCTAATGTGGCGGTGTTGATATTGATTTTCAGATTGAAGTGTTTGGCTTGGGCGGGATTTGTTTTCATTTTTGGGCTGAGGTGGAACCATGAGGCACTGCAGATACAGGCCAAGAGAAGGTAGTTGAAGAATTTATTTAGGTCCTTTGCTTGCATCATTGATTTGCGGTGTCCGCGTGCGGTGCTGTGAGGAGGCGCCTGAATTGAACGAGTGCATGGTAGCTTTTCTTGGGCTCCATTTCTTCGGTGATTAGCCCGCTGAGGGGGAGATCTATTTGGGCGTGATCGATAAAATTATGCCAATTGATGGATTCTACGAAGGGTTTACTCATTGCCATTTTAGCGACTGCTTCGAGCCACTGGCTTTGGGTTTCTTCATCCCAGGGCCTGCGCCAATAGCCACATTGCGGGTCTACGGTATGGCCTGAATCGGGTAGCCTAATCATGGCTTGGGTGACGGGTTGGCTGGGGGCAGCGAAGGTTAGTCTTAGTTTTTTATTAAAATTTGCAAAGCGATCAATGATGTTGCTTAGTTGCAAGAGGTCTCTGTTGAATTGTCCGGAGACGGCTTGGCCCATGAGTATTTTGAGGCTAAATGCGTCAAAGCCGACGGCGCCTTGGACGAGTAGGTCTGAGTACATTAAGGGGGGTACGGATTTGGCATTGGTCGAGTAATATTCGCCGAAGGGTTCTGTGATTTCGATGACGACCTTGGCTTGTGGCTGTATTTTTTTGGCGATGATGGCGCCCATTCTGGAGAGGTCCATGAGCTGATCAAAGCTAAAGGAGAGGTTGCTGTTGACGTGTAAGCCCGAAGCGATATTCCAGATGCTGACGTGGCTTTTGTATCGTGTGATGACTCTTTGGATGTGTTCGTAGACTAGGTCTTTGATGGTTGTGTAGTCATGCTCCCACATGTAGAGCCAATTGGGGATCGATTCGTGATCGAAGCTTAATAGGGGGCCGGATGCGATTTGCAGGTTGTTTGATTTTGCCCATTCGACCCATCTGTCTGTGAGTGCCCAGTTGTATTCGCCTTCATCGGGGACGAGCTGATTCCATGTCATGGGCAAGGTGATGAAATCAAAATTGGCGGTGACGCCTGCGAGTAGTCGTTCGCTTGATTGCTGGATATCCATGCCACAGCCTACGGGCCATTGCGGGCATTCGTTATTTTCGATTCTTCTTTCTAGGAGGATTTGGGCGTGGGCTAGGGAGAGCGCTTCGGATGCATCGATGGCGAATCCCAATGCTTGTGTGGCTAGATTTTCTGCTTTGGCGGGTTCTTCGGACTGAAAGGGCAGTGCTTTAAAGAAGAGCGCTTTGGCTTGATTAAATAGTGTTATCACGGGGGATTGCGGGTCGTATTCAAACATGCCCCAGTCTTCTAGTTTATTGTAGATCATCATGATGCGATGTCTTGCTAATTCAAGATTGATCAGGTAGGGCTGCAGGCGTTCTGGGAGCATGCATGTGCGTAGGGTGACGTGTGATTTTCCTGAGACTTCTTGTTGGATGGCTAGGGCGATGGCGCCTGCTTCTCTTTTTTCGATGTAGAGTAGGCCTTGATCGAAGGATATTTTGCCACGCATTGCGTTGTTGTCGCTGCCGATGAGATACGCGTTGCGTAGTGTGTATTTTGTTGCAAGTTGGCCTTTTTGGTTATAGATTGCGAATTTAAGCATTTTTGATCCAGTGTGTTGATTTAAGCTTTTTTGGGGCGCCGCTGCGACTTATTTTGTATCTTGTTTGAACGCCTCGGAGTGTCACCAATTATAGCAATCGGCTGAACTATCGCTGAGAATGCAACTTGCTTTGAGTAAATTGATTGATGGGCGCTGGGCTTTGATGCTTACGTTTGGTTTCGGCGGGCTTGAATTGACGTGGATTTAAGGGTGGCTTCTGCATGGGTTTCGCTGGGCATGTGTTGACACGCTGGCTATATCAAGGTGGCGCCGACGCCGGGGTATTGTGCGTGGGTGGGTGGTTGGGGGATAGCGTACGCTGTTTTTATTTATTGATCTCGGGGTTAAAAGGGATGTCGATAACTTCATAAAATGGTTATTTATAGCAGGTTATAGAGATTATTGCTTTATGATCTGCAAAGAGATAGCAGTTAGGTTATGATAAAGGTTTAGAGAATCATTTTTGAGATACGATGTATTTTCTAGAAGACGAAGAAAATGGTAATTTTTGCTGCTTCCTCACTGTGAAGCGATACCCTTAAATGGAGTGACCGTATGCGTATCATTAAGCGAACGCTTTTGGCTATGTCGTTGTTTTGTTCTACCTGCGGGAGTTGGTCCAGTACTTTGGCTAATGATCAGGTTTCTGATTGGAATGATTTTTGTCATTACATTTTGATTGCTAAGCCCGGGCTTGCTGCGGGTGCTGCTAGGTCTTTGACTGCCAATGATATTGCTGCGGCATCGATTTTAGAAGCGATCGAGAGTGATCAGAGCGAAATGCGTATCGAGAAGAAGATCGAAGGCATTTTTGTGCGGGCTTATCATATGCCCGCGATCAAAGCCGATGCGCTGAAACTTTATAAGAAGATCAAGGCTGCGCGTTACGCCAAGTCTCGTGATCCTAAGCGTATTGCGCGTAATATTTTGGCGCTGAATGGTGAGCTGCGTCAAGTGCGTAACGCGACGCTTCGGCTGGTCAATGCTGGGCAATATGCGACGCCGCAATTGTTAGCGACGCTTGAGGATGACACGCAGCGTGATTCGCAGGCTCCGGCGATTAAGGCGATGGTGCGTATCGGTCGGCCTTTGGTTTATCCTCTTGCTGTTTCGCTAGAGCATCTTAATCCTGCGACGCAGGCTCAGGTGTTGAGTATTTTAGGGCAGGTGGGATACCCGCGCGCGCTGCCTTATATTAAGGCTTTGATTGAGGATGTGCGTACGGCCAAAGGTGTGCGTGAAACGGCGCAAAAAACTTATAATAAAATTGTCGCCAAGAATCATCTTAAGGGTGATTCCAACGCATCGGATCTTTATCTGAAACTTGCTGAGCAGTATTACACCAAAGCCACTTTGCACGCGTCTGATATTGACGGTATCGATCATAATAATCAACAAGGCCAGCTTTGGGTTTATGAACGGAACGTGGGACTTATTCCTGTTGGTGTGCCTGGTGAAGTGTTTGGTGACATTCTCGCGATGCGTGCGGCGAGGCAGTCTTTGAAACTTAATAGTAAGCAGGATCGTGCGTTGACGGTTTTGTTGGCGGCGAATAAACGGCGTGAGAATCGTTTGAATGGCCGAGTGGATGTGAGTTATACCTTACCATTTAGCCCTAGTTATTATTTGTTGGCCGCTGGGCCGGAGCAACAATCACAGGTTCTTGCGCGGGCGATGGCTGATGGGGATACTGCTTTGTCGATTGATGCCATTGCAGCGATCGGGCGGACAGCGGGCCGAAAAGAGTTTGAAAACCCTCAAGGCTTATTGAAGCCTTTGATTCAAGCGTTAAATTATGCCGACCGTCGGGTGCGTTTCGATGCTGCGTTGGCAATTGCTAGGTTTCGTCCTAATAAAGCATTTTTAGCTAGCAATCAGGTGATTCAGGCTTTATCCGAAGCGGTGCGCCAGGATGATAAAAAAATCGTGCTTTTGCTCTGTCAAGACCCAAGCACCAGCAAGGGGCTGCGTAACGCATTACGATCGGGAGGGTACCATGTGATTTCTCATCGTACTCTTAGCTCAGCCACTGCGGATATTAAATCGACCGCGGGTATTGATTTGATCGTGACTGCATTGCCTACCTCTGAGACTAAATTAGTGGTTTCACAATTCAAGCATAATTTCAGGATTGCGACATCGCCTAAGCTTTTGCTCGGTGATGCCGATGCTAATGTTGTTTTTAATAGTCTATATCGGAATAATCCATTGATTTCATCTGCTGTCTTGCCAGGCGATGCTTACGCGCGATTGCATGCTGCTTTTGCTGTGGCATCGCGGAGTACTTCTGGCCATCCTATTGAGGGTGCGGAATCGGCTAAGTATGTGCTTGAGTCTTTAAAGCAGCTGCGTGTTTTGATTTTAGATTCTTCGCGATTGTTTAAGATTACCGATGCTCAGCCTGCGATTTCTTCTGCGGTGCATGATAAGCGTAATGTCATTGCTAGCGCTGCTGGTGGGGTGTTGAGCTTGCTCAATAACAAAGATGCTCAGAATGAATTGTTTTTGGCGGCATTTGATACGACGCGCGATGAATCGTTGCAGCTTTTGTTGATGGGGCATTTGATTGAATCGGTGAATCTTCACGGGAATCTGCTGAGCAAGCATCAGCTAGGGCAAGTCCTTCAACGGGTTAAGCATAGCACGGGGCAATTGGCTCATGCTGCTGCTCGTTTGCATGGGGCGCTGCGTTTGCCGGCTGCTAATGTGAAAGCATTGCTGACCAAGTAACCAAGTAAGAAAATAGTGATGTAGCATTTTTGGCTTGCATTGCGTTGGATATAAAAAAGGCTCATCTTGCATTTAAGCGCGATGAGCCTTTTCTTTTGTGTAAAAAAGTAACGTGAATCGATAAGCCGAGTTTTGTCACCATGCCAAAGGTATGGGGGCGATCATTTCTCTAGGCGCCCGATTACTCGGGACACTCATCAGCGGCCTACCCGCAACTTTCCTTTGGGGATACGATCGAGCAGATCGTTCGCGGTGCGATGTTGCTGCTTGGCCTTGCACGCGGTGGGGCTTGCCTTGCCTTGACTGTTGCCAGCCAAGCGGTGCGCTCTTACCGCACCATTTCACCCTTACCTAGACATGCTAGGCGGTATCATTTCTGTGGCGCTATCCCGCGCCAAGCCGTCTCTGGCTTGGCGGATGGACGTTATCCATCACCGTGCCCTGCCGTGCTCGGACTTTCCTCTTGCGCCTTGAAGACGCAAGCGATCGCCTGATTCACGTTACGCTGTTTAGTATACTGCAAAGTTTGTGGGGATGTTATTTTTTAATGGGTGGTGCCTGTCTTGGCAGTTTGTCGATACGGGGTTACAATGCATCTCTTATGAATAAAAACACTGCACCACAGCCTGCGATTGAGATTGTTGAACCGATAGGTAATCGCGTTTTAATCCGTAAAGATGCCGATAAAAAAACAACCCGGTCGGGGATTCATTTGCCCGACAAGGTTGAGATTCCGACTATTACAGGGCGCATCGTTGCGGTTTCTGCTGAGGTGGAAAACGATATCAATTATCCCATTGCCCAGTATGATCGGGTGCTTTTTGATCCTAAGGCTGCGATCCCTGTTGATTTTGAAGGCGATAATCGTTTGTTTGTTGTCCCGATTGAAAACATTGTTGCAGTGTTTCGTAAAGACCGCTAGCTGATGGGTTTTAGGCCTTTGCCTTGGCTTATATTTTTTTCTTTTTTCTTTTTTTTGCATACGAGAGCCCGATGAATCCCACGCATCCCCCTCATCTGACGATACAACCGATTAAAGCTTTCCGGGCTAGCGTTTGCCCGCCTGGCTCGAAAAGCTTGACCAATCGTGGGCTGATTTTGGCGACACTGGCTGAGGGGCAGACCACTTTGCGCGGGGTTTTGTTTTCTGATGATACGCGGGTGATGCTGGCTGGGCTTAAATCTTTAGGCGTTGGATTAGAGATCGATCAAGCGAGTCGCACGGTGAAGGTGCAAGGCACTGGGGGGCAGCTCAAGGCTAGCCCCTGCCGCATTGATTTGGGTAATTCCGGAACCTCTATGCGTTTTATGACGGCGCTGCTTTGTCTAGGGCAACACGAGGGTATTACCTTGGATGGCATTGAGCGTATGCGGCACCGCCCCATCGATGCGTTGGTGGATGCGCTGGTGGCATTAGGTGGCAAGATTAGTTATGAGCAAGATAGCCTTTGCCCGCCGCTTACGATTGATGGGACGGGTTTGCGTGGTGGTGAATTGCGGATGGACCCGGCGATGAGTAGTCAATATATCACGGCGGTTTTACAGGTTGGGCCTTATATGTCTGAGGCTTTGGCTTTGCGTTTTGATGGTGATGTGATTAGTAAGCCTTATATTGAGATGACCGCTGCGCTGATGAAGCGGTTTGGGGGTGAGGTTGAAATTGCTGATGATTTTAGTCAGATAACGGTTCAGCCTGGGGTTTATCGGGGGATTGATTACACCGTTGAGCCCGATGCGAGTAATGCTAGTTATTTTTTAGCGGCGGCGATGGTTGTGCCTGGCAGCACGTGCACGATTGAGCATTTGGGGCGGTCAAGCTTACAGGGTGATGTGAAGTTTGCAGATGTCTTGCACCAGATGGGCGCGACGCTTTTGTTTGGTGATGATTTTGTGACGGTGATGTCGCCTAAGGATGGGCAAAGGTTGCGTGGGATTGATATTTGTTTAAACGACATGCCCGACATGGCCCAGACGTTGGCGGTTATTGCCCTTTTTGCTCAAGGGCAAACGGTGATTCGGAACATCGGTAACCTGCGTATTAAGGAGACCGACCGGTTGGCAGCGATTGAGTGTGAGCTGAGTAAGCTAGGGGCAGAAGTTTGGGTTGAGGGTGATGATTTATATATCACTCCGCCTGGGGAAGGGCAGATCACTCCCGCTGCGATTGATACTTATGATGATCATCGGATGGCGATGTGTTTTGCGGTGGTGGGTTTGGGCGCTGGGGGCATTACGATTAATGACCCTGGGTGTGTGAATAAAACGTTTCCCGAGTTTTTTGATTATTTGAATCAATTGGCTTGCTTTGAATTGAATTAAAGATCCTGATTTATGTCTAAAAAAAAATCATCTCGTTACTATTGGCAATCCGCCCGGATTTTGCTTAATTATAAAAAACTCATCGCGATAACGGTGCCATGTGTTTTGATTCAGAGCGCTTTTTTTAGTGTGACCATTCCGGTGATGGTGCTGATTTTCAAGGCCTTTTTTGTGGATGATCCGAGTTTAAGCGTTCGGGCGCTGTG
>CAZSSX010000073.1:5992-10588 GCA_964609545.1 uncultured Phycisphaeraceae bacterium | reverse complement strand
CCAAGTCCAAGATTGGCTAAAAGCCTTTGGCATCGACGATTAAATTTAAAAAAAAAGAACCCCGCCCAAGGCTTGCCAAGCCCCGGCCACCCACAAGCCATCTCATTTACTCCCTACTTCTACATTTTTATCGAAAAAAATGACTGATCACACTACAATTGCCCGATCAAATTGTTTACAATGATTTTTTAATACCATAGCATGCCATCGGAAGGAAAAACCATTTTATGCAGTTGATGAGCTGGACATTAGGCCGACTAGGCAGCCGTTTTAACCTCTTATTCGAGCCTCACCTCAAACAAATTCGGCACGGCGCAATCGGCCGATTCACCGACCAACCCATGGACCTCATGGTCGGTCTAATCGAACCCGACGGCACACAACGCGTCCTACCCTTCACCCAGCGCGGCGAACCATTAGCAAATCCCGAACAATTCGAACGCATCAACTCCATCACCTATCGCGCCTACTCCGAAAAATATAATCTAAGATTTGAATTCAACATACACGCCCCCTTCTATCCCCAACACGAAAAACTCTGCATCCTCCCCGCATTTTATTTAGAAATGCGCGTCAACCCCGTTAAACGCATCAAAAACACGCACGTCAAAAGCCTTACCCCCAAAAAAATACAACTCTTCATCAAACTACAAAGACCTCAAACACAAATCCACGCCCTCAAAGGCTCAGGCAGAATCGATATCCAATATCAAGTCCCACTCGCACTAGCCACAGATCCCCACCGCCACAAAATCGCACCCGAAAAAATAAACCACGCCAACGTCCACGAACGCATCGTTTCACTCACGCCAGGCGCCACCCCCGATGAAGACGGCAAAGGCTTAACCCTCACACTACCCGTCACCCCCGTAGGCTCAGGCACAAAGTGGCGACTCGTCTGGGGCGCGCACACCAAAGACAATATCATCACCATCGGACAAGAACAAACACGCAGGCAAGCAAAATTTAAATACACGCAGCATTGGCCCAACATCGATGAAGTCATGAGAGAATCCGTAGCCATGCGCGACGAAAGGCTAGGCCTATCCCGACGCTTCGAAAAACTTTTCGACCAATCCCCATTACGCATGGGACAGCGCCATCTCATCCACCAAACCTTCCAAACCTACCTCTCAAACACATTCTGGTGCCAAATGGAAAAACCCATCGACGCACAAGATGCCAACGCCAAACAGTGGTTCTCAGTCATGGAAGGCGCCCAATGCTACCAATCCCCACTAGACGTAGCCTACAACACCGCCATCTTCCCGCTCATGTTTTGGCCTAAACTCCTAGGCCTGCAACTTCAGCAATGGGCAAGGCACGCCCACGATGCCACCCCCGCAGTAGGCAAAATCATGCCCCGCGACCTAGGCATCGGCTTTGACATAACCGCCCCCACAGGCGATCACCCAATGCCCATCGAACTCAATGCCAATTACCTCTTACTACACCAAATCTACGCCCACTGGACAGGCGATCTCTTCTACATCCGAAAAAATCAAAACCTCATCAAAGCGCTCACCCAATACCTCATCGCCACAGATAGCGACGACTCGGGCTTCCCCTCCATAGGCACCGCAAATTCAATCAACGACGCCTCACCAGTCCTCAACCAATCCCGCAAACAAACCTATCTCGCCACCAAACGGCTAGCCGCACTCCGCGCAGCTGCAGACCTCCTAGGACGCCTAGGAGACTCCGCCTTCGCAGACAGATGCGACCAAATCGCCGATCGAGATATGCAAAAAATAGAAAATCAAGCCTGGCTAGGCGACCATTACGCCGTCTGCGTAGACAAATCCGCAACCGGCATGAAAGACCCACAAACCGGCAAACCCCTACCCTACATCAACCTCCCAGGATGGGACGCCTACTCCATCTACACCTCCAACGCCATGCTACTCCCAGCCATGATAGGCTACCCGCCTCTCCTAGATATTCGGCGAATGAAACTAGACCTCACAAACGCCACAAGAGAAACCAGCACGCCCTACGGCTCATCCCATACCTCATACGAAAAAGAATCCGTCTGGATCAGCCAAAATATTTGGCGAGACCTAGTCTCCTGCTATATGGAATTGCCCCGGCCACACCTCGTCCAAAGATACTGGGACCTCCAATGTCTCGTCAACACAGGCGGACAATCACTCGCCTACACCGATGCATATAGGCGAGAAGACCTCTCCTTTAACCCCAGAGGCATCACCAGTCTAGGATACGCCATCGCCCAAACGAGGCTAGTCATCGATCGCTTAGCCCCAGGCGGCGCCAAAATATCGGTAAAACCCGACCGCACAATACCACAGCGCTGGCCACTATTCCCCCTAGCAGACTGGAAAGCCGGAAAAATCCCCATCTGCGTGGTCGATCTCGACGGCCAAGTCTCCATCGAAGGAGAATCCGACCCCGTCATGATCCGAGGCGATCTACAAGACGCCGAAGACGGCTCAGGACTCATCGGCTAAACACAATCTCACCCCAAAAAACAAAAGCATCACCCATCCACATCAGCCTTGCAGCCATACCAAAAACACACTTAAAAAAAAACGCATCTAACCAACGAAAAAGTAGGGATAAAAAAAAGGCCTAGCGCATCAAAGCTAGGCCTTCTAAGTTATTTTATGGTCAATAGAATAGCGTCAAATTAAAAAACGCAAGCGACTCTTAATTGATTTCTTTCACACGTATACCTTTGAACCAAATCTCGTCGCCATGCCCTAAGAATCCGATATGACCTTTCTTAGCATGAAGCCCGGGATGGCCTTTAACCTTACCAATTTTATCTAAATCAATATCCAAAATCCGGAAACCGTTTAAAATCACCTTGATTTTCCCGCCATCTGCCACCACGTGCTGATAGTTCCACTGTCCCACAGGCCTGAGGTATCCCCGCTTGGCTGGATGCACCGCATAACACGAACCGTGATATTGGTAAGCCTTGAGCTTGGCATATTTAGGATGCGTATTATCTAAAATCTGAAGCTCCATCCCGTGATAAGCAGCGTTCTTTCCCGCAACATAACGCACACCCAAGCCGTTGTTGGTCCCGGGTTTTAGCTTAAACGCAAAATCCAAATCGAAATCCGCAAGCTGTTTCTCATAGCGTAAATTACCCTTAGCACCCTTGGGGCAATGAAGCACGCCATCCGCTTCTACCTTATAACCCTTAGCGCCTTTTCCACCCCAACCCGTCAAATCTTTACCATTAAAAATAGGGGTAAAACCTTTGTTCTTCGATCGCAAAATCGCGTTGGATTCATCCGCGCTCAGCTCACGCACAGAGAGATTGCGGAACATCGTCAGCCCACCGTGTGTCTGAAGCTGAATCCGACCCTTCTTAAACATCAATCCCTTACGCTTGAAATAATTAGACATCTCAGCGTGATCCACAACCAATTGCCCATTTAAATAAACCGTCACATAAGACCCAACCATAATCACCTTAAAAGTGTTCCATTGCCCCACCGGCTTATCCGCCCGAACCAACGGGTCTTTCCCCTTCCAACCCCTCGGATTGTTCCATAAGCCCCCCGACCCTTTGCGATTGCCAAACCGGAACTGCCTCTTGTTATCAGGATTCCAAATCTGAATCTGCGGGCAATCTCTCAGATAAATCCCCGAATCCACCGTAGGCCCGCCCAATTTCCAATCGACATAAAAAACAAAATCGCCATATTCTTTGGCCGTCGCCAAATGCACACCATGCCCATCAGAAACAATCTCACCATTTTTAACCGCCCAGTGCTTAGCCACATTGGCCTTCATCTTAGCCAAATAAGCCGCCTTCTTATTGCCTTTCAATGCCCGAATTTTATCCGGATTGGCCGTACGCTGATAGCCGACCCAGCCCTTCAAATTCTTCCCATTAAACAGCTTCGTAAAGCCCTTAGGCGTCGCGCCCTCAGCTTGGGCGCAAGCCACCTGTGAACAACACAAAAACAATGCTAACGATAGGGTTAAAGATCTCAAGATCATCACTCCTTAAAAAGTAAAAAATTAGACTTATTGCTCCTCTGCCATAAAAAGCAGCGACCAATGGACATTCCATCCCCACTATAACGAACATTATAAACCATTTTATGCTTGGCAACACACCTTCACTGCCTCTCTTTTGTTTTATAAGCTGATTGGATACTCTCAAAAGGGATAGCCCCCGTCAAAACCATCTCGCCAAAAAACATCCCCGCCAAAAATCACCCCGATGTAGAAATCGCGCCAATGCACGCCCCGGCATTTCTTGTTAAACTATAAACCATGCCAACAACCCAAGAAATTATCGACGCCGCTCAAAAGCTAGGCCAACTCATCCAACAACACCAAGCCGCGACAAATTACGAAGAAGCAGTCGCCGCCATCGAAGCCAACCCCGATGCTAAATCCCTCCTCATGGACTACAACAAATTGATGCAAACCGTCATGGAAAAGCAGCAAACAAATCAGCCCATCGAAGTAGACGAAAAGCACAAACTCGAAGAACTCCAAACCCAAGTCATCGACAACCAAATCTTGAAAAATTTACAAGTCGCAGAAATGGACTACGCAGACCTCAGAAGAAAAATCAATCAAGCCATCCAACCCCAACCCCAGCAAGAA
>CAZSSX010000073.1:0-5892 GCA_964609545.1 uncultured Phycisphaeraceae bacterium | reverse complement strand
CCCAACCCCAGCAAGAACCCCAATCCCCCATTATCACCTAACACCCCATCACCTATCCCTAAAACTTAAAAAAAAGGCCCAGTCCTCACAAAAGACTGGGCCTTGTTATTTTTAATAGGCTCAAAAGCAAAAACCTTATCGCTTCTTCCTGTCCTGCTCTTTCTGAGACTGCTTCTTACGCTTCTTACGTCGAGCCGCACGCTCTTTCTGAACCACTGGATCCGAATTGCCCTTCCGGTGTTTTTTCTTCTGAGAAGCATGCTGCCCAGGTGTCTGAGTGCCATCACCACCACCATCACCAGCCGCTTCTGATTTGCCCCGCCCCCGACCCGATGGCTTTTTCTTTTTCGTCTTTTTCTTCTCAAGCCGTTTCGTCTCTTGACCTAGCTTTTTCTGCTTCGTCTTAGACTTATGCCCATTGACACCCTCTTCTACAATCAACAGGTCAAGCTGCCGCGCGACAGGATTACAATTCGATATCTGCACCACAAAGCGTTGCCCAATAGAAATCGTTTTCCCAGACTTAGACGCCGTCAACGCGCCCGTTTGCCGATTAAGAGCCCAGCGCTCCCGAGCATCCCCAGGCAAATCCGCTTTTTTAATCATCCCATCAACCAAAAAACGATCAATCTGAACAAAAATACCGTTATTCGTCACCCCCGTAACCGTCCCATCAAAATGATCCCCGATAAATTGCGTCAGCAAATCAAGCACCAAATAATTACGCAGCTCGCGCTCAGCAGATTCCGCGTTACGCTCGGTAGTCGAGCAATGCAGCCCGATCTCCCCCAGCCGTTCCTCATTAACACAGCGCGGGTCCTTGGCGATTTTCTTAGCCAACGCTTTAACCGCTCCACTCCCAGGCTTACCAGGCAACTTCGATTTACGCCAATCGGGATACAAATCCAAATAAGCATCAATCGCACGGTGAAGCACCAAGTCCGGATATCGCCGGATCGGCGAAGTAAAGTGAGAATAATGCTTCGATGCCAACGCAAAGTGGCCAATATTCGCAGGCGAATATTCAGCCTTACTCAACGTCTGTAACAAGGCCAAGTTAATCGCATGCTGCTGAGGCTTACCCTTCACCGCAACCAACAACTGCTGAAGCTCCTGCCGCGTCGGCCGCAAAGGAATCTGAAAACCTGCCACCCGAGCAAATCGCTGCAAATCATTCATATCACGCGCAGGCGGATCGGGGTGAATCCGCCGAATCATCGGAATATTTAGATCATTAAACAGCCTCGCAGAAGCCTCGTTGGCCTCCACCATAAACATCTCAATAATCTTATGCGTGTACGCATCATCCTCAGGCACCGCATCCGTCACCCGACCATCCTCATCATAAACCAGCTCAACCTCGGGCAAAGACAACTCAATCATCCCATCCCCAGCCCGACGCTTATGAATAATCTTAGCCAATGCATCAAAATCACCCAAACTCGCGATGATCTTCTTAGAATACGTAGGCTCAGCCCGCGCATGCTCCTTGGCAGCATTCGTATCACCAGCGATCAAGTATTCTGCCTCTAAATAAGTCAGACGCTTCTTAGAATTGATCACCGCCTTGGCGAATCGTTCACCCAGCACTGTCCCCTTCTTGTCATAATAAATAAATGCCGTCCGCGTAAAACGGTTCACACCCTCTTGCAAAGAACAAACCCCATTGCTCAGCACCTCGGGCAACATCGGCACCACCTTGCGAGGCAAATACGCAGAGTTACCACGCGCATAAGCCTCCTCATCCAACGCGCTACCCGCAACCACAAAATGAGAAACATCTGCAATATGCACGCCCAGCTCCCACACCGCATCAGAAAAACCAGCCCCCTTGGCTTCATCAGCAGACAATCGCTTCACGTGAATCGCATCGTCATAGTCCTTAGCATCAGGCGGGTCAATCGTCAAAATCATCTCACCCGTCAAATCAAGCCGATCGCTAGGCACCTCCCGATCATTAAAATCACGAGACATCTGCCTCGCCTGATCAGTCACGTCCTTAGGAAAATCATCGCTCAAATTATAAGCACGCATCACCGCCGAAGTCTCCACCGAGGGCAATCCCTGCTCCCCCAACACCTCCAAAATAACACCCTGCGCCAGCGTCTTCTCGTCGGGATACTCAATAAGCTCGATCACCACCTTATCCCCAGGCT
The DNA here is from genome assembly GCA_964609545.1 of uncultured Phycisphaeraceae bacterium. GTDB lineage: Bacteria > Planctomycetota > Phycisphaerae > Phycisphaerales > Phycisphaeraceae > CAZSSX01. The sequence goes on along the minus strand of CAZSSX010000073.1, from coordinate 3,736 downwards.
TGGCGTTTTTAGAATGCGGATCACGGATGATCACAGGATTGCTCAAAATAGAACCATCGGTAATCACCAAATATTGCGAACCCTGCTTTTGCAAATTACCCGTATAGCATTTATCCGCACGCTGCAAAATATGAGTAATCTTACCGATATAAGGCGACTTGCCAGAGGCATGCGCACGATTCTGAGAGGCACCACGACCACGATTAACTCGGCGAGGCTCATGGATCACCTTCGCGCAAACCCGATCACCCGTCATCGCCGTACCCGTGTTCTGCGCCGGCACAAATAAATCACCATGCGCCACAGGATTCTCAGGAATGATAAAACCAAAACCACGACGATTTAAACGGAATAAACCCTCTAACTCTTTGCCAGGCGGCGGCAACGTCACAATCGATGCCTTCCCAGACAGCGCACGACCATCAGCAATCAGCTGCTGCATCTCCGCGGTAAATTGATCCAAATCGTCCTCCTGAATATCCAATGCCGTAGCGATCTCTAAAATATCGCTGGGTTGGTATCGTTCAGAAGCTAAATACTTAATAATTCTTGTTTGAAATTGATTCATAAATCGTAATATAAAAACGCTTAACGCGCTTCTCTTTTCTCTATTGTAGATAGGCCCTGCTTAAGAAAACACTTCTTAATCGCAAAACGCCATATATCAGTAATATCGGTAAATGCCACCATCACGCAATAGCAACAATTTTATCGGCTACACTTCCCCAACCTCCCGGTATCGAATAGATCTGTTTATTCAAGTTTGATGAACTGCTAAGATAATCACCACAGTATAACCATAATTCAGCCATTGTAAACCACCACACATTTTTCATCATCCAAACCCAACCAGAATCAATCCCCATCAACTAATCCATAAAACAATCAAACCCCACCGCGTCGCAAAAACACAGCCCCCAACAAAACAAGCAAAAGCGACCCAGGCTCAGGCACCGCCACCGGATCCCTAGGCAATGCCCCAGATGCAAATTTTCCGTAATTATTACGCAAATTAAATAGATCGCCCAAATCCACAGCCCCATCACCATCAGTATCACCCAAAGCACCAGTCAGCGAGGTATCAGCCGTACCAAAACTCGACTTCACATTTTGCAAATCAACCTCATCAACCACCCCGTCCAAATCCGTATCACCCTTCAAAAGCACAGGATCCGAAACCCAAAAATAAGAAGCACCCCCCAGCCCATCCACCTTAGGCTCAAAAATCACATCCCGATCCCAAAAAAGATTCATCCCAATAATCCCATCAACACCGCCACCAATATCCTTAACCAAAACCGGAATCTTATTAAACTCCAGCTTTTGACTCTCAAGCGTGCTAGGTCGGCTCTTGATCTTAAGATAATCAATGTAATACCCAGGCACATCCTCGCTCACCCCACCAATACCGCCCACCTCAATCGTAAAATCAGGCGTCAGCGGTAAGCCCAATGAAGAGGCCAACGCCGATGAAATAATAGAGGCCTGAGCCCCCGTATCAATCGCTAAGTTCGCCGTAACACTAGCATTACCCGCATCATTGGGATCCCCCTGAACCAGCACCACCTCAGCAGCATAAAGCCCCGCAGCAGGATAAAAAGTCTGAGTCGTCAAAGTCGTAGGACCCCCAGGCGTCGTGAAATTCAAGGGATCGCTGTAATTAAAACCATAAGAAGCACTGTCAGGCGGAAGCACGCCGCCCAACAAACGCAAACCAATCTGATTCGTATAACGCGACGAAGCCGTAAAACTCCCAGGCACATGCATCCTAACCGTAGGTGAAGAATAATCCTTACCCCCATGCGTTAAATGAACACGCCGCGTATTCAAAATCTCAGTCGTATAAAAAGACACAAACGGCTGCCCAATCACAGAAGGCACCTTAAATCGGCCCGTCCCCGCAGCAGCAGCATCTAACAACACAGGCGCCGTATTACCATGCCCCACCAATTGACTCTCATCCAAACCCCCACTCCCCAACGCCTGTAAGCCCTGAGCAAAAATACCCAGCGGATACGACACAGGCGCCTGAATCGTCCCCGATGCGCCAGAAAGACCCACCGTCGAGCCGCTAAAAAGACGACCATCAATTCCCAACGCCCCCCAATCCCCATAAGACAAAAGATCCACCTGCGCCCCAGTATCAAAAATACCAATCGTATAAGTATCCGACCCCTGCCCCTTAAGAGGAAAATGATTCCCCACAAAACCATCGTGCAGCGTATGCGTCTGAACCAAATCAGCCGTCGGCCCGCCAACCTTATCCGAAGTCGTCATCACAACATAAGGCACAAACCCCGTCAACGGCGGCTCATAATGACCACGAACACCCCCAAATACCGTCTCAACACCACAGCATAACCCAAACACCGAAACTAAAATCTTTCTTCGCATATTCATTCTCGTCTATCAATGATAAAAATAAAGCCTAATCAGCCCCCAGCCAAGCCAAACAATAGCCCTTGAGCCTTCACTACCAACCATTCTAGCAGAGCCGCCCCCGAAAAAAAGAAATTTCCCCCCAAGTCATCCCACCATCACAGCCATCATCTCCCAAAGCGGCGCGTCAGACCCCCAAAAGTATCCACCCGTCGATCGCGAAAAAACGGCCAAGTACGCCTCGCATAAGTCATCTTAGCCAAATCAATCTCCGCCAAAATCACCTCCCGATCCTCCCCACTGCCCCGCGCAATAACTTCCCCCAAAGGATCAACCACCAGCGAATGACCCCAAAAAGTCAAATTCCCCTCCACCCCCACACGATTAGCCGCACACACATAAACCCCGTTGGCAATAGCGTGAGAACGCAACATCGTCACCCACGCCTCCAGCTGACAACCCTGCTCAGCCAAAGACTCGTTGGCGCACCAGCCGATCGCCGTCGGATAGTTGATCACCTCCGCACCCAACATCGCCGTCAACCGCGCCGCCTCGGGAAACCACTGGTCCCAGCAAATCAGCTGCCCCAGCGCAAGCCCTCCCACTGCATCCGACTGATAGCCCAAATCCCCAGGCGCAAAATAATATTTCTCATAAAAATCAGGGTCATGCGGGATATGTAACTTGCGATACTTACCCCGAAGCTCGCCTTTCTCGCAGATCGTCACCGTCGTATTATAATAAAGCCCCCGCGCCGCCCGCTCAAACAACGACCCGCAAATCACCACCCCAAATTGCTTAGCCAATCTCGAAAGACCCTCAAAAGTCACGCCCGGAATCGTCTCAGCCAAATCAAAATGAACAGCATCATGCACCCGCGGAAAATAATCAGAACCAAACAGCTCCTCAGTCAAAATAATACCCGCACCACCAGCAACGCCTTGCCCAATCATAGCCTCCAAATATGCCATCTTATCATCATGCGTCAACGCCCCCAAACTCGGGTGCTGTAATAACGCAAGCGTCACTTTTTTTTCTTGAGCCATAGCAATGCGCCTCCTCTAGTTTGACCTGCTTATCAAATACTCAATCTTCTCAATAATACCTAAAAACATCAATCTTGCAGCAATCTCTTTCTCCATATCAAAAGAGATTAAGCTATGATAGCTCTTTCAATAGCCACCAAAGATAACTGCCCTGCAGCCTATCAGGAATACACCATGAACCGCCCCCCCAGCCATCCCCCACCACAAAAAAACAACCAACCCCCCAAAACCCCCGCCCCCCACGACCCCCCCCCCCACCACCACCCGAAAAAAAACCCCCCCCGCCCCACAACCCCCCCCCCCCCGCCCCC
>CAZSSX010000072.1:8399-10605 GCA_964609545.1 uncultured Phycisphaeraceae bacterium | reverse complement strand
CAAATAAGGAAATCAACAATGGAATCATCATTTTTAAAGAGTAAACACGAAGCTGGCTTAATTTATGCTGATTATCTGCAAAAGGGTAATGCCAATCAGCAAGAGAACTGGAATCAGAATTATCGGCCATTAACGCTTGCGGATGAGCACAGCGAACTCTTAAAGTCGTTTGTGCGAGAAATGAAGGTGATTGTGCTCTCTGGAATTTGGTGTGGTGATTGCGCGCAGATTGGGCCTACGCTGGCCAAAATTGCGGAAGGCAACCCTTTGATCGATTTGAAGTTTGTCGAGCGTGATGAGCATTTGGATTTGGCGGGGCAGGTGACAGTGAATGCGGGTCAGCGCGTGCCGATCGTGATTTTTTGCGCGGAGGATTTTGAGCAAGTCGCTTGGTATGGCGACAAGAGCTTATCGCGATATCGCAGGATCGCATCTCAGCAACTTGGCGGGGCGGCTTGCGCGCTGCCTGGGGCTCCGATTTTAGCGGCGCAACAGCAAGAAGAGGTCGCTGATTGGGTGGGAGAATTTGAACGGGTGCATCATATTTTAAGGCTATCGGGCAGATTACGCCAAATCCACGGGGATTGATCACTTGATTTGGAACATGGCCTAACTGTTTATTTGATATTAAGATACGAAACACCTCGCTTCATTTACGCGGGGTGTTTTTATTGATTTTTTGCCTTTTTGATTAAATAAATTGCATTTAACCACATATTTTGCCATAATAGGGTTGCTATATCTAATGAATAGCTACTGGGAGGGGCGCCATTCATCAGGGGCTGAGGGTTGATCGGACATTTTTACTCTTAATTTTTTAAGAGGTGATAAAGAAGCGTGCCAACGGAGGCGGGCTATCGTTTAAATTTTAGAAAGGTATGAGGATGAAGAAAATATCAAGTTTACTCTTAGCTGCGGGAATGATGTTCACCGCGGGCAATGCTGGCGCGACGCTGGCGTTTGATGGTAATGTCACCAATAACGTCATCTTTGGTTCGGGCAATGCTAACGGCGGGTTTACCATGGATCAGAGCAATGGTATCGAGTTGGCGCTGCGTGGTAAATTACGCTTTAATGCTTCAAACTCGCCTGAAAACACATTTAACAGCAACGGTGCGGGGACTTATAGCTTTGACTCGGGCATCGTCAAAGGTTACAGCTGGGCCCCTTTTTACGCGCCTACCACTTCAAAATGGAATTTTGAATGGTCGATCAACACGGATTATTTAGGCGGAAGTGGCTATTCATTAGACGATCTTGTTTATGAGTTTGGTGTCGATTCAGACCCGACAGCGGGGACTAACTTCTTGATTTATGATGCTATCAATGGTGTTCCGGTGGCAGATCACTCGATCGGAAACAATAGCACGACTAAGATGACGGACCTCATTGCGACGACTGCTGCGGATTATGCGACTTATTTGGGTGCTAATAATTTGGCTCAAAACTCGGTTAATATGGCATTTTTAAACGGCGTGCTTGGTAGCCCCTTTGATTCTCAGGTCAATGGTACTTACACGATTTTTCTACGAGCTAGAGATCGCGTGACTAATGAAGAATTGGCCTATGTATCGATTAACATTCAAAATGGGGCAATCCCCGAGCCTGTGACTGCCTGTTTAGGCTTATTGTCATTGGGTGGCATCGGTTTGGCTACGCGTCGCCGCGGATAAGCATTTTTAAGGCGTTGATTTTTTATAACGCTTATACATTTTGTCATAACTCAGCAAGGCTGCCTATTTTTAGGTGGCCTTGTTTGTTTTAGGGGCTAGCCTATTGATTTGTCAATGTGGGTGATTTGTGTATCTATCGTGGGATATTTTATCGCGATATTTGAGTTTTATAGCCTATTCAAAGCATTTATCGATGATTTCTTTCCAATGCGTGGTTTGATTTGTCATCGTTTTGGGGGCATGTCCGGTATATTTGAAAGAATTGCTTGCTAAAGCTGTTGAGTCTCGTTACAATCCAAATCTCATTTGGTTTCCCTGCCGTTGGATTGATCGATTTTAATTCGTTTATAAACAATCCATAAGTTTACATATTATCGATAGTTACGGAGTTTATTGCCGTGCCCAGCAAGAAAAAAACAAAAAAGAAGTCTACTTCAAAAAAAGTAGCTAAGAAAAAAACCGCGAAGAAGGTTGCTGTGGTGAAAAAAACCACCAAAAAGAAAACTGCCAAGAAAGTTACCGGTAAAAAAATT
>CAZSSX010000072.1:0-8299 GCA_964609545.1 uncultured Phycisphaeraceae bacterium | reverse complement strand
CTGAAACCGTGACGTCGGCAGTGCCTCGGAAAATTAAATTTGGCCAGCCCGCAGCCAAGGCACATAAAGTCGGGGTGATCAAAGCCGCGAAGCTTGTGGGGGTCTCTCAATACCAAGCCACCGTGACAATCAAATCGCTACCGATCAAAGAACTTCAAAAGAAAAAATCGGGTTTATCAGCTAAAGATTTACAAAAATACGAGATTTTATTACGACAAAAGCGCGCGATGATTACCGGTGATGTGCAATCTCTCAATGATGATGCACGAGGCAAGGGAGGAAATCTTTCTAATATTCCTTTGCATATGGCTGATGTGGGATCGGACAACTACGAGCAGGAATTTACCTTGGGCTTAATGGAAACTGAATCTCGCATGCTGCTACGGATTAACGAAGCGATTGGTCGGATTAAAGATAAATATTATGGGGTGTGCATGGAGACGGGCAAGCCGATTGGAAAAGCTAGGCTTGATGCCAAGCCTTGGGCAAAATGGTGTATTGAAGTTGCCCGCGAGAAAGACAAACAGGGCTTATTAGATTAAAATGATCGCCTCACCCATGTGAGGCTTTTTTTTAATTGAGATGATTGCATTTATGGATACAAACACAAAAAAAAATATTCAGATCGCGGGTAGAAGCTTTCAAGCGATCCGCTTATTTGTACTGGTCACGCTTTTTTTGCTCGGCTTGGATTTACTTTCTAAATCTTTGGCTTTTGAATATGTCGCTGATGAGCCAGTGGCGTTGCATTCTTGGCAGACGAATTCTCAGGCGGATTTACCGATGGAAGGGGATTATGAGCCTTATGTTGTGATTCCGCATTTATTGGAGCTTAAGCTGGTGGTGAATAATGGTGCGGTATTTGGCATTGGTGCTGGCCAGCGTGCTTTTTTTCTGTTTGTGGGTGTGATTGCGTTAGGTTTTATTGGCGGTTTTTTTTATCGCAGCGATAAAAATGCCAGGCTGTTGCATATTTGTTACGCATTTATTTTGGCTGGTGCAATTGGTAATATTTATGACCGGTATGTGTTTGGGGTCGTTCGGGATTTGTTTCATATGCTGCCTGGTGTACCTCTGCCTTTTGGTTGGTCTTGGGGGATTCGGGCAGGTAATGAGGCTTGGCCTTGGATTTTTAATGCCGCAGATGTTTTTTTATTGATGGGTGTTTTTTCTATTATGCTTCTCAGTTGGAAATCTGAGAAGCAGCCACAAAACGATTAAATAAGCCCTGGTTTAAAGGCCCTTGTCCGCCCCGCTCTGGGTGCCACTGTACGCCTAGGAAAAAATGATGCGAGGGGTCGTCAACGGCTTCGATGATTTTGTCTTGAGACTTGGCGACGATTCTTAGATTTCCTTTTTTGTGAATGGCTTGCTGATGATACGAAGCCACGGGATCGGATTGTAGATCTTCCATAGATACAGCGCCGACTAAGACGGAATCTTGCTGTATGATTTGGATGGTGTGTTGATTGCCATGCTGGTGCTGTTCTGGATTTTCAAGGGTATCGGGCAGGTATTGATTTAATACGGCGCATTGGCTCAGCGCCATCATTTGACAGCCTAGGCAAATGCCAAGGACGGGTTTTTCGGGAGCATTGTAATGAAGCCTAGCTAGCAGCGCCATCTCAAAATCTTGCCTGGTTTGGGCGATGGGCCTAGCTTTGGGGTGAGTGGGTTGTCCGAATATTTCGGTTTTCGGGTCTAGGCCACCGGTGAAAAGAAAACCATGGCAGAGTTTGAGATAGGCATCGATTTGTGAGATTTCTTGGGAGAGATAGATGGGCACCCCCCCTGCTTGCCCTATTTTTTCTGCATATAATGCGCTTACTTCATAGTGAGGGGATTGGCTGGTGTTTTCTTTATTGTCGGTGGTGATTCCGATGATCGGCTTATTATTCATGATTTTATTTTAGAATATTTTTGTAAACGATGTCGGTGGAGTAAGAGAAAACGTTGAAGATTTATTTGGTTCCGACGGGGCCTTGCTGGGTTAGATATTTGTCTGTGATGGCTTTTTCAAGGTCAATGCCGTTGATGTTGGCTAATGTGCAGAGCCATGCGATCACGTCTGCAAATTCTTCTTCGAGATTTTCTCCGCCCGAGGTTTGGGCGCCTTGCCCTGCTGCTTTTTGCAATGCTGTGGAAAGTTCGCCTATTTCTTCAATAAGCCACATAAAGGTTCCCGGCGTGCCTCGCGCGGCATCGGTAACGTAATATTTATCGTGAATGTGTTGTTGAAATGCTTTAATGGTGAGCGCCATCGTTTTCCAATCTGCAAGCGGTGCCTGTTTGTGGTATATAAATATGATATCGTAAAAAGTTTTTTTATGTTGTAGATAAAACCCGAGGAAAGCAATGGCTCAAATAATTTTACAACTCGAGGGGCTCCGCTGCGCGGGGTGTATCTCTAAAATCGAATCCAAATTATCCAAATCGCTGGGCGTTGAAGAAGTCTCGGTTAATCTTGCGACACAGCAGGCCAAGATTACTTTTGATCAGATACAAACCGATCGGCCTAAGCTTGAGCAATTGATTGAGCAATTAGGTTTTGGCATTGTAAGCGATGCACCCGAGGGGGAAGCGGATAAGTCTAAAGCTAAAGGCCATCATTGGTTGCGCTGGTGGATTTGCGCGGCGATGCTGCCTGTGATGATGTATTTGTCAATGCGGGTGCATGATTTGAGATCATGGGTGATTCAATTTGTGATTGCATCGGGGATCATGGTATGCTTGGGGAAGCCTTTTTTTGTTAGGGCTTATCGAAATTTAAAATATTTCCGGGCGGATATGGATACGCTCGTGGCGCTGGGGACGGGGGTGGCTTATTTATATAGTTTGGGTGCTTTAATTTGGGTGACGAATTATGACCAGCCGATCTATTTCGAGGCGGCGTCGATGATTTTAGTCTTAATTTCTCTGGGTAAAGGCCTAGAATCTTATGCTAAATCCAGCGCCAGCGCAGCGATTCACGCGCTGATGAATCTGGCCCCCCCTACCGCGACGGTGGTTAAAGATCATCAACAGCGGGAGGTTCCGTTGGGTGAGGTTGTGCCTGGGGATCGTGTTTTGGTGAAGCCCGGCGAGAAAGTTCCTGTGGATGGTAAGATTTTAGAGGGTGAATCTTATCTGGATCAGTCTATGATTACTGGCGAATCGGAGCCTGTGAAGGTGCGAGCGGGCAGCCAGGTTTTCGCGGGCACGATCAATCAGAGCGGGGCTTTTGAGTTTCATGCTGTTAAAACGGGAGGTGATACTTTTCTTTCGCAGATGATTCAGCTGGTCAACGATGCGCAAGGCTCTAAGGCGCATGTACAGCGGATTGCGGATCGTGTTTCGGGAATTTTTGTGCCTTGCGTTTTGGGAGTGGCGCTGCTGACTTTTATTGGCTGGGCATGGTCTAGCGGATTTGCTTCGGGGGTAAGCCCGGCGGTTGCGGTGCTGGTGGTTGCATGTCCTTGCGCTTTGGGGCTTGCCACGCCCGCGGCCATTTTGGTGGCCACGGGTATCGGCGCCAAGCGAGGGATTTTGATTAAAGATGCCAAGGCATTAGAACGGGCGGGAAAATTAACTCATATTGTGCTTGATAAAACGGGGACTTTAACCCAGGGCAAGCCTACGATTTTGGATTTGGTGATGATTCAAGATGGGCTTGATTCACAGCAATTACTGGCTTTGGCTGGCTCTGTTGAGCAATATAGCCAGCACCCAATCGGTCAGGCGATCTACCAACATGCCCAAGAGCATCAACTGCCCCTTAGCACGGTGGAACATTTCCAAGCGATCACCGCGATGGGAGTCAAGGGCGATATTTTCGTTGAAGGGCGGGGCAACATCGAGGTTTGCGTGGGAGATCCTTATAAATATAAAGATAATGGTATAAGTAACTTAGATGAATTAGACCAGCTTATTTCCGCGATGCATCGGGGGGCATATTCGATTGTTTGCGTGGCCTTAAACGGGGTAGCTAGCGGGCTGATAGCCTTGGGAGATCCGATTAAAAAAGGGGTGAAAGAGGAAATCCAAGCGGTGCAAGCATTAGGGCTAGAGCTTGTGCTGATGACCGGTGATCAGCAAGCGCCCGCGGAGATGATTGCGGACGAATTGGGCATTACCCAGGTTTGGTCGCGTGTGTTGCCCGAGGATAAACAAAATAAAATCAAGGCATTGCAGGCTGATGGGAAAATTGTCGCGATGGTCGGGGATGGGATCAATGATTCGCCGGCTTTGGCCCAGGCGGATATCGGGATCGCTATGGGAACGGGGACCGATATTGCGATGAACTCGGGTCATATGGTTTTACTAGGATCGGGTTTACAGGGGTTAACCGATGGTATTATTTTAAGTAGGCAGGCAATGCGTTGTATTTATCTGGGACTGGGCTGGGCATTTATTTATAATCTCGGATTGATTCCTTTGGCGGCGCTGGGCATGCTCAAGCCGATGTTCGCGGCGGGAGCGATGTCCTTAAGTAGTGTCAGCGTCGTACTGAATGCATTAAGTTTAAAATTAAGATGGTCCAAGCGGAAACAAATACGACGATGATTCATTTATAAATCTTTTACATCGCGTCGTTTATAAATAAATCATCCGCAAGTGGTAATTTCAAGTGAAAAGTTGTGCCTTGGCTTAATCTGCTGGTGAAGTTGATTTCCCCCCCTACCGCTTTGACCAGATCCCTACAAATGCATAAGCCTAGACCTGTCCCGCGATGCTCTTTGGGGTCTTTATCGTTTAATTTTTGAGTTACGAAGGGTTCAAAGAGGCGATTTTGGATATTTTCGGGGATGCCCGGTCCTGTGTCTGCGATATCAATATGAACAATTTGGGCTCGCACGTTGGCTGATATTCTCAGTGCCCCCCTGCCTCGCTTCATCGCTTTCATCGCATTGAGTATGATGTTGAGCACGACTTGTTGAAGATTTAATGGGGACATAGCGATAAGGACATCGGGTAGATCTAGGGTGAGCTCGATACCATCTTGACGGGGTTCTCTGCCTAGACAGGCGATGGCTTCATCGACGGTTTCGCCGAGTTTTGCGACGTGCTGGCTATCAGACTCCCGGGCAAACCCTAAGAGTGAGCTAGAGATGGCCGCGGCTCTTTGAGCGCCAATCATTGCTTTTTCGATGGCTTTTTGGGCCAATTTAATATCATTAGGCTTGGCCTGGGCCAATTGTGCGTAGCTGATGACAGGAGTGAGGATATTATTGTACTCGTGGGCGATGATCGATGCGATGGTCCCCAGAGTAGAGAGCCTGTGAGAATGTGTTAATCCGTCTCGCACCTGCTGGAATTGCGATTCAAGGATTTCGAAATGATCGAGCAGTTGTTCGACTTGGCTGATTTTTTCTTCTTGGGTATCCATAGGTGTAGTATCGTCTCTAAATGGCCTACTCTTAATGCTATAGGCGTGATAATGTGCATAACCCGTTACGAATAATATTGCCAGACGACAAGGACCGATAAGGGTAGCATTTTGTATTCGAATAGGTTCTCGTATTTAATTGCCAGTAATGTTCCACATGGAACATTACTGGCAAAAACACACTACTCCACTAAGAGGCAGCTATTGCGTGAAACCACTAGTTATCCAGATGTTCTACGTGGAACATTGTGTTACTCGCCGAATCGCTTATACTTCTTGCTGTAAAACAAACTCACCCAAGGAGCCTCTCGTGGCTAAGAAAAAAATATCTCGTTTAGGTAAAGGCCTATCTAGTTTAATGGGGAACCCCATCTCTGTAGAGCCTCCCGTATCAGAGCGGGACCTGGTTAATGGCAAAGATGGAGCGGTAAATAAAACCAAACGGGGGGGGCGGGGTTCTACAAAAAAGAAAGGGGATAGTGAAAAAAAACCGGCTTTGTCGCCTAAAAACACAACTGTTGGTGTCGAAAATCCCATTGCGGAGCATCTTTTGATCCGAGAAATCGACGTGCATACGATTTGTGTCAATACGAATCAACCTCGTAAGTATTTTGATCCGGAATCTCTTGAAGCGTTATCTCTTTCTATCAAAGAAGATGGATTGATGCAGCCGATCACGCTGAGACCTATTTCCCACGCTGATCATCCGAAAATCGCTTACGAGATCGTGGCAGGGGAGCGGCGATGGCGTGCCACGATGATGGCCAAGTTTGATGTTATCCCCGCGATTATTAAAAAAATAGACAATCAAGCCTCGGCTCAGCTCGCTTTGATCGAAAACATACAGCGCCAAGACCTTAATCCCATAGAAAAAGCCGTTGCTTATCAAAATCTTGTGGATCAATTTGGGCTTAGCCATGAGCAAATCGCCAAAAAAGTGTCCCAAAGCAGAGCATCGGTCTCTAATATCTTAAGACTCCTCCAGTTATGCCCCAGTGTCAGGCAGTTTGTCGTGGATGATTTAATCAGCCTAGGCCAAGCCAAGGTCTTACTGGGTATCGAAGATATGCAGATGCAGCACGCCATCGCGAAACAATGTATTAAAGAAACATGGTCTGTTAGGCAGCTCGAGGCAAAAATCAAACAATTGGGTACACTAGATGATCTTCAGCTTAGCAAAGCTCAGCAAGGCAAAACAGTCAGTGGAAAATCAGCCCACTTTGCGGACTTAGAAGCCCAGGTAGGCAAGCAATTGGGTACTAAAGTCAAAATCAAATCCGCACGTAAAAAAGGAGCTGGCACCCTAGCGATTGATTTTTATTCTATCGATCAGTTCGATCAACTCATGGCGCTACTAAATGTTCATATTGATTAAATTTATAACTCATTACATTAAAACATCTTATATGAATACAAAGGCGTTAAATAAAGAAACTAGTGGGAATAGGCAGGGGGGGTAAAAAAAGCCCATCCGATCATTGAAGGGATGGGCTTTTGAATTGTTGACTAGATCGTAAATTGTTCAACTAAATCGGTGAGTTCTTCAGCAAATACTTTGAGCTGATTACCCGCGGTATCGGTTTGGCGTGAATGATCGGTGGTTTGCTTAACGATTTTGTCTACCGCCACGATGTTACGTGTGATTTCTTCGGTGGCGACGGCTGATTCGCTGACGCTGGTACTGACACTGGAGCTGACTTTGGCACATTCTGCAATGTTGTTGGAGATGTCTTGAGTGGTAACGGATTGTTCCTGGACCGCTGAGGCTAATTCGTTTGAAACCTCGCTGATTACCGTGATGACATCGCGTATTTCGTTTGCCGCGACGATTGATTCTTCGGTAGAGACTTGGATTGCGGTGATTTTCTGGGAGATATCTTTGGTAGCTTGTGCCGTTTGGCTGGCTAATTGCTTGACTTCCGTGGCGACGACGGCGAATCCCTTGCCCGCATCGCCAGCGCGTGCGGCTTCGATAGTGGCGTTAAGTGCCAAGAGGTTGGTTTGTTCTGCAATATCTTGGATAACGCTGAGGACGGATCCGATTTGATTTGCCGAATTTTGCAGGTCTTCCATGCGCTGGGCATTGTCTTGTACTTTTACGGATGCATCGTTGGCGATGTTGGCGCCATGCTCTGATTTTTTCGCCATTTCGTCTAGTTTCACCGCCATTTCTTGCGTAGATGACGCGACGGTATTGGTATCTTCTGTCATTTGTTCGGATGACTGAGCCATGAATTTCATGTTGGTGGCCATCTCTTCGGTGGCCGCGGCAACGGAGGAGGATTGATTACTCATGCTTGCTGCGCCTTCTGAAAGCTGTGCCGCGGTGCCCGTAATTTCCTTGGCTGAAGTGTTTAATTTATGGGAAGTTTGAACCACATGGGTAATGACATTTTGGAGATTTTCGACTAACCCATTAAATGCATTACTCAGATCGCCGATCTCATCTTTACTGGTGACTTTACTGCGACAGGTGAAATCGCCATCGGCTACAGTTTTGAAAGTAGTCACGAGATTGACCAGTGTTTTACTCCATTTATTGGCAAGGAAAAACGCAAGCCCAATAGACGCGATCACCGCAATCAATGTTAACATGAGCGTGAAGCCGGTGCTCTTTGTGACATGGTCATCTAATGCGGTCAAATTTTGTATACGGTCTTTCTCGACTAGGGTGATAATGTTCGCCACCGCGGGTTCGATTTCGTGTATCGCATCTCTCATCTTCGCGATGATTGTTTGGCTCTCTGTTCGTGCGTGAACCAAAGCTAAGAAGTCTGTTTGATATTGATGTAACATCTGTAATAGCGCCGTTTTGTTTTTTTCATCTAGGCGAGATTGCGTGATGGATACTTCGATCTGTTGACTTAATTTTTCTATTTTTCCGACGTATTTTTTGCTACTGCGTAAGAGAAAATCTTTTTCATGTTTTCTAAG
>CAZSSX010000071.1:0-10639 GCA_964609545.1 uncultured Phycisphaeraceae bacterium | reverse complement strand
TAATGTATAGAGCCAGCGGATTTTATCAATATCGTCTTTCAGTGCTTTCTTATCGGTCATATCTAGTATGCCGTTTTCTAGAAACAGTTTTTTGAAGAGTGTCTTATTAAGAGAGCATTTTTGGGGGATAGCTAGGCTTTGGAGGAGTTTTTGGATCATGCGTTGACCTCTTTGATAATCAGATAGGAGATCACTTCAAAATCTTCGAGGCTAGAGAAATGGTCTTGTGTTAAGACCGTTCCTCCACGAGAGAAGAGGCTTTCAACGCCTTTTTCTTCTGTTTTGCCAACGATGGATTGCATGGCGCATTCCAGCATATATTGATATGCGCCCATGTCTTTGCCGTTTTTGGTTTGTTCATTGAGGGCTTTGATAGACTTGCTATCTAGCTCTTTATTCATGGCGCAGAGTTTTTTGAAGATATCGAGGCTCTTTTTCCCCTGCAGATGGTTGAAAACAATATCGCCATTTTCGGCTACATACACCATGTAGTAAGGAGTTAAGGCATAGTTGGCATCAAACTCAACTTTACCATGAATATCTTTGAGGCAAAATATCGTGCCTGCGACAAATTCAGCCTTTGGGTTTTGTATGGTGGCATAAAAGCCTGATGGAGATTTTTCTAGTTGATGGAGGTTTTCCTTCATATAGCCTGACAAATCCATGCGAAAATCATTGAGGGTCATATCAGTAATGGAAACGCTACCATCCATATCTTCTAAATCAATTACCGAGGTTTGAAGCTGTTGCATTTGCTTTCTGCGATAATCAAGGTCATTCATTTGCTTGTCTTTATCGTACTGGATAACATTTTCTTCACCCGTGGCGGAAATATCCAGAAGCACCATGCGGCCGCTTACTCGAGCCTCTAGGTTGATATATTCGTCCAGTTCTATATTGGGCCAGAAATTCACCAATTGGATTGCTGTATTTCGTGAGCCTAAGCGGTCTATGCGACCAAATCGCTGGATAATACGCACGGGGTTCCAATGGATGTCGTAGTTAATTAGCATGTCGCAGTCTTGTAGATTTTGCCCTTCGGAAATGCAGTCGGTTGCAATGAGAATATCTATCTGAGTTGTAGCATCCGGGTCTACTTTTTCCCGCTCTTTTGATATGGGCGAGAAGTTGGTAAGGAGATTGTTTAAATCTTTGCTGATCCCCTTTATCGTACATTTTTTATTGCTTCCTGTAATTAGGGCGGAATGCAGTTTTAACTCTTTTGATACCCAGTCTGATATATGCTCATAGAGATATTCAGCCGTATCAGAAAAGGCGGTAAAAATGACAATTTTTTTATTATCGGGGTTAAATGGAGCATTTACTTTTTGCATTATAACCTCCCTCAGTCGAAGTAGTTTTGCATCACGTTTTGCTTCAACCTTGACGGCATCATCCAGTAAATTTTTTAACAACGCGCGGTCTTCTTTCAGCGCCTGCTTCCAACGTATTAAATCCATATCTTGAACGAGCACTTTAACCTTATTACCAATTAGGTAATCTTCTAATTCTGGGTCATCTATTTGGATATCTTCTATGCTTAATTCTTCAATTTCAGTGTTTTCGTGGGCATCTATTTGTTCGAGTAAGCCATTAATTTTGCTGTGAATCTTATCAACCGTAAGTGCAAAAGAGTTGATAGAGCTTTCCATGCGTTTAAGCAGGTTAATACGCATCAAATGAATCAGGCTTCGTTCACGATCAATCTGTTTAAAGACTGAGCCGCCTTTAACTTCTTGGTCGTATTTACGGCTATATTCATTCTGTTTATCTGTACGAACATATTCAAGAGGAGAGTATGCTGCCAAGTTAAGCCGTTTAATCGCCATGTTGACATCTTTAAGCGGTGGAAATTGTTCGCTAGTATCAATATTAGATTTAATATTCATAGGCTTCAAGCGTTCTGGGAATTTGCCTATTTCTGAAATATCGTAATATTTTTCAATATGCTTACGAGAGCGGGCGATGGTCATTAAATCAAGCAGTTTGAAATAATCAAAATTTAAGTCTTCCAGCAGCGCTTCAGCTTTTCTCTGACTTTCTGGTAATTTAAGCCATTTATTGAACTTGGTTTGTGCTTTTCTTAGTGTTTGCTCAATGCTGCTAATCCCAAAATCAGCTAATGCAGTGTCCTGGCCTTCGGTAATAAAAGCCACTTGGTTTTTGAGGTCATTCATACGGCTGTTTACTGGCGTCGCAGAAAGCATCAAGACTTTTGTTTTTACCCCAGATCTAATGATTTGATCCATCAAGCGTTGGTAGCGCGTTACGCCATTAGCTTTTGTGCCGCTATTTCTAAAATTATGAGATTCATCAATGACCAGAAGATCGTAATTGCCCCAGTTAATCGTTTCTAAATTAATCTCGCCAGATTTTCCTTTGTCACGGCTCAAATCGGTATGATTAAGAACGTCATAGTTAAAACGGTCTGCTGCAAGAAGATTGCGTTTGTCATTGATCGTATAAACCGTCCAGTTCTCACGTAGCTTTTTAGGGCAAAGTACAAGGATGCGGTCATTGCGTAATTCATAATATTTTATAACAGCCAACGCCTCGAAAGTTTTACCCAAGCCGACGCTATCAGCAATAATGCAGCCGTTATATTTCTCTAACTTATCAATCGCTCCCATAACGCCATCGCATTGGAATTTATAAAGTTTATTCCATACTATTGTGTCTTTAAAACCAGTTTTCGAGCGGATAATGCTTTGCTCATCTATGTCCTCTAGGTAATCCTTAAAGATATTATAGAGCGTAATAAAGTAGACCAAATTTGCAGGTTTTTCTGATGCTAGGTAATTCAAATGAGTAAGCAGTTCAGCTTTAATGTCTTGTGTAGCCCTGCCATCATTCCAAATTGTGTCAAACCACTGCAAAAGTTGTTTCGTTGTCACCGTGTCTGAAATTCCCATGTTAATTTCAAAACTATCAGACTTAACTTCACCAAGACCTGTGGCGGTAAAATGAGAACCACCTTGAATAACAAAGGCACCATCACTATTGCTTACATGAAACATGTTTTGCGGTGGGAATGCCATTTGCCCCGCCATGGCTTTGGCTTGTACATTTTTTTTAAGCCAAGTGGCACATTTTCTGGCAATACGCTTTTGGTCTAATTTATTTTTAAGACGAGTTTCTTGTGCTGTTCCTGCCATCACATGTAGTGATGCACCATCCCATTTTGAAAGCAATAAACGTATATCCTTAATGTTACCCAATTCTTGTTTTAGTGCCCCATAGCCATAAATAGAAAACATCCCAGAAAGCACGGCAAGCTTTGAAGAAATGTCTAAAGACTTTCTTAGCTCCGTTATAACTTTTCCGTGATTTTTGTTATCTAATAGCATGTTTACTCGATACTTTCCCCCTACTTTTCGTAGTCGCTAAAAGTGGAGGTTCGTCTGATTGTTCTTGTCTCACGTGATGTTTGTTGGTGTTGAAAATTCGATTTGTTGAATATTGAGCTGGAAGGGTGTTTAATTGACTCGTTAATTTGGGTTGTGTTTATGAATTGGCACTGTTGACGATTGTATGATCGAGCCTTTCTGTAAACATCAAATTTCTTTTCAAAATCTACGAATTAAACCTTGCAGAGAGGATTGTTTTTGAAATTTGGAGGTTTATGGAAAGACTCGGTCAATTTTTGGCCTTTGCTTTTATTTATATTTTTGGAATTCACCTTTTTTCAATTTTTCGCGGTAGGTGTTTAGGCTGTTGACGGCGAGGTATCCTAGGCAGAGGATGATGGGTATATTTGCCCAGAGCATGGCGCCTAGTCCTAGGTTCATGAATCTTTCCATTTGGCTGATATTTTGTATTTGTGTTGCCCAGATGACTGCGACGAGGAATATGATTTTGTATAGGAGGACGAGTTTTTGTCCGAAGATGTAGATGACGCCTTGCTCGCCGTAGTAGCTCCATGAGATCATGGTTGAGATGGCGAAGAGCCAAGCTGCGATGGTGACAAGCCATTTGCCTAGTCCTGGGAATTGTCTATCAAATGCGTGTCCTGTGAGTACTGCGTTTTCGTATTTTTTGAATATGCCGGGGTGTTCTAGTTCTATTTTTTGTGGTTTTTCGGGCCAATTTGCATGGGCGAGTTTGATGGGATCCCATTGGATGATGTCTGTTGTTTTTGCATCCTCTGTCTTGCCTGGTTTGCTGATAATTTTTCCGGTGATGCGTATTTTGTTTGTGCCTGTGTTTTTGTTTGTTTTGTTATTTTTTGTTTTGACCGTTGCGATGGTGAAGAGTTTGTCTCCGGTTTTCCATTTGCCGTATTTGTTTTTTGGTAGGTTGCTGGGGTCGCTTGATGCGTTTACTTGCCATATTTCATGGTCTGTTTTTTTGTTTTGATTTTTGTGTGTGAATGTTATTTTTTGTTTGAAGTCTCCGATGGGTTCTCTGTTCCATGCGCCGGTTGAGAGTATGACTAGGGCTGTGATTGTGCAGATGCAGATGGTGTCGATGAAGGGTCCTAGTCCGCCGACGAATCCTTCGCGTGCGGGTTGGCTTGTTTTTGCCGCTGCGTGTGCGATGGGTGCGCTGCCTTGGCCTGCTTCGTTTGAGAAGAAGGCGCGTTGCATGCCTTGTAGGAAGACGTATCCGAGTAGTCCGCCTACGAATGCGCCCGATGCTTGTGTGGGGCTGAATGCGCTTTTGAAGATGAGTGCGAAGAGTGCTGGTATTTGTGTTGCGTTTGCTGCGAGTACTGTGAATGCTGCGAGTAGGTAGAGTATGCACATGAAGGGTACCAGTTTACCAGCGATTGCGCCGATGCGTTTGATGCCTCCGATGATGACGACGCCTACGAGTATTGAGAGTACGATTCCTGTGGCGATGTGTGGGACTTCGAAGTATGTTTGTGTGAGTTGGGCGACGCTCCAAGATTGGTATAGGTTTCCGCCTGTGAATGTTGAGAGTATGAGTGTTAGGCAGAAGAATATGCCGATGATTTTTGCGATGGTTTTGTATATTCCGCCTTTGGATCCTAGCACTTTGTCTATGACCCACATTGATCCGCCGTGTGGATTATCGGGGTCTTGTGTGTTGCGGTATTTCATGGCGAGTGTTATTTCTACGGTTTTAAATGCCATGCCTAGGAATCCTACGACCCACATCCAGAAGAGTGCGCCCGGTCCTCCTGCGCCGATGGCCATGGCGACGCCGCCGATGTTGCCTAGGCCTACGGTTGCGGATAGTGCCGCAGATAGTGCTTGAAAGTGGTTGATGGCTCCCGGGTCATCGGGGTTGTCGTATTTCCCTTTGAGGACTTGTATGCCGTGTGTGAGTACGGTGATTTGCGAGAATTTTGTCCATAGGGTGAATAGGATGCCACAGGCTAGCAGTGTCCATAATGTCCATGGCCCCCATAGGATTTTGTTGATTGTATCGATCATGCTATAGATTGTTTCCATTTGGAAAAGCTCCGTGGGGTTTTGTTTTGTCTGACGGGGGTGATGTGGTTTACAGGGTTGCGATGTGGCATGGTGTGTTGCTTAATGGGTTGTGCGAGATTTTTAGTTTGAGGTGTGCGTTTATGTGATTTTTTTATTTTAGTTAATTTTTGTTGGTGTTGCAATTTTTAGTTGGGCGTGTTTTCTTTTTCTTTGGGTAGGTTGGCCAGGTCTGAGTTTTGGCCTAGGACGAGCAGGATGTCTTGTGCTTCTAGGGGTTGGGTGGGTGAGGGTATCATGAGTATGGTTTGCGCTGCGGGGCTTTGGGCTGTGAGTTCTGGTGTTTGTTGTATTTGGCTGGGGTGATGGTTGTTGTTGGGTGTGTCTTGTGGGATGCGTTTGATGGCGACGATGTGTATGCCTAGTTGTTGCCTGGGGTTTATTTCTTGTAGTGTTTTGTTGACCCATTGTGCGGGTGTTTTGATTTCTAGTAGAGAGTGTCCGCCAGCGATTTCGAGTTGGTTGATGAGTCCTGGGGTGACGAGTCTTGTTGCCCATCTGTCGGCGGTTTCGTCTTCTGGGTTGACGACATCGTCGGCGCCACATCTTGCTAATACTCTTGCGCTGATGGGTCTGACGGCTCTGGAGATGACGCGTGGTACGCCTAGGTCTTTGAGTATTCTGGTGCAGAGTAGGTTTGATTCGAAGTCGTCTCCGATACATACGATGGCTGCGTCTACGGTGTGTACGCCTTGGGATTGCAAGGCTTGTTCATCGGTGCAGTCCATGGCTACGGCGAGTGTGACTTTGTCTCTGATTTCTTCGATGAGTGTGATTTCTTTGTCTACTGCGATGACTTCTTGTCCTGCGTTTGCGAGATTGACGGCTAAGCGCTTGCCGTATCTGCCGAGGCCTATGACTGCGAATTTTTGCATTTTGTGGGGCTTTCTGTGTTTTGCTTGGTGAGGCTGGGCGATTGTTTGATTTGTTTATAGGTAGTATTTTAAGGTGTTTGTCGATGGGGTGCTAGTGGGGATAATTTTTGTGAATAGTGAGCGGTGGTTGGGGTGATGTTCTGAAGGTGTGTATAATGGTCATGATGAAATTACCCATCTCAGCAGATAGTTATGAATCGGGGCCTGCGGCGTTGATTCGCTCGGTCCAGCGTGCATCGTTGATGCTTAATCTGACGGCGGTGGAAGCGGTGGAAGTGCGCGGGGCATCGGTTTGTGTGGATGCGGAGCGGGAAGGGGTGCTGGGGGCTAATGGTGCGTATGAGGTGGTGGATGAAGTGAGAGATGCGGGGGTGGGGAGTGTGATTGATGCGATTTGTAGCGTGTATGGGGAGGGCGCATTGCGGTGCTTGGAGATGCTGGCTAATGGTGGTCGGTGGCGGGCGGAAACGATTGCCCATGCGGCGGGTCTTGGCTATGGGGTTGAGCGATGGGAGGTTTTGCGTTTGGATGGGTATCGACGTGTTGAGGGGGAGGGGCTTGAGATTCAGATTTTGCCCGGGCGGGCGGTACTGGCTGAGCTTGGTCGATTTTATGAGTCGCTGGCGGCGGGTTGCTGGGGGTATCAAGAGGAGAAAGATATTGCCGGGGCGGTGTCTTTGCACATGGGGTATTTGGATGAGTCGCGCCTTGAGCTTTTTGTGGCAAGGATCGATCGGAAGATCGTGGGGACGGGAGGCGTGATGACCGTGGGGCAGGCGGGGGTGTTAACGGAATTTCATCTTGAGGCGGGTGCAGCGGAAAAAGGTGTGGGTGAGGCGTTGATGCGGGCGATGGTGGATCATTGCGAGCGGGCGCTATTTGATCATGTGTTGGTGGGTGTTTTAGAGGGGAGCGCGGGGATTGATTTTTACCGAGGGCAGGGCTTTGGCAAGATGGGGCATTTTGAGCGGCTGATCTGGGGCAAGGGACATGTTTAGGGGATTGTTTGAAGCGGGGGATCATTTAGAAAAGGTGTAGGCAGATGGATGAGCGCGAAGAGGGATTGGGGCTGGCGAGTAAGTGGTTGGTGCTGATGACGCTGTTGGCTGGGGCGGGGCTTTGTTTGTCGGGATTGCTGAGTTATTATGCGTTTGTGGGGCATGAGTTTGTGCGGGGTGAGCGGAGTGATTGCAATGCGGTGCTTTATGGCGTGGGGGGAAAGTTTTTGGATGCGATGCCTTTGGCGATGCTGGGGATGGGTGCTTATATTATTGTGCTGATTGGTTTGATGCTTGTAGGGCAGAGCGAGGGGGATGGCCCTCGGCGTTTGGGTTGGCGGATTTTGTTGGTGATGGGTGTGGGTTTAGGGGGAGCGAGTTTGTGGCAGATGTATTTGCAAATGTTTGAGATTGGCTTGTGGTGTGTTTTGTGTATGGTGCTTAATGGGATGGGTTTATGGCTTTGCTATTGGGTTTTTGGATGGATGCCTAGGGGCCAGGCCAATGGAGGGTTGACGGGGGGAGGGATTGTTGGCGGGGTTTTGGTGGGTTTGTTGTTGTTGGTGGGTGTGATTTTTGGGACGTATTTTGTGCCTAGTGTTTAGGGGGATTGATGGTGGGTTTTGCGTGGGGATGATTTTTTTGTGGGGATGATTAAGGGATTCTTTTTGGGTAAAAAAAGCCAGCCTAGATTATTGAGGCTGGCTTTGTGTGTTATTTGAATTTTGTTTTTATTCTGGTTTTGTAGAGGAAAAATCGTATACCCAGGGTTCGATGGCTCGGTCTAGGTTTTGGATTTGATCTTTAGTGAACCAGAGTGCTAGTTCTTTTTCTGCTGCTTGGGGGGAGTCTGAACCGTGGATGAGATTGAAGGAATTTGAAACGCCTAGGTCGCCTCGGATGGTTCCGGGCTCTGCTTGTGAGCCGAAGGTTGCGCCCATCATTTTTCTACAGATGGCGATGGCGTTGACGCCTTGGACGGCTAGGAAGAGTACGGGGGATGAAGTCATGAATTTGACTAGCCCGGGGTAGAAGGGTCTTTCGACGTGATCGCTGTAGTGTATTGCGGCTTTTTCGGGTGTGATGGTGTCTAGTTTCATTCCTACGATTTTGAGGCCTTTGTCTTCGAATCGGGTGATGATTTTGCCGATGAGTCCGCGTTGTATGGTGTCTGGTTTTAGGATGATGAGTGTGGTTTGCATAAGCGTTTCGCTCCTGATAGGGGTGTTTAAAAAATGGGGGAGATGAGATTTATTAGTTGTTTTGTTTTTAAGTTTTAGTCGATGCCTTGCTCGGCTAGATAGCGCTCTGCGTCGATTGCGGCTTTGCATCCCATGCCCGAGGCGGTGATGGCTTGTCGGTAGACGTGGTCGGCGACGTCACCGGCGAGGAATACGCCTGGTATTTCGGTGGTTGAGCGGTAGGGGTCTTTGAGAACGAGGTAGCCATTTTCATCTGTTTTTAGCTGTCCATCGAGGAATTGTGTGATGGGTGTGTGTCCGATGGCCATGAATAATCCGCTGAGGTCTTGGTTGTATTCCTCACCGGTTTTGTTGTTTTTGACGGTGACGCCTGTGATTGTTTTTTCGCCGTGAACTTCGGTGATATTGGTGTTCCAGTGTATTTTAATTTTCGGATTATCGGTTGCGCGTTTGACCATGATTTTTGAAGCTCGCATGACATCGCGGCGGACGAACATGTGTACTTGTGAAGCGAATTTGGTGAGGTAGGTTGCTTCTTCGACTGCTGAGTCTCCGGCGCCGACGACGCCTAGCTCTTTGTCACGGAACATGGGTAGGGCGCCATCGCATACGGCACATGCGGAGACGCCGCCTCCTGATTGTGCGAGGCGTTGTTCGTTTTCTTGTCCTAGCCAATTGGCTTTAGCGCCTGTTGCGATGATGATGCTGTGGGCTTTGACGGTGTAGCCGTTGTCCCCGGTGATGGTGAAGGGTCGTTTGGAGAGGTCAACGGATTTGACGTCTTGGAAGATGGAGTAGAGCCCCCCGGGGACGTCTTGTTTTGTGAGTAGGCCATCGTCTGTGACGACGCGTGTGTCGAAGCTCATTGCTTGTTCGAAGAATTTGCTCATGAGGTCTGGTCCAGTGACGCCGCCTGGGAATCCGGGGTAGTTTTCGACTTCGGTGGTGAGCATGAGTTGTCCGCCTGGCATGAGGTCTTTGCCTGCTGCTCTTCCTGGGAAGACTAGGGGGCTGAGGTTTGCTCTTGCGGCGTAAATTGCAGCGGTCCAGCCTGCGGGGCCTGATCCGATGATGACCACTTTTTCGATGTTTTGTGTTTCTTGGCTCATGATTTTATACTTTCATTAAGAGGGTAGTTTTCTGGTGATTTATTTTAATTTAAATCGGTATTTTGTGTAGAGAAAGTGTGTTTAGTGGGAAAATATTCCCAATGAGGCTTAGGGGGCGATAGAAGAGGGTCGCTGGTGCTAGGATTGTCTATAACTTCTCAATAAGCGGGTGATATTATCAGCCAATGTAAAAGGTGTTGTTGGAAGGGTTTTGTTGAGGACGAAGCTTAATGTAAAAGGCGAACCGTTTAGATCGGGGTAATGCCTTGCGTATGTGGTGTATCCCGGTCCGCCGCCGTGTCCGTAGGCATCACCGAGTGGGTCATGTTTTGAATGCATTAGGCCTAGGCCGTAGGCGGCTGTGCTTGGTGGTGTTAATGAGAAGGGGACATCCACGACTTGGGTCATTTTCTTTAAAGAATCGGTAGAGATTATTTTGCCTGCAAAGAGTGCGTGGTAAAATTTAACGATGTCGCTGGTGGTTGAGATGAGGCAGCCTGTGGCGATCCATTGTGGTGAGTAGAGGGGGCGGAAGTCGCTTGGGAATTCTGGGGCGTCGCCTTCGAGAAGTTGGCAGTTTGTGTCAGGCTTTAGGAAGGGTCTTGTTTGTGTAAGTTTTAGTGGCTTTAAGATGGCTTGGTCGAGGTAGGCATAAAAATCTAAGCCTGAAAGTTTTTCGATGAGATCTTTGAGTAGGCTGTATGCTGTGTTTGAATACATCCAGCCTTGGCCGGCTTGGAAGAGGGGTGTTTTTTTTAGGCCCACAGCGATGATTTTTTCATTTGTCTAAGGTTTACAATTCTATAAATCCCCCTGCCACGCACTATTCCTCCCACCCCCCTTTTTCTAAGGGGTGATAACACCTTGCATTTGCACTCCGTCCCCCTTTGATAAGGGGGGGGGGGGCGCTGGCAAGTGAAGGGTTGGGGGTTTTTTTTTTTTCCAAGAAATTTTTTTGAGATATACTTGTTTTTACCCACTAAAACCCCAAATAAAAAA
>CAZSSX010000070.1:0-10729 GCA_964609545.1 uncultured Phycisphaeraceae bacterium | reverse complement strand
ATAAGCACGGTCGCCAATCTCAGCCCGAGTTTTGCTAAATAAACTCATATAACCAAAGTACACATCTTGGCCGACGCGAGACAGGGTTTGGCGATAAGCAAATTGCCTCTGGTAAACACCCATTAAGCCCGGCTTCTTGCCCAAGCGTTCGCTCAATCCGGTGAACGCTTTTTCCTCACCGATAACCATCACCGCCACGCGATAGCAAAGCCAGCTAGGCAAAGTAAGGATCATCGCGATGAATTGTGCGTATTTTTTCAAAAGAACTTAAACCTTATCTGATGCGATCGTGTGTGAAGCCCCAACCGGGTGCCTTGGCATCTTTTACGAGCCCGCCTGCGTGGAAAGCGTAGCCCCTCGGGTTTTTTTCCGATCTTTTTGCGGGCTATCTAGGAGTGAATCGTAGATGGCTTTAACTTTTTCCATCCGCACGCTGAAGCTATATTTTTGTTCGATCAGTTTCCGCCCAGCAGCAGCTAAGCCAGCGCGTTTCTGCGGATTTTTAAGCAGCGTCCGCATCGGCGAAATTAAAGCCTCCGTGTCGGCGATGGGGCACAAAAGGCCATCCACATCATGGGTCAACATTTTAGGAATACCCGCAACCAACGTGCTCACCACAGGCACGCCCATTGAACACGCCTCAAGCACCACATTAGGCAACCCCTCGCGCAAGCTACTGAGCACAAAAACATCCAGCGCGTGATAAAACCCCTTCATATCACTACAAAAACCAAAAAGTTTGACGCGGTCTTGCAGATTAAGCCCATCGATAAGCGCTTGCAATGCCTCTTGGCTATCGCCCCGTCCCGCGATCCAAACCTCAAAATCTAGCCCCTCTTTGATCAGCTGCTCGGCTGCTCGGATAAGATGATTAAATCCTTTCTCGGGCATCAATCGCCCCACAGCCCCGATCACCAAGCGCCCGCTAGGCGTGCCCATTTGCTCCCGTAGTCGGCTCTGCTCAGGCGGATACTCACGCGCGTAATCATCTTGATCAATGGCGTTATTGATCCAGCTCAGCTTATCCGCTTTAACCCCGATCCGCTTGGCTTCATCCAACAAATCATCCGAGACGCAAATAATATGATTATAATAAGGAATGGACCATTTATCCACAGCATAATAAAGCGGCGTCCGCGAGGTTTGAACCACCCACCCATGAATCGTAGTCACAAGCTTCATTTTATGGAACGGCTTAAGCAGCAGCCCCAGCAGATTAGATTTATAATCATGAGCGTGCCATATTTTAACTTGATAATGCTTGCAGATTTTCAGGTACTGACGAATGAGCGAAACATCGCGAATCCCCTTGTCAGGCAGGCCGATCAGCGGGCTGTCCCATTGCTTGGCCCGAGCGCGTATCACGTCAAAACCGGAGTCGCCCGGCGGGTGCATGTAGGCACTGGCCAGCCAATAATTCGTATCCTTGAGAAAAGGCGAGGAAAGCAGAATCGTTTTTTCTGGACCGCCACCCGTTTCGGTCACCACACGCGTATGTAAAACCGCACGCTTCTGATCAAAATCCTCTGGAGGCACAGGCCAGCCTGGGGGTAATTGCTTTTTCTTTGGATTGGCCATAAACCCTGAATCTCACTTATGCTATCTGCACGACTGTTTGCCTATTTTAACATACATTATACCCGGCCGTCTGAATCGATCCCAACAAAGGGGAAAAACAATCCCGCAATGCCTACCCATTCAGATTATCATCATCGACGCAAAATCATCCAAAGCACAAGTCCAATAAGTCAAAACATCCCAATATCCGAAGCTCATTTAACGGTTGTGCGAGTTTTTCAGAATTTTCAGCCCCAAGAAGGTTTGCACATCCCAAGCCCTCCATTTTACTGTACGATTCACTTCAATTACGATATCTTGTGTATAGATAATTGATTAACCCGATTCTAGCAGCTGATCACAGAACCGCATCATCGCTAGGGTATGAATTTTAGGTGAAAACATGGGCATCGAATCCGTCCTGCCAACTGATAGCATCTTAACCACACAGCTCCAGAAGGTCATCAATTGGTCCCGTCGGTCTTCCGTTTGGCCCATGCCTTTTGCCACAGCCTGCTGCGGCATCGAATTGATGGCCACAGCCTCCTCCCGTTACGATTTAGCCAGATTCGGCGCCGAGGTCATGCGTTTCTCCCCGCGCCAAGCCGACCTAATGATCGTCGCAGGCCGCGTCTCGGTCAAAATGCTACCCGTCCTACAGCGCATCTACCAACAAATGACAGAACCCAAATGGGTCATCTCCATGGGCGCATGCGCTTCCACCGGAGGCGTCTTCGATACCTACGCCGTCGTGCAAGGCATCGACCAGTTTGTCCCCGTAGATGTTTACGTCCCAGGATGCCCCCCCAGGCCAGAAACCTTAATGGAAGGCGTTATGGCCATCCAGCGAATCATTGATCGCGATGGCATGCCCCCAAAAGGCAAGCGCATCCCGCTTCAGATCGCCGTGGAGCCGACCCACGATGTCATCCAGCAACCCACTCCCTTGACCGTTGGCCAAAGCTAAAATCTTTTGTAAAGGCATCGAACTCAGTGCTTCCGGGTAGGTTCTACGTTGTCGGTGCTCATAGTGGTGGGATAGGGATCAATAGCAGCAGTGGGGGGGGCTGATGAACGATCATTTCTTTTGCACCTAGGGGAGTAATGCCAGCAATGCCACTCCCGCGCTACATTTAGATTTTCCACAGTTTCGCCGAAAAGGGCAACTTCTTTAAAGTCAATATTGAATCTCATCCGAAGAGACAAGCAGGAGAGTTGGGTTTGTATGGCCTGTGCAGGGTTATAACGAATATCTTTGAGTTTCTAACGATGGTTGTGGTGTTTCATCAATCGCTCGGGTTTTGTCATTAGACAAAATTGTCCTAACATGAATTGACGATGCCCAAATCATCAGATAAAATTATCTTGATACCGCTTGTGTGTTGCCTAGGCAAGCCTCGGCGCCCAGCTGTCTGAACAGAAAAAGAGTAATATGCTAAGCAAAAGCCAATCTGTTAGATTACGCTTCCTGCGTCTGCTTGAAGCGCATAAGCATCGTTACGATATCTTGCGTTTTATCAGCCAAGGCATAACCTTGGCGGTCCTGATGTTGGTTCCTCTTTCGGGTCTAGCTCAGGTGGATTTCTGGGGCGGAAATCATTATCTTTTCTTTAAACCCGCAGAGTTTAAGCTAGCCTTGGCGGGCGTGGTGGTCGGCATTATCGCCATGTACGTGGTGACCTTCCTGCTTAATATTGTCGCCGGGCGGGTTTTTTGTGGTTGGGGCTGTCCCGTCGGGCAAGTCAGTCGTTTCGGCGAACAGCTAGAACAAAAAAAATTGCCAGTCAAAACCATGGCGTGGAACTATATCAAAGGCGGGCTCTTCAGTGGCGTGATGGTGGTTTCGGTCTTGGCGTGGTGGGTAGATCTTAAAATGTTAATTTTCGGGGACCTCCAATCGCTAGCCGTCGGCTGGGGGTTGGTCATCTTTGGAACCACAGGCGCCTTATTACACGGCAAGTATTGGCGATGGGAATTTTGCAAGCAAGTCTGCCCGGTAGGACTCTATTACTCAATCGTGGCGCCGGCGAAATACTTCGGTATCCATTTTCGTAATGACGCTGATACCTGTATCGAGTGCAGCGGCTGCGATCATGTCTGCCCCGTCGGCTTATCACCCAGAGAATTAGCCAATGCAGTCACCGATGAACGCGGATTCTCTGCAAACGCAGCCCCGGGATTCAACCACTGCTTAGAATGTGGCGATTGCATCCAAGCCTGTGATGCCATGATCCACAAAGCCACACCCGAAAATTACCCCCAAGGCGTACCCCTAAAAATGGGATATTTCAGCGGCCCACAGCGGGTCACAGTCACCGTCAGCGCACGGAACAAAAAAAAGCAAACGAAAAAAAACAAGAAAATCATTAAGCCAAATAACACCAGTGGCTCGATGAAGATACAGCGGGCTGATGATGAATTTGAAAAAAATTCAAGATCAGCAGGATAGGTAAGAAGATCAATGTTATGTTGGTTGGAAAAATTGTATGAGAGATGGTCTATTGAAAAATGAACACATAAAACGTCGCCCCAAAAAGAGCAACAGATGGATGGCCTTAACACTCATGGCCGGCTGCCTGAGCGTGCTAGGCTGCGATAAAGAATTCGGAGACCCAGGCGTCTCCAGTAACCTAGACGCCGATGGTAAAGCCAAAGGCGCCTACGAAGGCAATCACTTTGCAGTGGTCAAAGTAGGCGAACAAGCCAGCTATAATCAGCGGCAAGTGCTTCTCCATCGGGGTAAAGAGATTTACAACAACTACTGCGTCGGATGTCATGGCGTCTACGGCGACGGCAACGGTGCCGCCGCGGCGAGACTCAAAACCAAGCCCCGGGATTTCACCTCGGGCATTTATAAATTCCGATCCACAGACTCAACCAGTCTACCCATGGAAGCAGACCTACACCGGACAATCTCAAGAGGCCTAGCCACCGTCAGTATGCCCGAGTTTGCATTGATGCCCGAACCAGACAAAGCCGCGGTAATTCAGTACATCAAAGCATTCTACCCACAATGGGATAAAGAAGCTCCCCAGCGTGTAAAAATCCATGTACCCAACGCACCCGAGGATTTAAAAGACCCCGCGCGCATCGCACGCGGACGAATCGTGTTCCTCGGCGCGGGCTGCATCTCATGTCACGGCGTAGACGGCGCAGGCAAAGGAGCCACAGCCATTCAGTACCCCGATGCATGGGGCAACCCCCAGCGACCATTGGACTTCACCCGAAGAAAACTCAAAGCAGGCCAAGACCCCGAAGACGTTTATCGTACCTTTATGACCGGTCTCAGATCAATTATGCCAGCTTATAATCCAGATGTTTTTGCCAATATCAAAACCGATGCTGTCAGAGAAACAATGGATACCATGGGCATCCCGCAACAGAAAGAACAATACGCAGAGGCATTAAAAGCGTTCCCCCTTAACGCTGATGCGATGAATGCATTGTCAGCCGAACAACGCAAAAAAATAGGAATGCGTAACAGCTGGGATTTGGTCGCTTATGTGAAATCGCTTCGCAAGCCAAAAATACAACCCATGACCCAGTCCACTAAAAAAACGGACAAATAATAAATCTAAAATTAAAGGAACAGTCATCCCTTAAGGTCGAATTAAAGGATTAAAAGAGATGAATTTGAAGGTGATAAGATGAGTGAAATAACCAGTGATCTGACAGATCAAAAATCAACCGACACATCGGACTTAGCCGGATTAGTAAGTTATCCGCTAGTCAAATGGCACATTATTGCCGCCTTAGGTTGGCTAAGTGTTGCCCTTACAATGGGCCTACTCTACGCCCTAGTGCTAGTAGGATGGGATGGCTTGCCAGATATCGAAGTCCTATCCCGCGGTAGGCTGCGTATGATGCATACCAACATGGTGGCTTTTGGTTTCTTAACCAATGCCTTCTTGGCCATGCTCAATTGGGTTGTTCCCAGGCTGACCGGCCGCAAGGTCCTCAATGTTTATCTCGGCGTGGTGATCTTAGTCGTATGGAACCTCATCATGCTCATGGTCCTAGGCCTCCTCGCCCACGGCCACGCCCAAGGCGTAGAGTGGGGCGAAACCCCCGTGATCACAGATTGGCTTATTGTGCTAGGCGCGATCCTAGTATCCGTCCAATTTTATCCGCCTATCATCCGCAGCAGAGAAAAATCGATGTATGTCACCTTGTGGTATTTCAGCGCCGCATTCGTCTGGCTGGCGCTCACTTATATCATGGGTAACATGATGACATCCCTTCTACCAGGCAATGAATCGGGCCCATTACTAGGACTTTATATCCATGACCTAGTCGGCCTATGGGTAACCCCCATGGGATGGGGCATGATGTATTTCTTTGTGCCCGTCATCCTCAAAAGACCTATCTGGTCTCACTCGCTAAGTCTCGTAGGATTCTGGGGATTAGCCTTCTTCTACCCCTTGCAAGGCGTCCACCATTTCCTAGGCTCCCCAATCCCCATGTTCGCCCAATATTCAGCCGTGGTCAGCACCATCGCGATCGAAATCGTAGTCACCAGCGTGGTCATCAACTTCTTTATGACATGGATGGGAGACCCCGGTTCAATCAAACGCTCCATGGCCATCCGCTGGTTCTGGGTGGGTGCTTTTAATTACTTCTTAACCTGCACCCAGTGCGCTTTCCAAGTCACCCTATCTTTCCAGCAGTTCATTCACTTTACAGACTGGGTCGTCGCCCATGCTCACTTGGTGATGTTTGGCGTATTCTCCTTCTGGATCTTCGGCATGATACATCACCTCTGGCCTAAATTAACAGGCAAAGAATGGTGGAGCAACAAAGTCGCCATCTGGCAATTTTGGTTGACACTGCTAGGCCTAGAGGGCATGTTCCTAACGCTCACAGGCGGCGGATTGATCGAAGGCTTTATGTCCATGAAAATGGCACACCGTGCCGATATTCTAGACAGCATGTGGCCGTTTTGGGTCGCACGTATCGTACTAGGATCTATGATCATCATCGGATTCTTACTCCTAGTGTTTAACATGTACATGACCGCAAAAGCAGGCAAAAAACATATCGAAGAAGACTATGCCGGCTGCGAAAGCCTAACAGCTGGATAAGCGTGAACATTAAATAGACCCCTTAAAATTAACAGTTAAAATATAGGTAAATATTATGGAACGTTTTAAATTCATCTTTGTCGTGGCAGGCTTAGGATTCTTTATCTTCTCCATGGCCCTGAGCGCATATCTGCCCGCAGCCACCGTGGTTCATTTTAAAGAACAAAGCGCCGAAGACTTATCGAAAAACCCGCCAATAGATATATTGCTCTTAAAAGAACAATACCCCGCAGCTTATATCAAAGCTTATTTCTCAGAGCTTAAAGACGCCAAAATCAAAAACGTCAAAGATATCGCCCAGCTACTGTGTGGCAAGTATCCCAAGGTTGTGACAGCCTTATTTGACAAAACCATCGCACAAAGATTGGCATGGGTCAAAGCAAACGATAGCAAAGCTTACGCCGCGGCATTCAAAGACAAAAGCGATGAAGAAGCATTGGAACTAATGTCTGATGACTTTGAAAGCGAAGAATATATCGATCTACTAAACGAAGCCACCGCTGATATCTGGGAAGCTTCAACCAAAGTCAGCGTGGAGGAAGCATTAGCACTACTCAACGCCGACCTACCGCACATGCTTTTAAAAGTACGCCTCGCAGACCCCAGCGCTTACGACGAAATCTTTTCCGACCGAACAGACACCGATGTGATGGCACAAGCGCTACGCCAAGGCCACCAAATCTACATCGGTAATGCCTGCTGGCACTGCCATTCCCAGCAAGTGCGTCCATGGGGTAATGATATTGCCCGATACGGACAGCCTAGTTATCCAGAAGAATATCATAACGAGCTGAATCGCCCACCACTATGGGGCACCCGACGCATCGGACCGGATTTAGTCAGAAACGGCGGCAAACAATCCAACGATTGGCACGTCGCACACTTCTACAGACCCAAAGACGTATCACCCTATTCGATCATGCCTAATTATCCTTGGCTATTAGAAAAAGATGGCAAAACGCCCAACAAAAAAGGCTTAGCCATCATCACCTATATCCAATGGCTAGGCAGCTGGCAAAACAGCAAGCAAGAAAACATTTACAACCTCAACAACATACAACGAGAAAATCCCAAACCCCAAGCAGTAGCGCCAATAAAAGAAAAGAAAAAAGAATCCCAAGCCGACGAACAAGAAGAAGAGTAAGACTTAATCGTCATTAGCATCAACCCAAGATGTAAAATAGAAAGTTAAAAAATGAGTTTATATATCGAAAAACGCAAACCCGCCAACTCGGCCAAACGAAAGTTTTTATGGATATTTTCTGTCGTGATGCTAGTCATCGCCGGGATAGCCTTTGTCCTGAAACTGATCGAGTTCTTCCAAACCTTAAGCGACCCGAGCAATAAAATCCTAGAAGATGGCATTGTCAATCAAAACGCATTTGCGGTGATGCCTCTGGTCACCTACCTCTTAGTAGCCAGTGGTTTTGGATGCCTACTCATCTGGAGCTACCTCAGCGGCCATTACAAAGACGTCGAGTATGCCAAGTATCGCATGCTAGATTTTCAAAACGAATTCGACCAAGCCGAAGCCGCAGCCAAACAAAAAACACAGAAAGAAGGCAAATGAGATGGGATTTAAAAGACACAAACATTTAAGCTACAACGGATACCACTTCCCATGGTTTATCACCTTGTTTTGGATTATGTACGTCGTCGGCGGCGCATGGTATCTAATCAAACACCTCCTGGTCGAAGCTGGAGGCTAAATTGCCCAGCCTCGATGCCGATGCCCAACAGCTAGCCTGCACGCATTGTGGCTTGCCAGTGCCTAAGGGTAGGCGGTGTCATGGCCAAAGCTTCTGTTGTTTTGGTTGTAAATTTGCTCACAGCTTAGCCGATGTGGAGCAGGGCGTTCACGGTAGCGCACAGCCCCTCATGCTAAAACTAGGCCTAGGCATTTTCCTATTTTTGAATATCATGGTTTTCAGCTGGATATTCTACTGGCAACACGTCTTCACGCTAAACGCCCAACAAGCCACCGAAACATCCAGCGATTTTGCAGGCCTCGCAGCTTATTTCCTAATGCTGCTCTGCACCGGCGTCGTCGTATTACTAGGCTTACCTCTGCTGGCCGATGCCATGGAATCATGGCTCACCTATCGCAAAATACAAGCAAATCTTCTCATCGTCATCGGCGTCATGGCCGCCTATGCCTTATCCGTCTATAACACTTTCATCGGCCACTACCATCTATATTTTGACACCGCAGCGGGCATCCTAGTCCTTGTCACCGTGGGGCAGTTCCTAGATGCCAAAGCCAAAAAAAAAGCCATGGACGCGGGCAGCGATCTCATCGAATCCCTACCGTCCCAAGTCCGAGTGATGCGCCAAGGCCAAATACAACAAATAGAAAGAGACCGCCTCATCATCGGCGATCAGCTACGCGCAGATGCAGGCGCCCTAATCGCCAGCGATGGCATCGTCCTCAGTGGGCAAAGCTTTATAGACCAGCGATTTCTCACCGGAGAATCCAAACCCGTAGAAGCCCGCATCGGTCAGCAAGTCTACGGCGGAAGCCTATGCGTAGACGGGCAACTATGGATCAAAGTCACCGCTGTAGGACAAAATATCGCCATAGGCAAAGTACAACAATTACTCGCCGATGCCCAAGCCAACAAAATGCAAATGCAGCGGCTAGCAGATCGTATCGCCCAATTTTTTGTCCCCGCCGTGCTGCTCATCGCCTTGGCGGTGTTTACCCATCGGCTCATCGCCGGGCAACCCGTCGCCGGAATCCTCCAAGCACTCAGCGTCTTACTCATCAGCTGCCCCTGCGCGCTAGGCATCGCCACGCCCTTGGCCACCTATAGCGCCCTCAAACGCGCCGCCGCCCAAGGCATCTTAGTAAAAAATGCCACCGCCTTAGAGTCTATCGCCAACCTCTCCCATCTCTTTTTAGACAAGACAGGCACCCTTACAACCCAGCAAATGTCCTTTGTGGGGATGCGCCACACAAAAAAATTATCCGATGAAAAAACCATCGCCATCTGCGCAAGCCTAGAAAATGCCAGCGATCACCCCATCGGCTTATCCATTCTAGACCAAGCCAAAAAGCTTGAGATCTCCTACAAACCTGCCCAGTCTTATCGACTTCTACCAGGCTTAGGTATCGCAGGCAGCGTCGCCGGCCAGCCCTACGAACTAGGAAGCGTAAAACTCGTCCACAATTACGATGACCCCGATCACCTCCAAAGTGATGCCCCCGTGCCCCACGTCTATTTAGCCAGCCATCGCACCATTCTTGGGCGGATTGATTTCTCCGAAACGCTTCGCCCAGGCGCCAAGCAAGCCTTAGAACAATTGGCAACGCTAGGCCTGAAGCTGACCATGCTCACAGGCGATCGCAAAGACCCCGCAGCCGCGGTGGCCAAAGCACTCAACATACCGATGCACTGCGATTTATTGCCCGATGATAAATACCAAATCTTAAAAAAGGCAAAGCATAAAAATAACGTTGTAGGCATGATAGGCGACGGCATTAACGATGGCCCCGTCATCGCCGCAGCCGACGTGGGCATCTCCATGGGCAGCGGCACAGACTTTGCCAAACACGCAGGAGAAATCTGCCTAATCACTAACCGCCTCTCTGCTATCGCCCAGCTCATACGCATCGCTAGGCACAACCAAAAAAGAATTAAGCTCAATCTTTCCTGGGCATTTGCGTACAACACAATAGGCATCGGCTTGGCCGCAACAGGCGTGCTCAACCCATTATTTGCAGGTGGCGCCATGGTACTATCCAGTTTACTCATCGTATTAAGCTCAAAAGGCGCGGGCAATATTGCACCAGAAGAGGGACAAAACCAAAACCAAAACCAAAATCAAAATGCAAGCACTCGCCTAGGCATCGGCCCACTCAGCCAAAATCTGCCACTCAATAAAAAAAGGCCCATCAAGGAGTCATGCAATGTTTGATCAAATCGGTGTTTATTTAGGGCTATTCGTCACGGGCATGGCCATGAGTCTACATTGCATCGGCATGTGTGGACCGCTAGTCATTGGATTCTCCAAAGCATTCAATCACACCGCACTAACTATCGAAGGCGCACCGGCGGAAAACAAAAACAGCCGATGGAAAATAAAATTCA
>CAZSSX010000069.1:0-10759 GCA_964609545.1 uncultured Phycisphaeraceae bacterium | reverse complement strand
ATCACAATCTAGGTACGGGCAATATCTTCGGGGATTTGCGACTTAATCACTTGATTGATAATCCTCAAGCGGGCGCTATTGATGTTTCATTGGGCAAAGGTTCCATCGCCATCGGTGCGGGGATAGGGGGCATTGATTTAGGGCCTAATATTGCTAGCGACCTTGTGATTGCTGGCGATGTGAAAGAAAAATCGACGGATAAAAATCCATCCTTTCAGATTTTTGGTGCGGGCATTAAATTTTATAAATATCAAATTAACAATGCTGGTTATAGTGCAGAGATGTCTATTGGCCAGTTGATTGATCTTGTGAATCTTTCGCCGGGGGCTTATCGTTTAGATGTGATTGGGCGTCATGCGGATCAGACGTGGCAGGAAACTAACGCTCAGCCACTGACTTTTCAATGGGAAGTTAGCGATGCGGGCTACGGCTTAATTTTTAATGAGGTGCTGGCAAGTAATACGCAAGTTCAGTACGAGAATGCTATCACCGATCTGATCGAAATCTATAATAGCACCAATCAGCCTATGGACCTTTCGGCGATGGGTATTAGCGATCAAGTTCAAGGCGTGCCGCGATTTACTTTTCCAAGCGGAACGATTCTAAATCCAAATCAATATCTTGTCTTACATGCGGCCAAAGCAAGCTTGGGGGCAACGGGTTTGTATACCGGATTTACGTTATCCAAAAAAGGGCAAACACTTTATCTGTTGAGCCCGCCAGCGGATGGGCAAAACGTCACTGACGCGATTGCCTTCGGCGCGCAAATTACGAATCAATCTATCGGCCGCGTTCGGTCGGATAATCAGTGGGCGCTGAATAGGCCTACGCCTGGGGCGAAAAATATCGAGCAAGCGGTGGGCGATTATCAAGGAGTAAAAATAAACGAGTGGCTCGCCGCCAGCCAAACTTTGGAAGCGGAAGATTTTATCGAGTTATATAATCCGGATCAGTTGCCGGTTTCTCTTGCTGGCTTAAAACTATCTAACCATCCTAATCGCCCAAACGTTGGTCAAATCATCTCGCCGTTAAGCTTTATTCCCGCGCTGGGATATGCTGCTTTCACCGCGGATGGGAAAGTGGATTTGGGACCAAGCCATCTGAATTTTAAACTCGCTAGTGATGCGGGGATGATCGGATTATTTGATCAGCAAAATAATCAATTAGATCGGATACGCTACGAATCACAAAACACAGATGTCTCGCAAGGGTTTAATGCTCAGGGTAAAATACAGGCTTATACGCTACCCACCAAGGGTTTGCCAAACGCATTTGTTTCGGAGCATAGTTACCAAAATGATCTGAATCTGATTAATGATTTGCGTGTGACGCAGATCATGTATAACCCTAAAGATGGAACGGATTACGAATATATCGTGCTTAAAAATACAGGCGCAGAGTCGCTTAATCTTCAAGGCGTGAGCTTCACGGCGGGGATTGCGTTTAGCTTTGGCGACACGGTTTTGGAGGCGGGGAAAACGATTACGCTTTTCAAAAATTATCAACAGTTCAAAACAAAGTTCCCAGCGGTGTACGATTTTGGCGGTGAGTATCAAGGCAAACTGAGTAATGCGGGGGAGCGATTAACGCTGAGCTTAGCATCGCCTAATGATTTGCATATACTGGATTTTAAGTATAATGATACTTGGTTTCCCGCGACCGATGGCGCTGGTCGGGTGCTTGAGATTAAGCCAGATATTACGGCGCCTGATGCATGGACAAAATCAAAGCATTGGCAAAGCGCGGAAAAATCTCTCGATGATGTACTCGGTGGAGATGTTAATCAAGATCGTCAAGTTGATGATGTCGATAGAAATCTGGTTAAAAAAGGGATGGGTGGCGCCTTCTCGTTGCAAGATTTATTCGATATTCGCAATTACTACGGGCAATCGGCAGCGCCTTTGTCATCGATTTTGCCCCAGCCGGCGATCATTCCTCAAGCACAGAATAGCATCGCGCCTAGCCCGCAGCAGTACAGCCAAAATAACAAGCGTGAAAATAAAAACAGTAGCAGTAATAAGAATCAGGACGTGATGATGAATGCTTATTATCAATGGTTAGCCGAGCAACAAACTCCCGCATCGTCGGCGATAAACAAACAGCCAAAGGTAGATGTCCTGCTGGCACTGATGGAGCGCTATTGATTTTTTTGGGGGGAGTATTATTGTGCTAAGCGTTGAGTGATAATCACGCGTTGTTTTTCGCCCCAGCGGTGAATAAATAGGGTGTAGATTTGGCTGTTGGTTTTCTTGCCTCGGAGCTGCTGCTGAACTTTGTCTGGGTTGCAAAGTTTATCGCGTGTTTTAACTTCGACGGTTTTACAGTCATGAGCGTTTAGCCATTTGCGTAGATTTTTTGTATTTTGTTTCCAAGGCAGCATTTCTAAAAATTTAAAACCGGTCAAAA
This sequence comes from uncultured Phycisphaeraceae bacterium, assembly GCA_964609545.1. Taxonomy (GTDB): domain Bacteria; phylum Planctomycetota; class Phycisphaerae; order Phycisphaerales; family Phycisphaeraceae; genus CAZSSX01. Next base: position 8,353 of record CAZSSX010000069.1, on the reverse strand, counting down.
ACGGATCATCGATGAGCCTATCGCTGGTGAGTAAACCTAGGTCGTAATGGATAGAAGCTAGGTGATGCTTTTGGCAAAGTAGATGCTCTAGGCGAAGCCGTTCTGCTGCGGGATTGATGGCGTAAAGATAGCTTTGAATATTAGCAATGGGGGGGTAATCTTGTTGCCCAGAGATTTGCTGGGCTTGGCCATCTTCCATTAGCCGGGTGGCGGTTCGGCGATGGTGCTGGGCGAATTTGCCTGTCCAAACTAATGCTTGGGTGAGATGATGTTTTTCGAAAATCATTTCAATTTCATAAGGCAAGCCCGTGGCTTGAAAAAAAGCATCTAAGACTGAAAGAGAAACACCTGGGCCAAGTTTTAAGCACCCATGGGGATGGGCGTTTAGGAGTTTTTTTAGAAAATCGGGGCCTGGGATATAATCTTCAAAATTCCAAACCCGTGAAGTTTGCCCGCGTCTGGCGGGATCAAAATGCCAATCATTTTTGGCTAAATCTAAATCTCTTACATCTTTGCAGAGGACTGGGCAGTGGGCGTTTTGTTTGGTCATCCAAGTTTTGATGGGGCTGATATCTACGCCTAACACATCAATGCCCGAGGCGCTCATGGCCATGGCATCACCGCCGATGCCACAGCATAAATCGGTGATACTTTGGCTTTGCTGTTTGATTCGCTTGGCTTTGTGTAAGCCTACCATCATGGAGGATGCTTGTTCAAGACCTACGGTGTCGGCGATGAGTGTTGCGGCGCGATGGGGGAATTTGATAGCGCCTTTGCGCCTGGCGGCGGTTAGATCTAGGGCAAGATGCAGTAGCTGCCGATCATACTTGGCGCGCAGTTTTGAAACTTGTGAGACATCTTTCGCATCGCAAGCCTCTGCGAGGGATAAAAGTTGGGGTTGATTAAAGGCAACCCGCTGCCAATCTTCAAGAGTAGAAATTGTCATTTTTCGATAGATCACATAAGGGGAATTTAACGGAAAGCGCGATACATTTTTTGGATTTTGGGTTGATCTTTTTTAATATCCAAACTCATACGCCAAGCATCTAAAGCTTGGCGTTTTAAGACTTGGTCGATCTGCCCTGTGGCGTAGTAGAGGTTCATGCTGGCATAGCCTACGCCGTTGAGGCCTTTGATGTTTTCTTTATCTAGTGTGAGTGTTTTTTTAAAACGTTCTAGGGCTTTTTCGAAAAAGTCGTTGGCTTTTTGCACGTGCTTCAGGGCAACTTGTTCACGGGCCAGCTCGTAATAATGAAAGCCGGTGCGCTGATAATAGTGGGCTTTGGGGTAGCGTTTGCAGAGTTCATTTAATACGGAGACGGCTTGGCTATGTTTTTCTTGCTTGGCATAAGTGGTAAACCAATCGACGAGTAATTTTTCGCTGATGTTGCCTCGTGCTGAAATATTATAAGCGTGAATGGCTTCTTGGTATCTGCCACTTTGCGCGTAGCAAACGCCTAGCAGGTGCCAAGCTGCGGCATCTTTAGGGGTTAGATCGGTCACGCGCTTGGCGTGGTCGATGGCGTGAAAAATATCTTGCTTGTCATAGTAAAGGTTGGCCACGAGGCGGTGAGTCTGGGCATGATTGGGATCGATTTCTAAGGCTCGAAGATAGATTTTTAGGGTCTTGGTTAGATCGCCTAGCTTTTGGGTCATGCGACCATACCAATAATGAGCATCAAAAGAGTTGGGCGAATAAAGGGTTGCTCTGCGATAAGCTGCTTGGGCAAGCTTAGGATTTTCCCAGTTGCGATAAATCGCGCCCATGCCCATATGCGCATCAACCAAGCTTGGGTCTTTATCGAGGGCAACTCCATAGGTAGCCAGCGCGGAGCTAGGCATATTTCCGCGCAGCATCAATTGAGCTTCGTGCAGTAAATGACTTTGATCTTCCACCGCCGGTGATCGGCAGGCTGAAAGAAACAGAGTCATGCCAAGTGCCATTGAAAAACGTATGACGTTTGTGCTTCGATTCATTATGTTGAGTCCATTCAAGTTTAAAAAATCAAGTGTGCTTAAAGTGCCTCTGCGTTGTATACTACCACATCTGATGGTACCTATGGAGTTTTGATTTGATGAAGATCGCATTAGCCCAGACCAATCCAATTATCGGCGATATCGCGGCAAATACTGTGCAGATTAGTCATTATTTGTCACTTTCACGCGAAGAAAGCGTTGATCTGGTTATTTTTCCAGAAATGGCATTATTGGGATATCCGCCTAAAGATCTGCTGTTAAAGCCGGATCTCATTGAGCAATCTCAGAAAGCTTTGCATGATTTGGCGGCTAAGCATACTGATATCGCATTTGTTATAGGCTGTGTCATTCCTGCTGATTCAAACACAGGGATGCCGTTGCATAACGCTGGGGCATTTATCAAAAATGGACGTGTGGATAATTACATTATCAAAACACATTTGCCTACTTATGATGTCTTCGATGAAAGAAGATATTTTCAGCCAGCGCGCATCGTTCATCAGCGTTCAGAAAATAAAATCGTTGAGCTTAATAATATCAAAATTGGCATCACCATTTGTGAGGACCTGTGGCTTGCAGATCAAGGGGGTTTAGGTCGAACATTATATGAGTTTGATCCGGCATTAGATTTGGTTAAGCAAGGGGCGCAAGTGATTATCAATTGCTCTGCATCGCCTTTTGTTTTAGGCAAAGATCAGATCAGAAATCAGATTTTTTCCGACGTGGCCAAGGCCAATCGAGTGCCTCTGCTTTTTTGCAATCAAGTTGGCGGCAATGATGAATTAGTTTTCGATGGCAAAAGTTGTGTCTACGATAAGCAAGGCCAAATCATTGCCAAAGCAAAAAGCTTCGAGCAAGACCTGCTGATACTTGATCTGAATGAAACGCATCGAGCGATTCGGGATGAAGAGGATTTGTTGGCTGATGCATATCACGCTTTGGTCCTAGGTTTAAAGGACTATTGTAAAAAATGTAAATTTAAATCAATTGTCTTAGGGCTCAGTGGTGGCATTGATTCTGCTTTGACCGCGGCTTTGGCGGTGGCAGCGATAGGCGCGGAAAACGTTCGGGGTATCGCTTTGCCTTCAAGATATTCAAGCCAAGGTTCGCTTGATGATGCGCAAGATTTGGCTGGAAGGTTAGGGATACAATACGACGTTTTGCCGATCGATGCGATACATCAAGCTTCGGAAAAACTGATTACCCCGCTCTTTGAAAATAAGCCTCTCGATGCTACCGAGGAAAACATACAAGCACGCATCCGAGGCTTACTGCTGATGGCCATCTCAAATAAGCATGGCTGCTTGCTTGTGACTACCGGAAATAAAAGCGAATTAGCAGTAGGCTATTGCACTTTATACGGCGACATGTGCGGGGGCTTGGCGGTACTGAGCGATGTGCCTAAAACTTTGGTCTGGGATTTGTCCAACTGGATCAATCAGTCTGAAAAATCGCCGCTTAAACAAAAATATCATCAAGCGGTCATCCCCGAAAATTCTATTAGCAAACCACCCAGCGCAGAGCTTCGGCCCGACCAAGAGGATCAAGATAGTTTACCTCCATATGCGGTCTTAGATGAAATCATTTTTCGCTATGTCGAACAGCACCAGTCAGCCAAGCAGATTATCACTCAAACCCAATTTGCCCAAGAGGTTGTTTGTCGCATCTTGAAACTCATCGATCTTAATGAATATAAACGCAAGCAAGCTGCGCCAGGCATCAAAATCACCGCTAGAGCCTTTGGCTTTGGGCGACGCATGCCTATCGCGCAAAATCATATGGCTAAGGGCTAAAACTGCTGATTTTATTATTCTTAATACACATCAAGATTATTTTTGTCGCAGATGAAATGTATCGATTTGGCTTGATGTGCATCACTTGTCGCGAGGATTATTTTGGGCTTACAATGCTTGTATGATGAGTCATAGGGTTTACATTTTTCATTTTTTTCGTGTTTTTCTTGGCGGTACTTGATATTGTTTTTTGAGTCTTATCAATTCAGCTTTGAGTGTTTTGATTGTTGCTTGGTAGTCCGGATGCTCATAGAGATTATTCATATCGTTGGGGTCGTTTGTGGCATCATAAAGCTCCCATTCGTTCAATGTATAAAAATGAATCAGTTTATATCGTTTGGTGGATATTCCTTCATGACGGCGTACGCTATGGGCGCCGGGGAATTCGTAGTAGTGATAATATAATGATTTCCGCCAGCTTTTGGGTGTCTTATTTTGCAACAAAGGTAACAGCGATGCCCCTTGCATATCGCTAGGCTGTGGGACGCCAGCGATATCTAAAAACGTTTGAGCAAAATCTAAATTTTGAACCAGATCAGTGTTGACTGATCCGGGTTTGGTCACGCCAGGGTATTTAATTAGAAGCGGCGAGCGGAAAGATTCTTTATACATAAATCGTTTGTCAAACCAGCCATGCTCACCTAGATAAAAGCCTTGGTCCGAGCTGTAAATAACAATCGTGTTTTTGTCTAATCCGTTTTCTTTAAGATAGTCTAGCACGTTGCCTACGCCATCATCGACCGACCGGATGCATCGCAGATAATCTTTCATATATCGCTGATACTTCCAACGGACAAGCGCTTTGCCTGTGAGCTTTTGAGAGATAAAGGCGAGGTTTTTAGGCGTGTAAGCTTTGAGCCAAGCGCGCTTTTCTTCGGGTGTCATGCGGGCTAGCAATCCATTTTTAAGACGTCGGCCTTGTGCTTGCTTGAGGTTCTCCCAGACTTTTAGGTCGTATCCCATGCGCATTGTTTTTTTGATAGTCATGGCTTGTTTTTTCGCCGCGGTGCCTCGGTTTTGATAATCATCAAAAAGCGTTGGGGGCTCGGGGATCTGGACATCATCAAAAAGGGTGAGATACTTAGGGCCAGGCATCCATTTGCGGTGTGGTGCTTTGTGCTGAATCATAATCATAAAAGGTTTGGTCTTGTCGCGGCCGGTCTTGAGCCATTGTAGTGATTTTTGGGTAATGATATCGCTGACGTATCCCGTGGCACGGGTTGCTTTTCGTTTTTGATTGATGAAGGTCGGGCGATAGTAAACGCCTTGCCCTAGGAGGATATCGTAATAATTAAAGCCTTGAGGCGCAGCGCGCAAGTGCCATTTACCAATCAAAGCGGTTTGGTATCCGTGTTTTTGTAAAATCTTAGGAAAAGTCTGTTGGTCGGCATTGAAGGTGTTGGAATTACGCACAAAGCCGTTGAGATGGGAATGCTTCCCCGTTTGAATGACGGCTCTGGCTGGGCCGCAAATAGAATTGGTCACGTAGGAGTGATCAAAACGCATGCCCGCTTTGGCGATGCGATCGATATTGGGCGTGGGGGCGACTTTGGCCAGGCGTGATCCGTAGGCTGAAATCGCTTGGTAGGCGTGGTCATCGGAGAAGATAAAGACAATATTGGGGCGCTTTAGAAGTTCTGACGGCGGATTTGAACCATAAGCGGTTGGAGTCGCCATAGATGCCAATAACAGGGTCATTAGAATCAATAGAGAGTGCGCTTTGTTTTGCATGGGTGTGCCTTAAGAGAAAAGGGGTTTTGATGATGCGATATGCCGCAGGAGTTTATTTTTAATGACGAGTAATGAGATTGTTTTAATGCGATAATTCATATTTTTTCTAGATTTTAAGGATTTTGTGATTTTTACCGAGGAATTTACTCGAATGAAGGGACGAGCGTTGCTTGAGTAGCTTCATTTCACAACGCTCAGCAGAAATAGGGGGGACTTTAAAAATACTTTAAGCAATGGAACAACCATTGTGACAGATAGGGTGGGCTAGGCGTAGATGTAGATATTTTCTGCGGCTTTTAGGCTGAGATGGATTTTTGTTTTTGAGTTTTTTAATGTGAGTGTGATTACGCCCGCGAGGGGGTCGCGGTGTTGGATGGTGATTTTTGCGCCTGGTGTGAGCTGTTGTTGCCTGAGGTAGGTGAGGAATTGGGGTTCGTGATCGGTGACGCGTGCGATGATGGCGTGGGCGGGTTTTGCTTGTGAGAGTTTTTGGACTTTTTGGCGTTTGATTTTGCCTGAGGCTTGGGGGATGGGGTCGCCGTGCGGGTCGGTGGTGGGGTATCCTAGTAGTTGGTCAATTTTTTCGAGGAGGTAATCGGAGATGGCGTGTTCGAGTATTTCGGCTTCATCGTGGACGCGGGACCAGTCGCAGCCTACGATTTGAACGAGGAGCAGTTCGACTAGGCGGTGCCTGCGGATGACGTGGAGGGCGAGCTTTTGTCCTTTGGGTGTGAGGGTGACGCCTTTGCGGGCGATATAATGGACGTATCCGGCTTGTGCGAGGTTTTTGGCCATGGTGGTGGCGGTGCCTGGGGTGATGGCTAGGCGGGTGGCGAGCTTGCCTAGGGCGGCGGTGCTGTGGTCGTCGGCTTGCTGTAGTTTGTAGATGGATTTGACATAATTTTCGACGGTTTCGGTGGGCATGTGTGAGAGTTTAGCGTGTTTTGGTTGACATGCAAAGAGAATTAGATAATATGTCGATGGTTACTTTGAGTAATCAAAGTGTTGTCTTTGATTTAGGAATGACTCGAGATATTTTTTGTTTGTTAAAAGTATTGGAAAGATCGCATGTTCAGATGGACCTATGGCGTGGTATTTTTGTTTGTTGGGTTGGGGCTGATGGGTTGCGACGGGGCGGAAGAAGGCCGAGCCACTGGCCGGCGGGGCGAGGGGCAGCGGGGGCGGTATCGTATTGTAGCGACGACGGGGATGGTGGGAGATATTGTCAGGCAGGTGGCGGGCGAGCATGGGCAGGTGGTCACGTTGATGGGGGCGGGGGTTGACCCGCATCTTTATTCGGTGCAAACCAGTGATGCCAAGAAGATGCGAAAAGCCGATGTGGTGATTTATTCGGGGCTGCATCTTGAGGGGAAGATGATTCAGTATTTACAGGGCTTAAAAAAACGGGGCAAGACGGTGATCGCGGTGACGGGGGGTTTGTCTGCTGAGGAGCTGGTTCGGCCTCGGGCGTTCAAGGGGCATCCGGATCCGCATGTTTGGATGGACGTAGCGCTTTGGGGCAAGTGTGCTGAATTTGTGGCTGAATCTTTGGGGAAATACGATCAAGCCCATGCCGCGGACTATCAAAAAAATGTTAAAGTTTATTTAGAAAAATTGAAAAAACTCGATGCCTATGTGAAACGCGTGACAAAAAAAATCCCGCAGGGTAAGCGGGTTTTAGTGACGGCGCACGATGCTTTTGGCTACTATGCAAGGGTCTACGGCTTAAAGGTGAAAGCGATCCAAGGTATTTCTACAGATTCTGAAGCGGGGATTGGTGATATCAATCGGTTGGTTGATTATCTGGTGGCTCATCAGATCAGAGCGATTTTTGTGGAGACGAGCGTGGACCAACGGTTTGTGATGAAGGTGGTTGAGAATGCTCGGATTAAGGGGCATGAGCTTTTGATCGGAGGCAAACTTTTTTCTGATGCGATGGGCAAAGCCGGGACATATCGGGGAACGTTTATCGGGATGATTGATCATAATGCAACGACGATTGCTATTGGGTTGGGGGCTAAGGGTGTTGAGGTTAAGGGGATGCGTGGCGGGTTTAAAGTTTTGGAAGGGGGTGAGTGATGGCATTATTTTGGCGGAAACAAAATTTGCGACAAGTTAAGGGTTTGCCTGATGATCACCCTGTGTCATCTCCGCTTACGATTCATGATATGACGGTGGCTTATCATCGTAAGCCTGTGATTTGGGATATTGATTTGACGTTGCCCGAGGGGCATTTGATTGGGATTGTGGGGCCTAACGGCGCGGGCAAGAGTACGCTGATCAAAGCTTGCTTGGGATTGATTCCTAAAGCTTCGGGGGAGGTTAAAATTTATGGGAAGGCTTACGCCAAGCAGCGTGAGTTGGTGGGTTATGTGCCTCAACGGGAATCGGTGGATTGGGATTTTCCGGTGAGTGCGCTGGACGTGGTGGTGATGGGGACTTATGCAAAATTGGGTTGGTGTTGGCCTGTGGGTAAGAAAGAGAAACGGGCGGGTTTAGAGGCGCTGGAAAAAGTGGGGCTGGCGGATTATGCGCATCGGCAGATTAGCCAGCTTTCGGGCGGACAGCAGCAGCGTGTGTTTTTGGCTCGGGCATTGGTGCAGGATGCGCGGCTTTATTTTATGGATGAGCCGTTCGCGGCGGTGGATGCCGCGACGGAGAAGGCGATTGTTGAGATTCTTCGGGAGCTTAAAGCCAGGGGCAAGACGGTGCTGGTGGTGCATCATGATTTGCAAACGGTGCCCGAATATTTTGATGATGTGGTGCTGCTGAATATGCGGGTGGTGGCATTTGGCCCGACGCATGAAGTGTTTACTCAGGAAAATTTACAGAAAACTTATGGCGGTAAGTTG
>CAZSSX010000068.1:0-10820 GCA_964609545.1 uncultured Phycisphaeraceae bacterium | reverse complement strand
ATACCCAGCAATTTGTGGGCCGAGAGATGGACGGCCTAGACGTCCTAGCCGACGGCTTAGGCATCTTGACCTGCTTCACCCTTTATCTAGGCCAAGCATGGTATTGGCCCAATCGCAGGGGCTGGCTCCTATGTAGCCGCGTCGGCACATTGTTCCTCGGCGTGTTTTTGATGTGGGGCGCCATGCTCCCCCAATCCTATTTCATCGTATTCATAAGCAGCATCAAGCCCGCAGGCCTAGAACATTTTAACGATAAAACCATGCATTTCTTAGCCGGACTGCTCTTAACCCTAGGCCTAGCCATGAGCCAAATCCTCACAGGCAGGTTAAAAAGACTCAACGGAGCCGCCTGTGTCTCGTTTATGATCTTGCTAGGCATCACCGTGGAAAAAGTACAAGGATACATCGGCAGAAGCAGCGAAACAGCAGACCTCAACGCCCATCTCGTCGGCGTACTACAAGGCGTCATCATATGGATCGTAGGACTACTCGTCGCCGGAACCATACGCTACGAAACGCAACGCCAAGGCTGGTCCCTACCCGATGAAACACCCAACGACGACTGGGCAGAGCAAAAAAGCAAAATCAATGAAAGCCAAACCCAAATAACCCAAGACGATGCTTTTGTAGGCAGAGCGATGCTCGTCAGCGGCCTAACCCTAATCTCCCGCGTCTTAGGGCTCGTGCGCGACGCGGTAATCGTAGGCGTGTTCGGCACGGGGCGTTTAACCGATGCCTTCTACGCGGGATTCAAAATCCCCAACCTTTTCAGGCGATTATTCGGAGAAGGCGCACTAACCGCGGCATTTATCCCCGAATACACCGCACTATTAGCCCATAATCGCCAAATGGCCAGACGCGTAGCCAGCTTATGCTTGGCCCTTATGTTAGCCATAACAGGTGCCTTGACCCTCGCCGGCGAAGCCATCCTCTATTATTTACGCGCACAACCCCAATGGACAGGCGACTATAAACTCGTCATTGAGTTAACCATGGTCATGCTGCCTTATATGCCCCTAGTCTGTCTGGTGGCCCTGCTAGGCGGCATCCTACAAGTACACCGAAAATTTGGCCCCCCAGCCATCGCCCCCGTCATTCTCAACATCGTGATGATCGCATCCGCCCTCACCTTTGGCCTAGGCATCCAAACCCAAGACCAGCTCTCCATGAGCTTAATGTTCGTCGCAGCTGGGGTTTTACTAGGCGGATGCATCCAAGTCCTTTGGCAATTAAACGCGCTAACCAAAGTAGAATCTTTGGTTCTAGGCTTCGCAGGCGCCGGCCCAGCAATGAAGCGAATCATCAAACAAATGCTGCCCATGATGATAGGCTTATCCGTCTTTCAACTCAATGTCCTCTCCGATACCTTAATCGCGCTAGTCTTATCCCCTAAAGCCGGAGGCAGCCCAACCATTCACTGGCTAGGCGTAGAACGCGCTTACCCCATCGCATCGCAAGGCGCAGTGGCCAGCTTAGAATTAGCCCAGCGACTCTACCAATTCCCCCTAGGCGTATTTGGCATTGCCCTGGCCACCGCAATCTTCCCGGCATTATCCGCAGCCGCAGGCAGTTGCTCCAAGCAATGGGCCGATGAACAAGGCCGATTCACCGGCATTCTAAAACGAGGATTAAGAATGGCCATGTTCATCGGCCTGCCTTGCACCGCGGGAATGATGCTCGTAGGACTACTGCTCACCCGAGTCATTTTTGAAAACGGCGCCTTCACCACCGCAGATGCTCAAAGAGTCAACACCGTCTTAATCGCCTACGCCAGCGCCATCTGGGCATACTCAATCTCGCATGTCCTAACGCGAGGCTTTTACGCCTTTAAAGACGCAAAAACGCCGATGTGGGTGAGCCTCATCATGGTCTTGGTCAATCTCACGCTGAATCTAACCCTAGTCTGGTCGATGGGCGAAGCGGCCATCGCATGGTCCACCGCGCTCTGTGCCATGATACAAGTGCTGATTTTGCTCGTCCTACTCTCCAAAAAATTAGCAGGCAGCCTATGCGATGCCCAAGTCTTAGCCAGCTGGGCCAAAAGCCTAGCCATGACCTTGGTCATGGCCTTGGCTGTATTTTTAAGCTTAGTCATGTTCGATCTACCTATCTTATCCAAATCAGAAGCCCTAGCATTGCTCATCGCAACGGTCACCCTAGGCGCGGGCATTTATATCGCCGGAGCGCGCATCTTTGGCATGGCTGAGTTAAAATGGGTCATCAAAAGAAAGCTCAATTAAGCGATTGTGCCGATAAAGAGGCCTAATCAAGGCCATATCAGTCACCCTTGCAAAAAAAGAACCTAATTTTATTTGAGACTCGCCATTTGCGGGGGTATGTTTGAGAGAGGATACCTAAGCTTTTTAAGGACTTCTCGACAATGATAAAAAATCGCTTAAAACACTTTAAACGAGGATGATTCTCGAAAAAAAGGAAAAGAAACCGACCCCCGATTTATTAAGAAATACGATTATGAAAAGGTAATCCTCGATTTCACACGCTGTAACTGGTACAATCACTTAGGAGATAGGCGGTTTGCGTGCGCTCGCGACGTATAAGGCTTACTTTGTTTGACGTATTTTCTGACGTGAAACATTCAATTATAAATGAGCTATTCTTGGCTTAAAGGAAGATGTGTTTTGATGTGTCGTAATTTATTAGTATTGGTGATCGTGGCTGGCTTGAGTTGTTCTGCCCAAGGCGGTTATCTCGATAACGTAGGCTATAATCAGCTCAAAATAGAACTAGGCACCGCCTTGCCCACAGGCGCGGGTATCGCCATTGGACAAGTAGAAAGCGAAGGCACAGAAGGCAACGGCACCACCGGCGCCTACCGCCCAGACCCCAACCACGCATTATTCACTGGCGTGAATTTTCATTACCAAGTCTCGGGCGGAAACACAACCCCCAGCCAACATGCCACCGCCGTAGGCATGAATTTATACGGCAACACAAGCATGGCACCAGGCGTGTCAGATGTATATATCTGGGGCGCAAACGCCTGGTTAACAACCGCTTACAACAAAGGCCTAAGAGGTAGACGCAATCAACCCATTTCACATCATTTCACCAGAGTTTTAAATCATAGCTGGGGCGGATTACAAAAATCAAAAAGCGAAACAAACTGGCTATTACGCTCAGACTGGATGGTTAACCGAGATGGGGTCTTCATGGTCACAGGCATGAACAACGGCAAAAACAGCACACGCATGACACTCATGTCGGGCGGATACAATTCAATCGCCGTGGGATTAGTCAATGGCAATCACTCCACAGGAACCGGATATTCTAGCGTCCGATCAAGGCCAGATATCGTCACCAACGCGTCCTATGGCTTAACCTCCTACGCCACCGCAGTAGTAAGTTCCGCCGCAGCCATGCTGCTAGAAGTAGCCGATAACGATGCGCGACTGGTCAACGCCAGACGAGAGCCAGAAAGCCTACGCGCCATACTCATGGCAGGAGCCACCAAAGACGGATTAGCCTGGAGCCACTCCACTTGGCGACCACTGGATCGCGTCTATGGCGCAGGCGAACTCAATGTCTACAACAGCTACCACATCCTAAACGCAGGCCAGCAGCAGGCAAGCACCACCACGCTCGTCGATCGCGTAGGATGGGATTTCCAAGCAGATGCGTCACAAGCCCAATCGTCTTATTATTACTTTGATGTCGCCGACCAAACCGTCATGACCCAACTGTCGGCCGTCTTAGCCTGGAATCGTGTCGTGCCAAATAAACCCAGCAGCGACAAATGGACCAACGCCAATACCCAGGCCAATTTGGCCGACCTAAACCTTTCCCTTTATCGCGTCAATGACGGGACCATGGATTTAGCCAATGTCATCGACATCAGCCAATCGGGCAGAGACCAAAGCGGCAAAGTCATCGATAACGTGGAGCACATCTATCTCAACGGCAATCAAGGCCTAACCACCGGAAGATACGCTCTAAAAGTCGACGTCTTAGACCCAGTCCCCGGCACACAATACGCCCTCGCTTGGCGATCTAAACTAGGCATCGACTTTGAAGACCCCGATGGAGATGGCGACATCGATCTTGACGATTTAGCATTAGTACGCAAGCATATGGGCACCACCGGCACAGTGGGAGACATGACTTCAGATGGCAAGGTGGACCTCAGCGATTTGTTTTTTATACGCAATCATTTCGGCAAACGTGTAGGCGACCCCATCACTTCCCAAAGCACAGGCCTAACAGCAATCCCAGAGCCCACCGCGTTAATCATGATGAGCGTCATTTTAGTCGGCGGATTACTGCGACCAAAGCAGTAAAACCTCACCCAATCAAATACCAATCAAATATAATACACAAAAAAACCCAGCATCGCCGCTGGGTTTTTTTTGTATCTTCTTGCACGATTTTTTTGAGTCCATACTAATAAGTAAAGGTTTTGCGTAGCATCGCCAGCGACTTAGGCACCGCGATATTAGGGTTTTCTTTGCCTTCAAATTCCAGTGAAATATAGCCTTTATAATTTTGCTTGCGTAAGATCTTCGCGATCCGTGGGTAATCCAGTTTCAGCGTATACCAATTGCCCCCGCCGTAATAAGTCTTGGCTTGGACAAACACCGTCTTAGGCGCTATTTTCTCGAGCTTATCGTAGGGATCCTCCAAAAAGTTACCCGTGTCCATCACAATCTGAAGCCAAGGCGAGTTGATTTTATTCACAATACGATTCACCCCCTTAGGCGTTCTGCCTAAGCCCCAGTGGTTTTCAAGCCCCAACACCACCCCATATTTTTCAGCCAAAGGCAACAACTTCTCGATCGATTCAATAACCCAAGGATAAGCATCCTCATCGGTATACCCTTTCAAAGGCGGCTCGATGCCCCGATTTTTCATCAGCTCCGTAAAGCTCCGAGAAGTACCCCATCTCCCCGTATTGATCCGAATAATCGGCGCGCCCAAATTGGCCGCCCGCTCAATGCTGGTAGCTGTTTTTTTAATATTCAGCTGGCGTTTCTTTTTGTCGGGCGTGCAAAAAGTTTGATGCGTAGACATCCCGCAGATGGATAAGCCTTGTAAAAAAGCATGACGCTTAATTTTTGAAAGCGTTTTATTGCTCGTATCTTGGCCCATCTGAATCTCAAGAACTTCCACCGCATCAAAACCAAATTTTGCAGCATAATCAATGCAATCAAAAATCGTCGCGTTTTTTCGCCTATAAAAGCTGAAAAAAGAGTAGGTCGACGTCGCGATGGGATTAGATCGGCGGTGACCGCTACCCAAAGCCAGCCTGTCAGATGTACCGGGGGAGCCGGGGGAGCTGGCGGTGGGTGGGACCGAGCGGAGTAGAGGCAATGCAGATGCCCCAGTCGTCGTGGCCAAGCCCGCTAGAGAAGAAGCCAAAAAACAGCGTCGGGTATGTGTCATAATCAATATTCCTTGGAAAAAGGGAGCAATCCACCAGTCAAAAAGACGTGGGGTTTATCAGTAGTTCCGCTTATTTTAACGCATTTATATAAGGAGCGGTGGATTTAAATTAGTGATTTTTGATCAAACCGTTGGTGAAATATCGTAGCTTAATGAAAAAAAAGAAAAATAATGTTGACCTCATAGCAACCGGTTGCTATTTTGAGAATCGACAAGGGCAATCTGAAGAGGGCGCGGCTATCTAAGCCGGTTCAAGCCATTGATATTGTGATAAAAGAAGTGAAGTAGTGTGGAAAGACAGAGAAAGAATAAATCGGATGAGCAATGCTTCATCACCCGGAGGGTATCTTTGCAACTAAACAGCAGCAGCAAAATAAAAAATAAAGTCGCCGATCGTGTACACATGTGTTGTACGCCGGCAGAGGATTAGAACATCAATCATCCCTATTTTTTTATGGGAAAAGGAGAAGAAAAATGACAGAACCAAAATTTAATTCGGTGGAAAGCCTAGAAGCAAGGGAACTTTTCAGCGTCGCAACTTATACCGTCACAAACACCGCCGATAGCGGCGCAGGATCACTAAGAGAAGCCATCACACTAGCCAATACCACTCCCGACACAGATCAGATTAACTTTAACATCCCAGGCGCAGGCGTCCACGTCATCTCCGTCCTTTCAGCTTTACCCGCCATCACTTCCCCCATTGATATCGATGGCTACACACAACCAAGCGCAGCCACTGCCACTGTCATCAGCAATGCCAGTCTGATGATTCAAATCGATGGAAGCGCCGCAAACTCGGGCTATGGCGGCTTCCGACTACAAGCCGGTAACTCCACTGTCAAAGGCCTATCCATGGTCAAATTCGATGTCGGCGACCAAGCCGCCATCAAAATCACAGGCCCTGGAAGCAACACCATCACAGGCAACTTTATCGGGACAGATGCCGCAGGCACCGTCTTTGGCCTAGGCAATAATATAGGCATCAAAATCGTGGATTCCTCCGACAATACCGTTGGCGGAAGCACCATCGCAGACCGCAATATTGTCTCGGGCAACTGGAGCACAGGAATTCAGATCACAGGTTTCTCAGCAGACAATAACTTCGTTTATAACAATATCGTCGGCTTAGACCTTACCGGCACGCAAAATCTAGGAAACAATCAAGGCGTGCTCGTGTCAGCTGGCGATGGAAACATCATTGGCGGGGTAGGCCTAGGCAATATCATCTCGGGCAACACCGTAGGCTTATCCATAACCAGCAACGGCTCAGTGACCCAAGGCACCATCGTCAAAGGCAACCTCATCGGCACCGATATCACCGGCATGCTAGACCTAGGTAACTCGCACGATGGCATACACCTCTACAACGCCGGAGGCAACATCATCGGCGGACTACTCCCCGGTGAAAGAAACGTCATCTCGGGCAATAATCAAAGCGGTATCGATGTCTTATTCAATTCAGATCAAAACACCATCGTCGGCAACATCATCGGCGCAGATATCACCGGCCAAGGCCCACTAGGCAATGGCGAGCAAGGCATCTCATGGGGCACCAGCGTCAGCCAAAAAGGCGATAACACAACCATCAAAAATAACGTCATCGTAAGCAACACCCTAGGCGGAATTGTCATGGCTGGGGCTAACAACATCATACAAGGCAACTTCATCGGCACCGATGCCACCCAAACACTAACCCTAGGCAATGGCGGCTACGGGATTTACCTCAGCGATGCAGTAGATAATACCATCGGCGGGCTCAATCCCGGACAAGCAAACGCCATCGTCAATAACGCAACCATAGGCGTTGCAGCAAGCCCCAGCAACGTCCAAAGAAATGCGATCTTAAGCAACTCAATCTACAACAACGGCGGACTAGCCATCGACCTAGGCGCAACAGGCGTACAGCTCAATGACCTAGCCGATGCTGACACAGGACCCAACGGACTACAAAACTACCCCGTACTCACAGGCGTAACACGCCAAGGCGCAACATTTACAGCACAAGGCACACTCAACAGCACGCCCAACCAAACATTTAAAATACAAATCTACGCCAGCGCAACGGCACACGTCAGCGGATACGGCCAAGGACAAGTCTTAATCGGAACAGCAGATGTCACCACAGATGCCAACGGCGACGTCACTTTCTCATTACTCTTTAGCGCCACCGTCCCAGAATCCTACATTGTCTCAGCCACCGCAACAGACCCCAACGGCAACACCTCCGAATTTGCAGCCAATATCGTACCTGTCATCGTACCCGACAACACAGCACCAACCATCACAAGCATCCTAGGCCCAAACCTCGGCGTACGCGGCCAACAACTCGATTTTGTAGGCGCCTTCGTAGACCCCGATGCCGCAGATACACACACACAAGCATGGTCCATCACCGATAGCACAAACGCAGTCGTCGCCACAGGCACAGGCAGCAACATCGGCTATATCGCTACAGACCTAGGCAATTATACCGTGCAATATACCGTCACAGATTCCCAAAGCGCCAGCGATACCACAACAGCCAACTTCCAAGTCGTCAACTACGTCCCCGTAATCACCGCATTAACAGGACCAGCCACCGGCGCCAGAGGACAAACACTTCAATTCGTAGGCCCCTTTGTCGATACACCCACCGCCGATACACACACCCAAGCATGGGCAGTCACCGACAGCACAAACGCAGTCGTCGCCACAGGCACAGGCAGCACACTAGACTTCGTCCCCGTATCACTAGGCAACTTCAACGTCACCTACACCGTCACCGATTCGCAAGCAGGCACAGTCAGCTCAACAGCCGCACTGGTCATCAATAACGTCCTGCCCACAGATCTCACCATCACAGGACCAGCCATCGGATCCAGAGGACAATCCGTCCCATTCCTAGGCGCCTTTGTCGATCCTGATACCGCCGATACACATACCCAAGCATGGACAGTCACCGACAGCACAAACGCAGTCGTCGCCACAGGCACAGGCAGCACACTAGACTTCGTCCCCGCATCACTAGGCGTATTCAGCGTCACCTACACCGTCACCGATTCACAAGCAGGCACTGCCAGCACAACAGCAACCCTAGACATCAATAACATCGTCCCCACAGATGCAACCATCACAGGCCCAACCGCCGGAGTCATCAGCCAAGCCTTAACCTTCCAAGGCTCCTTTGTTGACCCCGATGTAGGCGACACGCACACACAAACTTGGACCATCACAGACAGCACAAACGCAGTCGTCGCAGCAGGCACCGGAAGCGCAATAGACTACACAGCAAGTGCCTACGGCGCATACAACATCAACTACACCGTAACAGATGACCAAGGCACTTCCGCTTCGGCAACGACCAGCTTCACCATCGGGCAAACAGCCGTCGTCGCAGACCCATACCGAGGCGGACACACGCTCTTCATCTCGGGCACAGACAGCAGAGACGTCATCCGTGTCAGACCAAGCAGAAATATCCCCGACTCCATGCAAGTCATCATCAATAACCAATCCATAGGACACTTTGATATCTCAGGTGATCTAAGGCATGTCGTCGTATACGCACTAGGCGGAAATGATTTCGTACGCATCAGCAGAAGACTCACCACCATCACATCTGAACAATACGGCGGAGCAGGAAGAGACGTACTCGTCGGCGGCGTAAACGATGATGCCCTCTTCGGCGGTGCGGGAAATGACTTCCTCATCGGAGGAAAAGGCAGAGACCTCATGGTAGGCGGCCAAGGACATGACTTCTTACTAGGCATGAACGGCGACGACATACTCATCGGCGGATCATACAACCAATCACAAAATCGCCAAGCCGTAACATCCATCATGCAGCGATGGGGAAACACCACCAACAGCTACACAGATAGAGTCGCAGATCTTTCCACCAACGGCTTCGTCCTCAACAACACAACCATCACAGACGATGCCCAATGGGATGTACTCCTCGGCCTTCGCGGCATTGACTGGTTCCACGCAAACTCAACAGACGATTACACCGATCAACGATGGTATGAAGAGATGACCGAAGAAGATAACACCTTCCTCAACCTCGATGAGTAGGCCATCGCTTTAAAAGCATAGAAAAGAAGAAACAAAAACAACAGTCAGCAGCTCGCTGGCTGTTGTTTTTTTATAAGGACAACCCACCCCTTGCCCATTTTTTTTTAAATGAAAAAGCAACAAAACAAGACAATTAGCCGATACAACAGGTGCCCGCTTGTGTTAATCTTGTGTGTTAGTGCCACAAAAGACATGATTTTAAAGTAGATAGGCATATTATAAGACGTTGACCGTTTTGTTCTGTAGCAAGGTTTCCCCTCCGCCCGGGGTTGCTACAATAGAAAGCATCAAGAGAATAAACAAGCGGAAAACCGCTGTGTGTTTTGAAAAAAGGAAAGCGCCATGCCATTGGTTCCTATTGTGATTGAAAAAACCGGACGCGGAGAGCGTTCATATGATATCTACTCACGCCTACTCAAGGATAGAATTATCTTCCTAGGCGGGGGCGTAGACGATGACAGCGCAAACCTCATCGTCGCACAATTGTTATTCCTATCGAACGATGACCCCAAAGCAGATATCCACTTCTACATCAACTCACCAGGCGGTTCCGTCACCGCAGGCCTAGCCATTTATGACACCATGAAATTTATTAGGCCCAAAGTGCAAACATACTGCATCGGAATGGCCGCATCCATGGGCGCGGTATTACTCATGGGCGGAGATAAAGGACACAGGCACGTCCTGCCTAACTCCAGAGTCTTGCTCCATCAGCCCCTACTAGGTGGCGTCATCGAAGGACAAGCCACAGACCTAGCCATACAAGCAAAAGAAATGAAAAAAACACGCGATAAACTCTACCGCATCATGGCACAAGACGCCGGAAAAGATATCAAAGTCCTAGCAGCAGACTGCGAAAGAGATTTTTGGCTCGACGCGCAAGACGCAATAGACTACGGCTGCGCCGACAAAATACTCCAAGCAGAAGACATGCCAGAAGCATAAAAAACCCCCATGCCAAAATCAAATAAAAACAAAAACAAAAGCCTAAAGCTAGCATCCCTAGCCTTAGGCTTTTTTATCATCACATCATTAACCATCGCCTGCGCCACCACCCAAACCAAACCCCCGCCATCACAAAATGAAAAACAAGCCTTCGATGCACAGGTGACCAAACTTCAGCGATTATTAAATCATCGGCAAAAACAAATCCGTAAAGAACACACCGCCTTACATCAGATCAAAATCACCCGATATACAAACCCAGAAGACCAAAACAAAGACAGCCTAGATGATGCAATCCTCGTCGATCTGCAAATCCTCGCCCAAAATAGCCAAGTCGTCGTCATCCCGCCCCAAAACGCCAAAATAATCATAAGCCTAACCGCCCAGAAAAAGAGCGCCCAACCTCTAACATCACAAATCTA
>CAZSSX010000067.1:0-10834 GCA_964609545.1 uncultured Phycisphaeraceae bacterium | reverse complement strand
AGCAACGGTGAATCTTGCGGTAGGTTTCATAACGTAATCTTTCTTTCTAAAAGGGAGTGGGGCGAGTTTTTTGCCTAGGTCACAAATCATTATTTCACGCCCCAGCGTCTTTGCGATACTTTATTTTAGCGAAATAGGGTGGGCTAGCAAGGGTGATTCGCATGGGTTTTGACAAATTTTGCATTATTAGAGACTTGTATTTGCGTAAATGTTAAGTTGGGTGGATTGGGGTACTTTTTCTTGGTTCCTGGCTGTTTTGTGAGGGCGAAAAAGGGCAACGCAGATCAGATCACCTCGTGATCAGGCACGAAGGCGTCGCCCGTTGTATCATTTTTTAAGAGTATAGCGGTTGGTGTGAGTGTGTGATACCCCCACTTGGGGGGGCGTAGAGATGTTCAAAATGTCTTAATCCATTTGTCTTGGGGTAAAATCGGCGATATTATCAGAGCGCATCGGTGCTGTCTTGAACTGATTATTTGTAAGTGATACTATATTTTTAAGTGATTGGCGGTAAATTGGATGGGTAAATCTGAGCGTTTGAAAATGGAAGATGTGCGGCGGGTATTTCGGCTATTGTCTGATGTACGTGATTTACGGCATAGTGATCGAGCGCGGGGATATACGTCTCATCTGGCGTATACCCATCTCCAAAGGGCTGATTTTTAGACGACGCCATTTGATTGCTACTTTATATGTTAGGCTTGCGCTCGGCAACGGGGTATGATTTATGCGACATCATGTCCTCGGCTGGCGCAAAGTATTTGATACCATTGTTGGGTGGTCAGTTGAATAGTTGTAGATTGCGCGGCGGAAATAATCCGATTGAGCTGATTCGAGCCGAGGATCGGGCGAGGTTTAGAAGGGTGTTTCATAAGCCAAGCATAAGCAATCTGATCGATGCTAGCATCGTGTTGCAATGCGATTTTTTCCATGCACTGACGCACCCTAATCGACTGTTCATCTTTGCCTGTGAAGAGTTTTCCGCCAGCGGTGGGAGACCAAGCCATTGGTTGGATCTGTTGTTCTTGACACTGATCTAGACTGCCATCGGTCAGCGCCGCGGTATGCAGAACAGAAAATTGGAGCTGGTTTGTCACCAAGGGGAAATCAAACCGAGATTGTAAAAGTTTAAATTGTGAAGCGCTAAAATTAGAAACGCCTACGTGTTTGGCCTTTCCCTGTTCAATCAGTGTTGTAAAAGCATCAGCTACTTCAGATGCATCCATCAAAAAGTCTGGTCGATGGAGGAGCAAAACATCAATACGGTCGATTGATAGATTTTTAAGAGACCGCTCTGCAGCGCTGATAATGTGTTGTTTGCTTGCGTCATAATGTGGCAATGCGATGCTTGGATTAGCGGGGGACACGATTTGAATGCCGCATTTGGTGATTATTTTGATACGTGATTTAAGAGAAGGATTTTGTTTTAATGCTTTGCCAAATGCTGATTCGCAGGCATAGTTGCCATAGATATCTGCATGATCAAAGCTGTCGATGCGATGATCTAAGCAGGTTTGTATTTTAGCCAAGGTGTCTTGTGTGTTTGAAGCTGTGTCTTGCAA
Organism: uncultured Phycisphaeraceae bacterium; assembly: GCA_964609545.1. GTDB lineage: Bacteria > Planctomycetota > Phycisphaerae > Phycisphaerales > Phycisphaeraceae > CAZSSX01. Next base: position 9,272 of record CAZSSX010000067.1, on the reverse strand, counting down.
ACGCCAGCAGCCGTAAATAAGCTCGGAGAGTTGCGGTTTTTGTCTTGTGGGTGTGGTCATTATAAAGTTCCCTTTTGAAGGGATTATAAGTGATTTAGGCTGTAGATGTTTACAACCACTCATTTTTTTATGTGCGTAAATGGAGGCGTAGCATCACGGGCTTGAAGCGCTGGGCTGGTAGGGGGGATGGGTCTTGCGGATAAATTATAAAATGATCACAAAATCAGCATCTTTATAAAAACACAGCCCCGTGCTTGAAGAGGCGCGGGGCTGTGTTGTTGTGATTTTTTTTGATTTTGTCGATTTTTAATCGGTTAAGATCAATAGCGGTAGTGGTCTGGTTTATAGGGTCCATCGACGGGCACGCTGATGTAGTCGGCTTGCTCTTGTGTGAGGGTGGTGAGTTTGACGCCTAGTTTTTCGAGGTGTAGGCGGGCTACTTTTTCGTCTAATTTTTTGGGTAGGACGTATACTTTTTTCTGGTATGCATCGTTGTTTGTGGCTAGCTCGATTTGGGCGATGGTTTGGTTTGTGAATGATGCGCTCATGACGAAGCTGGGGTGTCCGGTTGCACAGCCTAGGTTGAGAAGTCTTCCTTCTGCGAGGATGAGGATGCTGTGTCCATCGGGGAAGGTCCATTTGTCGAATTGTGGTTTGATGTTTGTTTTGACCACGCCTGGAATTTTGGCTAGTCCGGCCATATCTATTTCATTGTCGAAGTGTCCGATATTGCCTACGACTGCGCTGTTTTTCATCTTGGCCATGTGCTGTGCGGTGATGATGTTGTAGTTGCCTGTGGTTGTGACGTAGATGCCTGCGTATGAGAGCGTGTCTTCTAGGGGTAGGACTTGGTATCCTTCCATTGCGGCTTGTAGTGCGCAGATGGGGTCTACTTCGGTGATGATGACGCGTGCGCCTTGTCCCACGAGTGATTGTGCGCATCCTTTGCCGACGTCGCCGTATCCGCAGACGACTGCTACTTTGCCGCTCATCATGACATCTGTTGCGCGGTTGAGTCCGTCGATGAGGCTGTGCCTGCATCCGTAGAGGTTATCGAATTTTGATTTTGTGACGCTGTCGTTGACATTGATAACGGGGAAGAGGAGCGATCCGTCTTTTTCCATTTCGTACATGCGGTGTACGCCTGTGGTTGTTTCCTCTGATACGCCTTGGCATGCTGCTGCTACTGTTGTCCAGCGTGTGTTATTTTGCTGAAGATTTTTGGTGAGTGTATTGAGTACTTCTGCCCATTCTTCGGAGTCTTTTTCTGGGTTGAATGGAGGTACTGCGTTTTGTTTTTCGCACTTGACGCCTTGGTGTATGAGCATGGTCGCATCGCCACCATCGTCTACGATTTGTGTGGGTCCTTGTCCATTGCCAAAGTCAAGTGCGGTGTCTGTGCACCACCAGTATTGGGCTAGGGTTTCGCCTTTCCATGCGAATACGGGTACGCCTTTGGGGTCTGCGATTGTTCCGTTGACGCCTGCGACGACCGCAGCGGCTGCGTGGTCTTGCGTGGAGAAGATGTTACAGCTGACCCATCGGATGTCTGCGCCTAGGATGGCTAGTGTTTCGATGAGAACCGCGGTTTGTATGGTCATGTGCAGTGAGCCCATGATACGCTGCCCAGTGAGTGGTTTTGATTGTCCGTATTCTTTGCGTAGGGACATGAGGCCTGGCATTTCTATTTCTGCCAAGTCTAGTTCTTTTCGTCCCCAGATGGCTAGCTCTTCTAGCTCTTGTAGGGTGGCGCCTGGTTTGAGTTTATACTGGATATTGTTTGCAGTATCTACGGTAAGTTCTGTGGGTGTTGCTGTTGCTGTCATTTTATGACTCCGTTTAAGATTAGGCCAAGGCTTTTTAATTTGCCTTGATTGTATCGACCATTTTGCTGGTCATGATTGGTATTTTTTATGGGTGTTGTTTTTCGTTATTTTTTATGACTTGTGCTTTTGCCATGAATAGTGCAGGGCCTTTGGCTTGTGGTTCTGGTGTGAGTTTCCGATAATGGGTGAGTTCTAGGCCAGCGTCTTTTAAGTGCTGTTGTATTTTGTTTTTTTCGAACCCTAGCCAAACTTGGCCAGTTTCTTCTCTGAAATCATCTCTGGTGTGTTTTTGGAGGTCAACGATGATGATTGATCCGCCTGGTTTGATGATGCGGTGTGCTTGTTTTAATGCGGCGATGGGTTCTTGGAGATAGGAGAGGACTAGCATCATGATGGCTGCGTTGCAGGTGTTGTCTTTGATGGGCAGGTCTTCGATTTGTGTTTGGTAGAGTTGTACGTTTTTGTATTTTTGTAGTCTTTTTTTTGCAGCTTCTAGCATGGCGACGTTGCGGTCTACGCCGATGACGTTTTTGACATTTTGGGCTAATTGGGCGACGACTTGTCCGGTGCCACAGCCTAGGTCGGCGACTGTCCAGTGGCTGGGTAGTAGCGCGGCGATAGAGTGGAAGGAGAATTTTGCGCCGTAGAGCTGGGTTCTGGTTTTTAGCCATTGATTTGCAGCTGTTGCAAAAAAGGCATCACTTTTTTTCTGTTTTTCTTTGATGAGTAGGTCTAGCCTGAGCGTATCTTCGGTTGCTCTGCCCCATGTTGCGGTTTGGTCTTTTGTGATTTGCCATAGATTTTGTGCGCTTTGATGCAGGTCTTGAATGTTCATGCGATAGAGATTGGCAGTGCCTTTGCGCCGTGATTTTAGCCAGCGATGCTCGATGAGGAGCTTGAGGTGCCTGCTGACGGTGCTTTGTGGGAGCTGGAGTATTTGGCAGAGTTCGACGACGCCTAGCTGGTGTGCTTGTAGGAGTCTGAGGAGGCGCAAGCGGGTTGGGTCTGCGAGGCAGTCGAGCCAGCCGATGATTGCTGCGGGTGATTGGGCGTTGGGGGTTTGTTTATCGCTCATGGTGATATCATCTGTCTATCCGGATGAATGGGTTATTATAGGATTTAATCGTCTTAAATCAAGGTGTGGTTCATGTAAAATGCTTCATTTTTTATTATTTTGGGGGAATTGGCTTGCTGATATTGAGGCTAATCGGTATAAAAGTGAATAGTGGCGCTTTGGTGCTAGAGGAAATTTTTTGGTTAGGTTTATGTTTTGAAAAAGATGCTTGCTTGCTATTTTGTTTTTGGTGGGGTGTGGATGATGGGCAGTGGCTGCATGGTGACGCGGGTGACTTATGATCCGGCATCGCATTTTCGGGATCTGGGCGCTCATTACACGGGATACAAGACAGATCCTAAGAATGTGGCGGCTTATCGGGCAGCTCGAAAAAAGGGGGCTAAGCAAGGTTACGCGGTATTGCTCAAGCGTTTTTCGGGCAAACAGCATCGGGCAAATGCTAAGACGACGCTGAATAATTTGAAGCGGGTTTATAATATTTCTGAGCTTTGGCTTGATCAGAGTAAAGAGGAGGAGACAATTTTGTATCGGGGACATTTTCGGTCGGGGACAGCGTTTAAAGCATCGATTTCACGGGATCAGGTATTAAAAATTCACGCGTTTGGAGATGCTGAGATTGTGTATTTGGGGAATCCTAATAGTCGAAAACGGGGTGAGTATGATATTGGGCGAACCAACGGGAAATATGCTTTGCAGGTGGGGATTTTTACGGATCAGATTTCCGGTTTTCGTGAAGCGGCGGAATTATATGTAAAAAAATTGCGAGGGGAAGGACATGAAGCTTATTATAGTCATTCCCGGTATAGCTCTACGATTTTGATAGGCTCGTTTTCTTATCGGGAGGCATTCCAGAGGCAGGTGGGGACGACCGATCGTTACGCTGATGAAATCGTAGCGCTTCAAGCAAAATTTCCGGCGAATATTGTGAATGGTCATGAGCTTTTGGAGACTTACAAGGGGGAGAAACAGCGGGTGCAGCCTAGCTGTTTGGTGGAGGTTAACCGGTATTAGACTATAGTCTATGGCTTGTTGCTGGGGGAGGTTTTAGCTTGCTTTTTTGTCCCATTCGATGCCGCCTTGGATGACGAATTGGAGGTCGCCGACGAAATGGTCTGATCTGAAATCGTTTTTGGATAGGCATGCGTTGATGCCTGCGTCTTTACATTGTTGGTCTAGTTCTGGTGTTTTCCATGAGGTAAATAATGCGATGGGGCATTGTGGTGCGAGTTTTTCTTCCATGATTTGCTGGGCTAGGTCTATGCCGGAGATATCGGGCATGTTGTAGTCTATGATGATCAGGTCGAAGCTATTTTCTTTTAATGCAGCGAGGGCTTGGATCCGATCTGCTGTGGGGATGACTTGATAGCCTAGCCCTTGGAGTATGACGCGCTCGACCATTCTGGCGGTCTGGCAATCATCGACGATTAAGATTTTAGATGGCATAGCGCATTCCCGGGGATGATGTTTTGTTTTTGTGGTGTATTAGATTTGCTATCGGCTAAATGAAGGTTGCTGTGCAGTGCGAGGAACGATGATGGGCAAAACAAAAAAGCCTCCCGATGAAAGGGGAGGCTTTGTTTGTGTGTCAGATTGAGAATATGGTGGTTATTTAGTGTGGCATTGCGAATTGTGTGCAGAGGTCTACAACTTGGCTGCGTACTTGATCGCAGACGGCGGTGTCGCCTTTGGCTAGGATGACGCGGTCGATAAACTCAGCGATTTGAACCATTTGTTCTTCTTTGAGGCCGCGAGTTGTTACGGCTGGTGATCCTAAGCGCAGGCCGCTGGTATGGACAGGCGATCGTGTATCTTTGGGGACGCCGTTTTTGTTTGTGATAATGCCCGCACATTCTAGCCATGCCTCGGCGTCTGCGCCTGTGATGTCTTTGTTTTTGGCACGTAGATCGACTAGTAGTAGGTGGTTTTCTGTGCCGCCACTGACTAGACGATAGCCTCTTTCGGTGAGTGCTGCGGCGAGTGCTTGTGCATTTTTGATGACTTGGGTTTGGTATGTTTTATACTCTGGTTTTAGGGCTTCTGCGAAGCATGTTGCCTTTGCCGCGATGACGTGCATCAGTGGCCCGCCTTGCAATCCAGGGAAGACTGCTCTGTTGATTTTTTTGTTGATTTCTGGATCGTTGGTCATGATCATGCCGCCTCTGGGGCCGCGTAGTGTTTTGTGTGTTGTGGTGGTGACGATATCGCAATGCGGGAAAGGTGACGGGTGTACGCCTGCTGCGACGAGTCCGGCGATGTGTGCGATGTCTGCCATGAGTAGCGCGCCACATTCGTCGGCTATTTCTCTGAAGCGTTTGAAGTCTATGGTTCTAGGGTAGGCTGAGTATCCGCAGAGGATCATTTTGGGTTTATGCTCTAGGCATATGGCGCGGACAGCATCGTAGTCTATGTGCTCATGGTTATCAGATTCGAGGTCGTAATTGAGAGGGTAATGTACGGGGTTGTAGTATTTCCCGGAGACGTTTATTTTCATGCCGTGGGAGAGGTGGCCGCCGTCTGCTAGGACTAGGCTTGCGAAGGTGTCACCCGGTTGTAGCATGGCAAAAAAGACTGCTGCGTTTGCTTGTGCGCCGCTGTGTGGCTGTACGTTTGCGTATTGACAGTTGAATAATTCTTTCGCGCGATCTTGTGCGAGTGTTTCTACTTGGTCTACGAATTGGCATCCGCCGTAGTATCGCTTGCCGGGATATCCTTCTGCGTATTTGTTGGTGAGGCAGGTGCCCATTGCGGCCATGACGGCGAGGCTGGTGTGATTTTCGCTGGCGATCAGCTCTAAGGTATTTTCTTGTCTTTCTTGCTCGGCTTGTATCATGTGCCAAAGGTCTGGGTCTGCTTGAGACAAGGGGTTGACGGGTCGTGCTTCGGTTGGGCTTGTGGTCATGTGAGAAAGTCCTCATTATTTGTACAAAAGAAATATCATTAATACCACACCCGCTGAGCTGAGCTTGGGGTGCGTGGGGTTCATAGAGATACCAAGGGGTATCAGTGGGGTATCAGTATACCCTATTTTGCGAGATGCATCTTCTTTTAAGGTGAGGAGGTGGCGGAGCGGTGTTTGGGTGAGTTGGCAGTGGGTGAATGTTGAGTGATCTCAGTGGGTGGGGGGTTGCGGTAGGGGGATTCGCTTGAAGGGGCTGTGATTTTCAACGAGGTGATTTTTGAGGGGTTATGATCGATGCGATTGATTGTGGGTTTTAGATTTTTTTTTGGATGCAATAAGCTTGAGCGATTGAGCGTTCCTGTGTCGGGGCAAGCGATATGGCTTGGCGATCTTGTATCTTTATGGTGAAGATTTGAATGGGAGATTTTTTGTTTTCTCAGGTTAGGATGGGTGTCGTATAAAAAATGTATAATAATTTGAATAAAAGTAATCTTGCCATTCGTTTATGAGAATGTTCTTGTTGCCCTGTTTGCAAAGGGCATTCAGTGCGGAAAGCCCTAGCATTAAGCGCGCTAATACTTCTCCTAGAGAAGCTTTCTGATAAACCCAAGTGTCGGCTTATCGTTGCTTGTGAAAGAGATGTGATTGATGAAAATTTATTTTTCACGTCGATCGATTTACGCATGATAGTATTTTTTATCTTCTTGATTATTGAATAACAGCAAGACGGGGATTTCAAAATTTTTAATTTACATGCTCTCTTTTTTTGAAAAATTGACAAACAATTGAACGATGCCAATGCAAATGATTCTCGAAAAATTGATGAAACAAAATTTGATTTCCGCTAAAGTTGCAGATAAAACACGGGTGCAATTAGATTTGGGCATGGGTTTTGATAATGCGATTGAGGAGCATTTGTCGATTATGGAAGCGGCTGATGTTTTGCAGTTTTTGGCTGAGGAGTATGGGCTAGGATACACTTCTTTGGCGAGCTATGAACCTAGCCAGACGCTGATCAACAAGTGCCCTGCTAAGATTTTGCAAGATCATAATATTTTGCCTTTGCATGTAGATGACGATGGTGTGCTTCATGTGGCGACGAGTAAACTTTTTGATCATCAGGGGTTGGATCAGCTCAGGTTTGTCACCGGCATTGAAACGCTCGCGACGCTTGCGCCAGCCGACAAAATTAAGCATTTGATTAAACAGCATCTGGGTGTGGGCGCGGAGACAATGCAAAAATTGGCGCTGGATGCGCGCGGTGATATTGAGATTCTTGATGAGCAATTAGAACAAGATTTAGATGCGGAATCCGCGGCAGCTGATGCGTCGATTATCAAATTTGTGAATCAGATTTTGAGTAAAGCCATTGAGCGTAAAGCTACGGATGTGCATTTTGAAACATTTGAAAATACGATGGCGGTGCGTTTTCGTGTGGACGGTATTTTGCAGAATATTACGATTCCGCCCGAGGTTAGGCAGTTTCAGCCTGCGATTGTTTCGCGTATTAAAATTTTGGCGCATTTGGATATCGCGGAGAAACGTTTGCCTCAGGATGGGCGTATTAAGTTGCGTCTTTCTGGACGTGAGATTGATGTGCGCGTTTCGGTGATTCCGATGCTTCACGGGGAAGCAATTGTGTTACGTTTATTGGATCGCTCGACTGCGCTGTTGGGTTTAGAAAAACTGGGTTGGTCGGGTGATATTCTGAATCAATTTAATCGGGTTTTGGACTTGCCTCATGGTATTATTTTGGTGACGGGGCCGACGGGTTCGGGTAAAACATCGACGCTTTATGCAGCGCTTTCCTCTATCAATGATGAGTCGCGTAAGATTATCACCATTGAGGACCCTATTGAATATAACTTGCAGGGGATCAATCAGATTCAGGTTTCAACTAAAGCGGGGTTAAGTTTTGCTACGGGCTTGCGGGCGATTTTGAGGCATGATCCAGATGTGATTTTGATTGGTGAGATTCGCGATGGGCAGACGGCGCAGATTGCAGTGCAGGCATCCCTGACGGGGCACTTGGTTTTTTCGACGCTGCATACCAATGATGCACCCAGCGCGTTGACGCGTTTGGTGGATATGGGGGTTGAGCCTTATTTGGTCGCATCAACGATTGAGATGGTTATCGCCCAGCGTTTGGTGCGTTTGATTTGCGCCGGTTGTAAGACGCGGTTGCCTCTTGAAAAATTCCATGCGATTAAGCAAAGTGTTGCAGATGTAGATCCTGCTGAGCTATTTTATGGTGCGGGTTGTGCTTCTTGTCAGCAAACGGGATATCGCGGTAGGCAAGCGATTTTTGAACTGATGCCTATTTCTCAGGAGATTCGTTTTTTAATTCAGCAAAACCTCGCGTCGACTAATATTCGAACGGTGGCGTTGCAGCAGGGGATGACAAGTTTGCGAGATCATGGGCTTGCGTTGATGAGGCAGGGCGCGACGACGCTTCAAGAAGTCTTAAGGGTGACCAAAGAGGAACATGTGGGCATTGGGACAGTTGAAGAATTTGAATCGGACGGTGGGTAAACAGCATGGCAGATTTTGAATATCAGGCTATTGATTTGCAAGGCAAGCGGGAGCAGGGTTCTGTCCAAGCGGAGAATTCAGATGCCGCGGTGCTTTGTATACAGGCTCGGGGCTTAACACCGACTCGGATTCGGGCGAAAGATATGACCAAGAAGCCGGCTCGGTTATGGGGCACTTCAAAGGTGCCCCAGAAAGATGTCTTTAATTTTTTTAGGCAACTTTCGTCTCTGCTTACAGCGGGCGTTTCGTTATCCAAAGCGTTAACGATTCTAAATCGAGAAGTGACCCATGCGACCACACGCAAACAATGGGCGGGGATTGAGCAGAGTTTGTCGGGTGGTAAGTCCTTAGCAGAAGCGTTAGCTGATTATCCGGAAACTTTTGCTCCTGTTTATATTGCGATGGTTAAGGCGGGAGAAATGGGTGGTTTTTTAGATATGGTGCTTTCTCAAATTTCAAAATTTATGGAATCTCAGCGGGACCTGAAGTCTAAGGTCACCACGGCGATGATTTATCCTGGGGCGATTGCATCGGTGGCAAGCTTGGTTATTCTTTTTTTATTAACGTGGTTTATCCCTAAGTTTTCCGCTATTTTTACGGATATGGGCTCGACGCTGCCACCGTTGACGCGTGGGGTTGAGTATGTGAGTTTGGCGATTCGGGATTATGGCTTGTTTCTGGCATTGGGTATGTTCTTTGCGATCGTGGGTTTTAAGCGGTATCTTAAAACGCCCGAGGGCAAGCTTTGGTTTGATCGCTTTGTGTTAAAGATTCCCGGTGTGGGCGCTGCAATTTCTAAATTTGCGTTGGTTCGTTTTTGTACGATGCTGGGGACGTTAACTGCGTCGGGTGTGCCGTTGATTGCATCGTTGCGTGTAGCCAAACAGGCTATTGGTAATGAAGTACTTTGCTCGGCATTGGATGTGGCGATTGATGATAT
>CAZSSX010000066.1:0-11143 GCA_964609545.1 uncultured Phycisphaeraceae bacterium | reverse complement strand
TTCGATTTGAACGAAACGCCGTCTGAAATGGGTGGTTTTTAGAAGGACTCAAATAGATGGTTGGGCTGATTTATGGCAAATTTAGGTGGATTCGTATCGTAAATGATGATTTTGTAGATTTTAAAACATTTTCGCTTGAAAGAGTGTAAAGTTAAGTGTAAAGTTTAGACGATTTAGTTGTTAAGGATGAGTCTCATGGATAATTTTCATACAGTAGGAAAGCTCGCGAAACCTCCTTTGGTATATACCGCAGGAGTTGTATCGATCAATCTAAAAGATATTGATGAATATATAGGCAAGATACAAGATACTTTAAAAGAAAATTATCCTGGATCATCTGAAATGGAGATGTCCATTAAACAAATCAATCCAGTTGATGGAGATATTAGTGATAAAAAGATAAAGCATTATGCGATCAATGCCCCAGATTTAAATTGGGGAGTTTTAATCACTGAACAGCAATTTATTTTTCATACCGTCAAATATAAAACTTTCGATGAATTTTACACTCGGTTTTCCGAAGCTCTTTCCACGGTTATGGAGATTACAGGCACTAAATATCATTCTGGACTGGCATTTAGACAAATCGATAATTTTGAGCTTGTAGAAGGCGAACAAAAGTTATCCGATTGTGTGAATGAACGGTTTTTATCGATGGATTTACCTAGTTCGATCAGTAATGATGGATCACGTTTTTTAAGGCAAGAGCACAGACACCTTTTTGAGGATAAAACATCCGTGGTGTTACGAACATATACGTTTGAATCAAGCAGCGGCCCATCTATTCCAGAAGATTTACTGCCTTGGTGTATTGGATTGAATTATAAGCTTTTGGAACAAAACATAAAAGAACCGCCATTTTTACTCGCAGACTTTGAAGTTGGGAAGCAGCTTGAAGGTAAAAGTGAAAAAATATTAGTTCAAAAAATCGAAAAAGATTTTCGTAAGTTTCATGAGCATCTATATGAGATATTTAATCAAGTCATTAAACAAGATGCATTAGAGAGGAGAACATAAATGTTTTATCCACCCCCCTTAACGACTTATCAGCCGCAAGTGCAACATATAATAAGAGCTGAGAAGGGGGTACCTTTTGATAATAGATATTATGAATTACAGAGCTGTGATCAAGTGATAGATTATTTGCGTCAGAAAGGTATCCTAAATAAAAGCACTGCCCATATAGAACAACGCATTGCTGGTTTCCTCAATGAATTTGGGTTCAATAAAACATTTGCGGCAAAAATTTTGGGAGTATCGAGAACGACTCTGTATGATTGGCTGAAAGGTAAGACATCAAAGATTCGGTTTGAGAATGCTGAAAAAATTGAGTGGCTTGAACGATTTCGTGAGCATTTACCCGATGAAATTTGGCCACGAGTTAATTTATATAAAAATCGATTGCTGGGAGATGAACAAACCACTCTTGAGGATTTATTGTTGTCTGCAAATGAAGATGCCCAGAAGGTTGCGGTATGGTTGACAGAGTCTGTAGAGAGCACGAAAACAAGACGACCGTTTGGTTCTTGGAAAAAGAAAAAAAACAAAGGCCCTATACTTCATATCCCAGAGGCCTATTCAGATAACGGATAAACCAGAAGATGTCATTATCAAAGATCTCTGAGTGGCGACAATGCTCTTGTATAACCCTTGACGCTATTCCTGAAATCAAATCTCAGATTCACGTCAACCATGTTGCTGCTGAAGGATTCTATATTCTGCTAACGCATAGTTGTTCGATAGGTCTTGAGGATTTTGATAAAGAGCCATTGGTTGAATATATCTTGGCTCGCTTTATAGATCAGCCTGACAAGGCATTTGAGGGAGGTAGACATCCTAGAAGTTTACATTTGCCAATATTAGTGGGCGGTAAAAAACAGTGGTGCGAGATATTGATACATGAAAGGGGTTTTTTCGATAGAAAAATTCTCAATAATAGCTCCCTTAGCAGTGATTATAGTCTAATCGAAAAATCTTCAGAAACACTAATTCGTTGGATTACACGCAGATATAACGCGCCCGCTTTTCCCGATGAATTCAATCGTCGATTTAGAGCCGCGCAAAAGAAGATAGCAAAGCAATTGAATAAATCACCATCAGAAAGGATCACGGGAATATACGTGGCGCTTGAACCTGTCGATGAAGAATTAGATGAAAAACAAGATTATATCTTTGAAATGATTATAAGTACCGAAGCGGGGTTGCCAGCTGATGTTTTTAAGCAATGCCAAGCGATCGGAGTAAAGGTAAGGGATCTGTTAGAAACTGTACGTGGTATTGAGTTAGAAGGGGTGGTTGTGGTGCCAGAAGACGTCATGACCGTTGCTGATTTGAGGGAACTAAATACGATGCAATTTGATTATTTGTCGGAAAGAGATAGTCCCGGTGGTTCTTTTGCTACAACACAGTAGGTGGCCAGATTATGTAAATGATATTTTTCTTTTGGTGGTTGAGTTGTTTTATTGATTGCTGATATATCTTTGTTGATCATGTTCGAAAATGGGGTAATTTTTCACTCAAAAAAAGATAACCCTAAGCGCCTTGCGTTATACTATTGGCATGAATTCGTATGAAGAAACACTTTGGAATCGCAGAATCAATGAAGCCAAGATCATGTGGTTAAATATGATTAGTGATGGGTTTAGGCCCGGCTCGGTGGCTGCGTTTGAATTGACCTTTTTTACCAAAGCTTCAGACGATGCCCAGCGATTGATCGACGCGTTGGCGGAGCATCGTTACACCGCGATGGTGGATGAGCAGATGCAGCAGGGGCATTATATTATTGAGGGAACATCTAGGCCTTATGCGTATGATTTTAATGATCAAGAATTTATTTCATGGGTAGAATTTATGGTCAATCTGGGCTTCCAAAACAATGCGGTCTTTGCCAATTGGACGACTTCTTGCTCAGAGCCAGACAAATCATGGGACTCGCAAGATATCGCCTGAGCTGATGATGCCTAACGGTTTTTTTATTGAAACCCGCCATGTCAGCAAAAGCTTGCGTCTAGGCAAGGCGGAGGCTGCGTGGTGGCACGGGAAGGGCGGGGAGGTTGATTCGGTGAGAATAGGTTATAATCCGCGATTGGGATTGACTGGGATTTTTTAAAGGCATTGCAATGATTCAGTTTACGGTAGAGCAGATCGCCCAAGCGGTGGATGGCGAGATTTTAGGCCACGCGGCCCTAGTGATTGAGTGTTTAAGCCAATTAGACCAAGCCTCTGCCAACGCGCTCAGTTTTGTGCGAGAGCAGGCCCACGCGACAGACTGGGACCTGTCCGATGCCGGCGCAGTTTTGGCCACCGCGGGTTTAACTTTAACCTTGCCCGAGGGTAAAGCCATTGTTTTTGTCAAAGATGCAGACCTAGCGATGGCTAAGGTGTTGAGCCTTTTCGCGCCCCAAGCCGCGCTGCCCGCACTGGGGATTCATCCCACCGCGGTGATCGATCCCTCAGCGAAAATCGGCGAAGGCGCAAGAGTCGGCCCTTATTGCGTGATTGGGCGGGACGTGCAGATCGGCAGCGGCGCGGTATTGCATAGCGCCATCCATATCATGGATCGAGCGGTCGTAGGTGATGATGTGACGATCTATCCGCATGTGGTCATCCGAGAGCATAGCGTGCTGGGGCATCGCGTCATCTTGCATTCGGGCGTGGTGCTAGGCGGTGATGGTTTTGGTTATTGCGCTTCAGAGGATGGCCAATCAATCGTTAAGCTGCCTCATATCGGAAATGTGATCTTACATGATGATGTGGAATTGGGCGCCAATACCACGGTGGATCGCGGTAAGTTTGCCTCGACGGTGATTGGAGCCTGTACCAAAATCGATAACCTCTGTCAGATTGCCCATAATGTAGAGATCGGCTGCGGATGTTTGATTGCCGCCCAAGCCGGAATCGCAGGCAGCACCAAGATCGGTAATCATGTCATGATGGGCGGCAAGTGCGGGGTAAAAGACCATGTGGTCATCGGCGATCATGTCAAATTAGCGGGCGGATCGGGTGTCATTTCAGATGTCCCCCCCAAAGCCATCTTCAGCGGGATGCCAGCTAAGGATTCTAAAACGCATAATCGTGAGGTCTACGCGGTGAAAAAATTGCCCGAGCTGATGAAAGAATTATCTAAAGTACGCAAGCAGTTTAAAAAGTAACAGCAGGCTGTAGCCAAGCACAAACATACAAAAAAGGAACACCACCGCTTCATCGACTTGCCATTTCTCAAAGCCACGTTGACATGAGGCTCATCTGCATCTTAAAGCTTTTCATCTCGCCACATCTGGGCTTAGCGGGTCATTCTTGACTCATCTTCGCGATGAGATTGGTCGTGGATTTGCCCTCCACCAGATCGATCAAAGCGATCTTCCCGCCGTAGGCTGTGACAATCTCATGCCCAACAACTTGCTTCGCGGTATAATCCGCGCCTTTGACCAAGACATCGGGCTTAATATTACGCAGCAGCTTTTTGGGTGTAGCGTCCTCAAAAACCACGATATAATCCACCGATTGCAACTCGCCCAGCACCATCACGCGGTCTTGGATATGATTGATAGGCCTAGTGGGGCCTTTGAGTTTAGCAATCGACTCATCAGAATTTAAACCCACAATCAGCAAATCCCCTTGCTTGCGTGCCCCTCGGAGGTATGAAACATGTCCCGCGTGAAGGATATCGAAGCACCCGTTGGTAAAAGCGATTTTTTTGCCTTGCGACCGGTGGGCGGTTAATTCGCTCAGCAGCTGAGGCAGCGTTCGGAGCTTGCCCGTTTCTTGATGATGCTCGGTAAGCAGCGTGAGCAGGATTTTTTCTAAAGGGATCGGCACCACTCCAAATTGTTGTACTTCTAGCCCCGCAGCCACATTGGCAATCTGACAAGCTTGGGTCCACGTGGCATTGCGCGCGCGTGCCGCTGCCAAGGTGGCCAGCACCATATCTCCCGCACCCGTGACGTCATAAACACTTTGCGCCACGGTGGGGATAATCTTAGGCTCTGCCCGATCCTCCAGCAACAAGATCCCTTGCTTATCTAACGTCAGCACCACCGTTTCTAGCCCAAGATCTTTCTTGAGCTTTTGCGCGATCTGGATAGCCCCTTGAGTGCCTTGGTTGGTGATACCCGTGGCCAACTGCGCTTCCGTGCGGTTGGGCGTGATGGTGGTGGCGCCTTGATATTTGCTATAATCATCGATTGCCGCGGGGTCGACAAGCACCGGGATGTTATTTTTCTTGGCCAGCGCGATGACTTTTCGGCAAAGGTAAGGCGTTAAAACACCCTTATTATAATCCTCAATACAAAGCGCCGTGGCCGTCTGTATCTGTTTCTCTATTTTTTGAAGTAGCTTATCCGCAATCTCTTTGCTGATCGGCGCCTTAGATTCGTAATCGACACGAAACATTTTTTGCGGGTGCCGATGCTGAGCCAAGCCGATGAAACTTTGCTTAAGCGTCGTAGGCCTTTCTGGATCGACAATAAGCCCCGAAACCGAGCAGCCCGGCTCTTTAAGTTGCGCCCCAAGTGTCTGGGCCATCTCGTCCTTGCCCACTACCCCAAAGCAGTGGACCTTCGATTTCAGCACCAAAAGATCTAAGCAAACATTAGCGCTTCCCCCAGCTTTGTGTTCTTGTTTTTTGGCCCAAAGAATCGGCACCGGCGCATCGGGCGAGAGCCGCTCGGCATCGCCGTAGATATACTGGTCCATCATATAGTCACCCACCACGAGGATTTTGTGTGGCTTGGTCGTGATCCAGCTATCGATGAAATTGATCAGTGATTGGTGAGATTCTAAAATAATGGCGCTCCGTCTCGATATCATATAAGCCAACGCGAGTTTTAAATGAAGAGTGATGCCCTCATCTAAAAAAGGGCGTTCAATGCAGGCTTATTTACCCGCATAATCAATCAGCCGGCTGATTTCGCTAGCCAAATCTAGCCGAGAGACAATCCGATCAACAAAGCCTTTTTCCAACAGATGCTCTGCCTGCTGAAAGCCAGGCGGCAGCTCTTGGCGCACGGTGTTGGCGATAACCCGAGGCCCAGCAAACCCGACGAACGCTTTGGGTTCAGCGAGAATCAGATCACCCAGCATCGCAAAAGATGCCGTGACCCCGCCGTAAGTCGGGTCAGATAAAATAGAAATGAACAGCCCCCCGTGATCATCCAGCCTCGCCAGCGCCGCGCTGGTTTTTGCCATCTGCATCAACGAAAGGGCGCTTTCTTGCATACGCGCTCCCCCAGAGCAGCTCACAATAATCAAAGGCCTATCCAGCTCAATAGCCAGCTCAATCGATCGTGTCAGTTTCTCACCGACAACGCTGCCCATCGAACCCATCATAAAACGTGGATCCATACACGCCAGCACAACCCCCCGCCCGTGGATATAGCCCTTGCCGCAAAGCAATGCGTCCTTGTGCCCGGATTTTTTGGCTTCCGCGACAATCCGGTCTTTATATTTCTTTAAATCTGAAAAATTCAGCGGGTCCGTCGGCGCAAGGTCTTCCCAAAGCGGCTCGAAGCTGCCTTTATCCAGCATCTGCTCCACGCGCTGATCCGCGTTAATCCTAAAATGATGCTCACAAGTCGGGCAAACATGCAAATTCCGCTCAACCTCTTTACGGTAAAGCATCGCCTCGCAAGAAGGACAGCGCATCCAAAGACCCTCTGGGACATCGCTTTTCTTCGTTTGATTAACCTTTGAGGGAGTGTTGGCCATATTTTTAACTGAAGATCGTTGAGCAGGCAACTGCGTCATATCTATCATTCCTTATTAAGCATCGCGCGTATCCAGATGCTCAACGGGGGGAAATGAAAAAGTCCTAACCTTTGTGGCAATAAACGGTAAAGGCAACGGACCATCATCTAGTAACCAGAATAAACAAGTCGTGGCTATTATAACGATTAAACCCCCGAGGCAAACCATTATTATCAGAATCAACGGAATCTTGGGGAAACCAAACACAATCGAGCCAGCCCAGCAGCGCCCCAGCGCCAAAGCATGCCCACAAAAAAAGCAACGCCAGTCAATGAACGTTGCTTTTTTAGTAAGATAACAGGTTGAACAGCTGGAAATATTATGGCTTTTTAGGTCTTGCAGCTTTGAGCTCTTCGAAGCTGATTTTTTCGTCTTTATCCGCATCAATCATTGCAAACATTTTGATCACTTGTTGCTTAACCATCGCTCGGAGCTTGTCCTCGGGAATTTTATCGCCCACCATCTTTTTGATCTTATTAAACATAAAAGTTGCCACCTCGGTTTTGTCCAGAAGACCATCTTTGTCGGTATCCATCAGATCGAAGGTTTTTTTGGCTTGATCTTCTGCCGCATCCATCGTGATCACAGAAGGCATAGCTTTGGCGGAAAATCCGAGTGAAAGCAGCAACGCCAAGCTCAAACCTTTAATACTAGTGGTAATGTTCATATTTATCCCTTTATAATAGAAGTAGATTGATGCATTGGGCGAGCATCAAGCTGGTTTCAATAAGTTAAGCCCATGGGTTTCAATTAAGTACCACGTTTGAACCGGTATAAATTATTCAAAACGGGTATGTTTAGGTGTATTATACACCAAGCACAAACGCCAAAGTCAATCTCGGCTAAAAAAAATAGGCCCCCATGCCCATTCAAGCCATCACATTTAGGTCAGCTTACGGGCAATATTTTTAAACTCATCAAGCGATAACGCATTATCACCATTTTTATCCGCCGCATCGAAAAAACGGTTAACCTTGGCTGGAACCTGTGCGAGGAGTTTTTTGAGCTGTTTTTTGGTGATTTTATCGCCCACCGCTTGTTTGATACGTTTAATGATAAAAGATTTAAGCTCCGATTTACTTAGCCGATGATCGTGATTCCCATCCGCAGCCTGGAACATCTTCGTCGCATTATCGCTATCACTCGGAAAAGAAACCCCCGAAAAATCCACAGACCCGCTGTGCTGAGCAATAGCCAAGCAAGGGCTGCATAGGACGATGCCCAAAACCATCAAGAGCAAAGGCATCGCAAAGGAACGTAACGGGTGATTTTGGCACATAAAGCACGATTTTTCTTAAAAAAAGAGGACAGAATACAATAAGTTTCGCTTATGTGACGAACTTGGGTCTTTGCGTTATTCACGTTCTCTTAAAAAAATCAAAATTAACTAAAAACTCATCATTTTACCCCATATCACCCCATTTTGACGCATTTTTCACCACATGTTGGCTTATCCTCAGCACCCCCTCACTGATATGATGGAAGAGAGGCGTTTTAGACCGAGTAAATAAAAAAAGCCTACCCGTTTCAAGGGGTAGGCTCATCATTTTTTTGCAATCAAATCCGTTTACGATGGGTCTTTAGAAAGTTCCGCCACGATAGAAAAATCCTCTAAAGTCGTCGTGTCCCCCGTGACTTCTTTGCCCTCTGCAATCTCGCGAAGCACGCGCCTCATGATTTTACCAGACCTAGTCTTAGGCAGCGCATTAGCAAACTTCAGCTGGTCCGGCTTGGCGATAGCACCAATATCCTGACCCACGTGCGTTCTTAATTCCGCTTTAAGCTCATCAGTGGGCTCAATCCCATCAATAAGCGTGACAAACGCCGCAATCCCCGTCCCTTTAATCTCATGAGGGACACCCACCACCGCCGCCTCAGCTACCGCTGGGTGGGAGACCAATGCCGATTCCACCTCCGCCGTACCCAAGCGATGCCCCGAAACATTGATCACATCGTCGATGCGCCCCATGATCCAAAAATTGCCGTCCTCATCTTGGCGAGCCGAATCGCCAGCCAAATAACAGTTAGGCACATCAGACCAATACGTATCGATAAAGCGTTGACGATCCCCATAAATCCCCCGCATCATCGAAGGCCAAGGCTTGCGGATCACCAACAAACCCCCTTGATTAGCAGCCACTTCCTCACCTTCAGCCGTCACAATCGCAGCATCAATACCAAAAAACGGCTTCGTGCAAGACCCCGGCACACAAACCGTCGCCCCAGGCAGAGGCGTAAGCATATGACCCCCCGTTTCCGTCTGCCACCAAGTATCCACGATAGGCGCTTGCCCAGAACCGATCTTATCACGATACCACATCCACGCCTCGGGGTTAATAGGCTCGCCAACCGACCCTAAAATCTTAATCGAGGAAACATCATGCTTCGCCACATGCTGATCCCCCCATTTCATAAACGCACGGACAGCCGTAGGTGCCGTATAAAATTTTGTCACACCGTGGCGCTGCACAATATCCCAAAAACGATCAGCATCAGGCCAATTAGGCGCCCCCTCATACATCAGCGTAGGCACCTGGTTAGGCAATATCCCATAAATAATATAAGAATGACCCGTGATCCAACCAATATCAGCCGTACACCAATAAACCTCATCCGGATCGTCTTTTTGAAGATCAAAAACATATTTAGAAGTCAAATAAGTATAAGTCATATAACCCCCCGTCGTATGCATAATCCCCTTAGGCTTACCCGTTGTCCCCGAGGTATAAAGCAAAAACGCCAAGTCCTCAGCGTCCAGCTCCGCACAAGGACAATCTTCCGATGCCCCAGCCATCTGCTCGTGATACCAAACATCCCTGCCCTCTTGCATATCGATCGCGTTTTTCGTCCGTTGGACAACGATCACCTGCTTACAATGATCAGTCTCCTTCAGCGCGGTATCCACCGTGTCTTTAAGCGGGATAACCTTACCTCTGCGCCATCCACCATCTGCGGTGATGATGATTTTTGATTGAGCATGCTCAACCCGATCACGAATAGAGTTAGAAGAAAAACCACCAAAAATAATAGAGTGAGGCGCACCGATGCGCGTACAAGCCAGCATCGCAATCGCTAATTCGGGAATCATAGGCATATAAATCGTAACAATGTCACCCTTGACCACGCCTTGGGCTTTGAGCACATTGGCAAACTTAGCCGTTTCACGCTGCAAATCCCCATACGTCAGCTTGATCACCTCCGCCTGCTCATTAGGCATAGGCTCCCCTTCCCAAATAATCGCCGTTTTGTCGCCCAAACCTTGCTCGACCTGACGATCAACGCAGTTATAACACAAGTTGGTCTTGCCGTTGACAAACCATTGCGCATCGGGCAGCTTCCAGTCCAGCACCCGATCCCACTTCTTAAACCAATGCAGCTCAGATGCCGTTTGCCCCCAAAATTGCTCGGGGTCGGCCAGCGATGCCGCGTGCATCTCCTCATACTGCTCATAAGAACGGATATGTGCCTCCGCCTGAATGGCCCCAGTCGGGGGGAATTGTCGGGTTTCATGAGAAAGAGATTGCATGGGGTCGGGCGTGGTATCTGACATCCTAGATGCTCCTGAGCTTGAGTAAAACGAGAGTACTTAAAATAAATAAGAGCAGCTCCTTTTGAAATCTAACTTCAGCGCGATGGCGCATCACAGAGCTAATCTTTGAAAGGTACATGGTAAGAAATTCAGCGATTTTGGGCAAATGAAAAAAAGAAGGAGCCCAACCATGTGCAAGCCATGAGGATTGATCAAAGAGCCCACAAGACCCATCAACCCAAACAACATAAGCGACACTTCTACATCAGCGCTCCGCAAAAAACCAAAACCAAAGCAGTAGCCCCAGCCAAATCCTTGTACAATTTCAAATACGAATAGAACCTTGACCCGCCCTTGATCCATTTAACCCATAAAGAGAAGCTGATCGTGATCAAATGTTTAATTGACTGCTACAATTTTCTATACGCAGCCATGCCCCAAGACTTGGCCGGCCTAGATGAGCTAAGCCTCGCCACAATCCTCTCGGGCAGCCCATTTTGTCAAGCCATCCTCGTCTGTGATGGCAACCCCAAGCCAGGCGTGCCCAGCGGCCAATTAGCCCCCGGCGTACAAGCCATTTATTCCGGCAAAACACGCACCGCCGACAGCCTACTCATCCAAATCCTAAAAGCCCACAGCGCCCCCAAACAACTCACCGTCGTCAGCAGCGATCGACAAATCTTCAATGCCGCAGCAGCACGCAAAGCCAAAGCCATCACCAGTCAAGCTTTTATCCGCGATGTACATCGGCTAAGCCTACCCACCTCCAGCAAACCCCAAAGCACCGGCAAACCCCGCGGCCAACTCACCCCCAACCAAGTCCAAGATTGGCTAAAAGCCTTTGGCATCGACGATTAAATTTAAAAAAAA
>CAZSSX010000065.1:0-11200 GCA_964609545.1 uncultured Phycisphaeraceae bacterium | reverse complement strand
CCCAAGCTCAGCGATGCCCTCTTTTTAATTGACTCCGATACCCGAACCTCTATCACCACTGTGGCGTCTTGTCGAACCTGTTGGCGAAGCTGCGTGGGCGTGCCATCGGCGACAAGACAACCATTGGCAATAATGATGACGCGGTCGGTGATTTTTTCAACCTCGGGCAAAATATGCGAGGACAAAAGCACCGTGTGCTCTCCCTTTAAATCGCGGATCATTTGGCGAATCTGAGAAATCTGCGAAGGGTCTAAGCCCGAGCCCGGCTCGTCAAAAATTAAAACCTCGGGCTTGTGTAGTAATGCCTGAGCCAGACCCACGCGTTGTTTGTTACCTTTGGAAAGTTGGCCGATGGTGCGATTGATAATTTTTTGTAACCCACATTTGTCATGTACCCAAGAGATTTGTTGATTGCGTGTTTTGCGGGGCATGGACATGAGCTTGCCTCGATAATGAAGATATTCTTTCACACGCATCTCATGGTAAAGCGGCGTATGTTCGGGAAGGTATCCGATTTGCTGGCGGGCTTGGTGCTTTTGGGTCAACATATTATGATGGGCTACGGTAATTTTTCCGCTGGTAGGGGGGAGATAGCCCGTGATCATTCTCAGCGTCGTTGTTTTTCCCGCCCCGTTAGGCCCCAAAAAACCTACGATGGCGCCCTTGGGAATTTCAAAAGAGATATCGTTAACCGCAAAGGTTTGGCCGAAATGTTTAGTCAGGTTTTGGATTTCTATCATAATATGCGACGCATCGGGTAGGGGGGAATATTCCCCCGCAATAACCAGAAGAACACGAGGGTATTATAGTTAAACCAGCCATTTTGGACAAGGCCCGCCCGCTCCTCTCAATAGGCCCCACAATCGATTTGGGTTGAAAATGAAAAATCCATGAAGCACGTAAACACACGCATCATGGATTTTAATAACGCTAAAATCGATCGCACACCCTCAACCCAAACGGCCTAACGCATAATCCAGCGGGATGGCAGTTCTACCACTTTTTGCTTGGCGTAGTTCGTCACCGTCCCAGGAATCTTAAACGTCTGCATCAAAGTACGAGACATGATGACGGGCTTACGAGTTAAGGGGTGTTTAATGGCTTTGGTTTCGCCGCTTAGTCCAGAAATAAACACGTTAATTTCATCAATATCGTGTTTGGGCATAGGCCAAATAGCAACACTTTCTTGTGCGAAATCGGGGCCTCGTAAAATCTTTCCGATCACTTGCACTGGCGAAATCATTAAGCGATTATTGACTCGTTTTTGGATGGCAGCATAAACGCGATAAGGCACATTTTTCCCCGAGAGGAAAATGTCACCTTTGTCGCTAGCCAAAGTGAATTCGGGGATGAGCATGCGCTCTTCATCGGTGTTGTTAATTACTTTATAGGTGATGTAACAATACCAATGGGCTTTGCCTTGGCGATCTTTTACCAAGATAAATCGAGGCTTATCCGAGCTGTAATTAAACACCCATGATTTGTGAATCAGGCCTGGCTTGGGATAAGCCTGGGCAGTATTCAGATTAGCTGCGCAAGCTATTAGCACTGCGCTACATAAAAATAGAGTCAATCGTTTTAAATTCATAAACATCCTCTTAAATCTTTAAATACTATTACTTAAGACATGGCCAATTATTGGCTGAAACCTTTTGTCGGTCAAAGCTACATACCTTGTTTAGTATACTCAAATCCCTCATTTGGGTCAAAAAAATAACTCATGGCTCGAATGTCAAAGCTATGGGATGGTAGGGGGCTGGTTTTTCTGTTTATTCGGGGATGACTTTGTCGACGCTGTAGCTGAAAATGCCTGTCGCGCCTAGACGGCGTAGCTGAGGAATCAGATTACGTTCTACTTTTTCTTCCAAGAGGACTTCCATTGCGCACCAATCAGGATCAGCAAGCGGATTAATGGTGGGTGATTTTTCTGCGGGTAACATCTCTAATACTTTTGCGGTGTTGGTTTTGGCGATATTAAACTTTAGGCCTACCATGGTTTTGGCAGCCATGGCTCCGCGTAGGAGTAGGGCCAAATCCTCTATTTTCTGTCTCTTGGCGGGGTCTGCCCAGGCTTGTTTGGAGCAGATTAGCCGAGTGGTGCTGGTTAGGAGGGTATCGATGACGCGTAATTTGTTTGCGACTAAAGACGATCCGGTTTCGGTGACATCGACAATGGCATCCACGAGGCGGGCTTTTACCTCGGTGGCTCCCCAGCTAAATTCTACTTTTTTGACGTTGATTTTTTTATTTTTAAAATAATTGATGGTCGTTTGGAGCAGCTCTGTCGCAATGATTTTACCTTCGAGCTGTTCTGGTTTGGTGATCTCCGATTCTTCGGGTACTGCTAAAATCCAACGGGCGGGGTTGCTTGTTTGTTTTGAATAAGCAAGCTCGCAAACTTCGTGGACATCCGATTGGTTTTCGACGACCCAGTCATGCCCGGTTAGGCCCATATCAATGACGTTGTCCTCAACATAGCGGCTCATTTCTTGGGCACGAAACATCACCAGCTCAATATCGGGGTCATCAATGCTGGGAAAATAGGATCGGGATGGGATATGGATTTGATAGCCTGCTTTGCCGAACAGGTCGACGGTAGCATTTTGCAGGCTCCCTTTGGGGATGCCGATTCTTAGGAGTGGGCGTTGGCTTTGTAAGGACATATTGTTTCTCTTTATATCAATATCGTGAGTGGCTAGTGGCGTATGCACCTGCTGTTGAGTACAAAACCCCGATGAAATCATCACTTGGTTTCTATTGGGCGGGGTTGATCTTTCCAATTATAACATTGTCAAGCCAAGAGGTCTTGCGCATCATGAAGTAGAACGGAATATTATTTAGTTTTTTTGATTTTTAAACCTGTTGCTTTTGATGATTAAACAGATAGCATCAAATATCGGGCTGATTTTGGAGGAGATTGGTTTGACATTAGGAGCGTTGATGGTAAGGATAGGGCTATAGAAGCTAGGTTTGGATAAGACCGCTGGTTGATGTGCTTGATGTAAAAATAATGTTTAACCATGAACCCTGCAATGTCTTTTGGACGGGGTCTTTTGTAAGATTGACGATTGAAAAATAAACAGCAACAACCTGCAGACATTGATTGGATTGATCTGCTCAATGCTTATGCACAAGGCGCTTTCCCGATGGCTGATCCGGAGGACGGGCATATGGACTGGTATTGTCCCGATCCTCGGGCGATTCTGCCTTTTGATGGGGCGTATTTTTCAAAATCCTTGCGCAGACTCATTAAACAAAATCCCTTTGAAATACGCTTTAATACATCATTTTTAAAAGTCATTCAAGGCTGCGCCCAGCCTCGTCAGCACGAACAAGAAACATGGATTAATGGGCAAATCATCACACTTTATCATCAGCTACATCAGCAGGGATATGCCCACTGTGTCGAAGCGTGGCAACAAGGCCAGCTTGTCGGCGGGGTTTACGGCGTGGCCATCGGGTCTGCTTTTTTTGCGGAATCGATGTTTTCAAGCATCTCGGGCGCATCGAAAGTTTGCCTTTTCCACCTCTTTAATCATCTTAGGGGCCTTGGCTATACCTTGCTGGATGTTCAGTTTCAAAATGATCATATCAAGCAATTTGGGGTGATCGAAATTCCCAGAGAAGTGTATCTCGCTTCTTTGGCTCAAGCTATTGAGGTGGAAGACCTTTGGCAATTGCCACAGGAAGGCGGGGCGTCAGAATAACCTAGGACTATTGAAGGTCGAAAAATTGTAACAAAAATGATATGCTGATCGAGCCTAAAGCCGTAGCAATGCTGCCATTAAAAGTCATCACAGCTATTTGAACTGATCTGCACAGCATCAGGGGATGATGATTTTTTGGCCAACTTGGATACTATATTGGTTTTTGATTCCGGGATTAGCTTGGAGAATTTCTCGCCATCGCTTGCCATCGCCGTAGTATTTGGTGGCCAATTTCCATAGCGAATCGGTCTTGGTGAAGATATGTGTTTGTGCTGTTTTTGGGTAAGTCACCGCTGGGGCAGGGTTTTCTTTGTAAGTCATGGCGGGGGTAGGGGCGATACGGGGTTTTTCGAGCCTAGGGATTTCTTCAAATAATTGTGTCGGCACAGGCTGAGGTTCTTTGAGGCTGGCTTGATTATTTTTGAGGTTCTGCTGGCAACCCGTAGCCAAAGCCATAAGGGGGATAAATAACAAGGGTAAGATTGAAATTTTCATCACAGAATCCTTCTTTTAAGATCAAATAGTATCAATGGGAAGCCTCGCCTCCAAGGCTTATCCACCTGTTTTATCAGGTTGTTAGAATGAAATCAAGCCATCCATATAATAAATAGAGGACAAGCCCATCATTTTGGAGTATAATCCCTTTCTTGGGTTTAAAACGTACGTTTTACTCACATGGCGCCCTTTAGATCGGATATCAAGGATCGCCTAGGATCAATCCGTTTTAAGAAACTCAACTAAGCAAGAATTGAAATTATGGCTGAAAATAACGCAAAAACAACAGGTTACTCCAAACGCTCAGCATGGGAAGAACAATGGGAAACACCGACCCTGCCCAAGCTCTTAGAAGTTTATGATGATGAGCAAAAACAAATTATTGTTCATCAGATGAACGAGATCGAAGCACTAGGCCAAATGCGGCAGGAATTTAAATGGTACGGCAACTCATGGAAATGGACCATTGAATACCTCTTTGATGATCACAAAGGTAAAGAGCAAACGCTGGCTTATGTTGTCCCCGCATTGGATAGTATGATGATTTGGGTGCCTCTGCTAGACGATGAAATCGCGGAATTACCGCTCAAGCGGCTCACCAAATTCGTACGCGAAGCCATCCGTATCGCCAATTTTGCGTTTGAAGTGCATTGGGCAAAATGGTCGCCTAACTCGGTAGGGGAGGTCAATCTCCTGATGGAACTGATCAAACGTAAACGCAAGCGTCTAGTCACCGGCGGAAAAGCGTCTAAAGACGATTAACCCGAATTGCGCCTCGGCCTATTCATGCGATCGACAATCTATAAAAAGATCTCAAGCGGCAGCAATGCCGTTTTTTTATTTCCACAAAATCAAAAAATTCAAAGCCAATTCTAAACCCTTTGAGGGTCTAACCCTTGATAGGTTAAATTAACAAAATGGTCCATCGCCAAAGTCATATTGACCGAGGAACTAATGGCTTTATGCCCTTGCTCTACCGCGTCAATGAGGCTTAACCAAGGCTCAATCGCCGGCTCGCCTCCCGATGCATCTGCCATTAGCCTCTCCCTTGCAAACAAACTAATGATACTCCAGACCAGGTCTGCTCCCATTTTGTTAGCTGCATCTTTCGACGCGTTTTTGTGATTGGCCACCCAGTTTTTAGCAAAACCATCGACTAGCTCAGCCATTTGGCCGCCTAGCTGATAAGGGAATTGGCTGCGGGTCATTTGTATAATCGCGGGCAAAATCGTTTTGGCCCACTGGTAGAGATCATATTGATTGATCAGCCAGGCTTGCCCCAAAGAACCTTGGGCAAAACGACGGCTCCAATCAAGCTGTTTTTGATCTATATCGGGGCAATGCTGTTGAAAATAATCCAGAATGGCTTGATCGGAAATGGCACTAAAACCTACGCGCTGGCATCGGCTTTTGATCGTGGCAAGCAGTCGATCCTCTTGCGGGGTGATGAGGATTAAAAAAGTATCGGTAGGTGGCTCTTCTAATGTTTTTAATAATGCATTTTGCCCGGAAGCATCTAGCAGGTGAGCATCATCAATAATAAAAACCTTGGCCTGCCCCGCGGTGGGTTTTTTGTACGCTGCTGATTGGTGAAAACGGCCATCGCTGCTTTGGCCGCCGACCAAATGCTCGCGGATTAGATCGACGGGGATGTTCATCAATTTCCGGTTGCGCAGCGTGGCATTGCTTGAAATTAGCGCCAGCTCTTTGTTGATAATGTGGATATCCGGATGAGGATGTGAGCCATCTTCCAATGCTTGCAAGCTGCCAAAGCGCTGGCAAGAACCACAAGCTTGGCAAGCATGGTGCCTGCCTGTTAAGTCCTGTTGCACATTTTGGCAGAGAAGAAGTTGGGAAAAAGCAATAGCGGTGGTGAATTTTCCGACCCCGCGCGCGCCATGAAAAATATAGGCGTGATGCAGCTTGTGGTGGTCATACGCTGATTGCAGCACCGAGATGGCATTTTGTTGTCCGATGATCTGATCCATAGATTTGCATTGTAGCAGATGATCGCAAGCTTAGCCTACTCAAAAAAACATAGCGTACTTTTCATGAATGTGTTAAAATACGTGCTTATTAAAATGACCTTAGCATCTTCTTCCCTTTTATTGATCGCGGTGATACGCATATGAATTTTAAAACGACAGGCTGGCTTTTGTTGCTTTTGGCAGCAGCCACGGGGTATTATTTTTTTTACGAAGCCGACCAAAAAACAGCATTGCAAAGAGAGCAAGACGCTAAAAATCGCGTGCATTACCTTTTCCCATCAGCGCTAAGAAATGTCGAAAAAGTAACGCGCGTCGCTATACTTTCAGAATCCAATGAGGCATCCCTTGCCTCCAGTGATAGCTATGTATTTTCGTATCGCAGCGGAAAATGGAGGCAACTTCAGCCCGCTCCGTATCCCATGAAATCATTGCCATGGGTGAGCCGATTACTCCAAGTCAAATACCTTCAAAAAATCGGTAAGCAGCACCCGCATTATAATAAAAAAATCAATCAGTATTTTAAAAAGCCTTACCGAAAAATAATCTATCATTTCAATGATGGCAGCCAGCGTTGGGTGACTCTGGGCAAGGAGATGATCGGCGGAAATGCTTTTCTGATGATCGAAAATGATTCCCATATTTATCAAATCCAAGACGATGTTTACTCCGCGCTGAGCCCCGAACAAATCCAATCGCATTATCTTCAAAAACTACGGCTACCCTTTCGCTATCAAGTCCAAGAAATCGCCATCTCCTCCCCAGCCTCTCGGCTGATCATGAAACGGCATCGCACTGACCGCTGGCAATTTGCTCAAGGCGCATGGGGGCCGGTCAATCCGCAACGTATTGATCAGCTTCTTGCTCTACTCAAAAATCAAAGCTTAACCGATTTTCGCGTGGTTAAAAAAGAGGATTTAAAGTTATACCAACTCGAAAAGCCTCAAATCAAACTCACATTCAAACAAGGTCAATCCGCATTAACCCTTGCATTTGGCGCAATCATTAGCGATGAGAAAAAACAAGTCTTACGCTATGCCTGCTGGATAAAAAATAAAAAAGACACACACTACGTCATCTTTTCCTGTCAAAGCAGCCCACTCGAAGACCTACCCAAGCAAGCTGCTTTCTTGACAGATACCAAACTCATCACCACCGCGGCATTAGATATTCAGAGGCTATCTTGGCGGGCTCATCAAGCTGACGATTCGGTGAAGGGGGGCATCGTCGATTTTGATTATCAGCTGACTCCCGCAGGCTGGGTTGACCGCATTAAACCCGATGCACCCATGTCTGTTTCAAAAAGTAATATTGCAACTTATATTAAATGGCTGTCTAGTGGGGAAATACTCACATTTAGAAAACGCGACCCCCGCGCCAAACTCATCGGGACACTCAGTGTTTACCCCTTGCCCGCAAGCCCCGTAGAGTCGCTCAAGTTTTATCGTGTCGGCAAAGCGCTGCAAGTGGTAAGAAACAATGAACCCTACGCCGCGGTCTTTGCCCAAAGCTTGTGGCACTAAAACGTAACAGCCCAGTGCCTCATCCGGTCAGCCTTAAATCTGGCTAAGAATCATTATGTAAATCGATCATCGCATCAAAGCCGAGATGCGAGTCATGATTTTCGTTTTCATTTTTCGCATCATCGCTGCGCATCGCATCGATCCGCGTCAGATAAGATTGTTCAACATCTTGGGTCACATAATGCCCATCAAAGACGCTGCAATCAAACTGCGTGATTTCGGGATTTCCCTCACGGGCACAATCGATCAAATCTTTTAAATCCTGATAGATCAGCAAATCTGCTCCAACGAGTTTGCAAACCTCTTGATCGGTCCTGCCGTGGGCGATGAGCTCCGTAGGCGATGGCATATCAATGCCGTAAACGTTGGGGAATTTTACCGCAGGAGCAGAGGACGCAAGGTAGACTTTTTTCGCCCCCGCATCTCTAGCCATCTGAATAATTTCTTTGCAAGTGGTGCCTCGAACAATCGAGTCATCCACCAGCAGAACGTTTTTGTCCTTAAATTCTAGGCCAATCGGGTTTAATTTTTGTTTCACAGATTTCTTACGCACCTGTTGGCCAGGCATGATAAAGGTTCTGCCGATGTATCTATTTTTGATAAAACCTTCACGGTATTTAACATTGAGCCGATGGGCCAAAGGCAAGGATGAAACCCGCCCCGAATCGGGAATGGGGATCACCACATCAATATCATGATTAGGTAAAACCCGCAGGATTTTTTCTGCTAATTTTTCACCCATACGCAATCGCGCTTTGTAAACAGAAATCTTATCAATAAAAGAGTCGGGCCTAGCCAAATACACATGCTCGAAAATACACGGGTTAAGCGATGCATTGTCGCTGCATTGGCGCGTATGTAATTCACCGTGCTGATCAATATAAATCGCCTCGCCAGGCGCGACATCTCGAATCACTTCAAAACCCAGTACGTCTAACGCCACCGATTCCGATGCAACCATATACTCGGTCTTACCCTTTTTCCCCTGCTTCTTACCAAAAATCAAAGGCCGAATACCCTTAGGATCACGAAACGCAAAAAGGCCATATCCCGTAATCATACCCACCGCAGCGTAAGCCCCTTTACACCTTTGATGTAATTTTCTCACCGCGGTAAAAACTTCCTCGTGCGTCGGCTTATATTTTCTTAAAACATGTAACTCGTGGGCAAACACATTTAAAAGCACCTCCGAGTCAGATGTCGTGTTAATGTGTCGCAGGTCTTGCTTAAAAATCTCCTCCGAAAGCTCCTCCACATTGATCAAATTACCGTTATGCGCCAAAGTAATACCATAAGGCGAATTGACATAAAACGGCTGACTCTCCGCGCTTGAAGAACAACCCGCGGTGGGATAACGCACATGCCCAATTCCCATATTTCCCACAAGCCGTTTCATGTGATTTTTTCGGAAAACATCTCTGACTAGGCCATTGCTTTTCCGAAGAAAAAGCTTCCCGTGATGACTCGTCACAATCCCGGCTGCATCTTGCCCGCGATGCTGTAAAATCGTCAGCGCATCATAAAGAGATTGGTTCACTTGAGATTCTGAGACGAGTCCGACAATACCGCACATCCGCTATTTCCTTCAATCTAGCTCTGGTTAGCTAGGCTGTAACACATTTTGAAAAAGCCCAAGCACAGCAAATACGCTTGGCTTGGCATCAAGTCATTATTATATCAAAATCTAAACATTTTAAATCCTCATTAAGCTATAATTAAAGGTTTTAGACCCTTAAGATCAATCAGCCCATGGATAGCGCCAAACCGATCATACCACAGCTGCTCTAATCTCATTAAGCCCCGTGTTATCCCCAATCCCTAGCGAAATCATCTCTATGAAAACAGACTTGGCTTTATTTTCTGAACCACAACTCAAGCAGCTGCGCCAAAAACTACTCGCTTGGTATCAAAAAAACAAACGCGTCATGCCTTGGCGCGCGACCGACGAGCAGACGCCTAACCCTTATCACGTTCTGCTTAGCGAAATCATGCTCCAGCAAACCCAAGTCGCCACCGTTATTGATTACTTCAACCGCTTTATCGCAGCGTTTCCCACCGTCGATGATTTAGCATCAGCCCAAGAGCAAGAGGTCCTGAATCTTTGGCAAGGGTTAGGCTATTATCGAAGAGCGCGAAATCTTCACGCCGCAGCCAAAATGATCGTCGCCCAGCATCAAAGCAGCTCCTCAAATTGCCCGGCATCGGTCCATATTGCGCCGGCGCAATCGCATCCATCGCATACGCCTTGCCCGCGCCGATATTAGACGGCAACGTCATTCGCGTACTTTCAAGACTATTACCCATCACCCAACCCGTCGATCAAAACAGCACACGCAAACATCTCTGGGCATTGGCAGAGCAAGCCGTCCCACAAAAAAAGCCCGGCGATTTTAATCAAGCCATGATGGAACTGGGCGCCTTGATCTGCAAACCCAAGCAGCCACAATGTCCCAAATGCCCACTTAAAAAAATATGCCAAGCTAGCATCCAAGATATTACAACACAAGTGCCTCATGTCGAAAAACGCACCAAACCAAAACCACAAAACCATCACATCCTAATCATACAGAAAAATCAAAAAATACTCATACAGCAAAGGCCCGAAAAAGGCCTATGGTCAAACATGTGGCAAATGCCGACATG
This sequence comes from uncultured Phycisphaeraceae bacterium, assembly GCA_964609545.1. Classification (GTDB taxonomy): domain Bacteria; phylum Planctomycetota; class Phycisphaerae; order Phycisphaerales; family Phycisphaeraceae; genus CAZSSX01. The sequence goes on along the minus strand of CAZSSX010000065.1, from coordinate 847 downwards.
GGAACACCCCCAACAAAAAATAACGCCCGAGCAAATCGTTCAACATGCTAAAAATAATCTCGGTATCCAATCCTCCACCCCGTGGCAATGCTTAACAAAGTTTAAACACCAAACCACGCATATCACCATTACCTTTCACCTTTGGCTGACCCAAGATCCGACAGGCCGCGTCAAGGCTTTGGCGGGGCAGTGGGCATCGTTAACAAAAATAAAAAATTTGCCATTCTCTAACCCGCAGCGCAAAGCAGTAGAAATAGCGGTGTCCGAAAAAATAAAAAATCTCGTTTCTATTTGAAAATATCCGAGAAATATTTAAAAAATTCCATTAAGAAAAGGATAACAATCATGTTAAAAACACCCGTCATCCATCCCCAAATACTCGCAGCTCTAGGCTCGGCTGGGCACACATCCAAAGTCCTCATTACAGATGGAAACTATCCCGCATCAACCACCATTGGCCCCAACGCGGTTACTGTCTCGCTGAATTTTATGCCCGGCATACTTTCGGCAACACAAATTCTTCAAGGCCTGGTCCAGATCATCCCCATCGAAAAATCACAAGTCATGGACTACGCCAAGCAAGGCCCATACGCTCTGGCAAAAGACCCCGAAATATGGGGCCAATATCAAGAAATATTACAGCAACACGACCACCCCACGGAGCTAGAAAAAGTTGAACGCTTCGCCTTTTATCAATTAGCCGCCAGCCCCGATGTTGCCCTAGTCATCATCACCGCAGAACTTAGGATCTATGCCAACCTCATGCTCACCCTAGGCGTGGTCAGATAAAAAATAGCGAGAAAAAATAAAGGTTTTTGCGCCTCATACCTTCCGTAAGCCGACATGA
>CAZSSX010000064.1:0-11261 GCA_964609545.1 uncultured Phycisphaeraceae bacterium | reverse complement strand
CGGCGCAGATGGCCTCATTCATATCTCAGACATGAGTTATACCCGCGTTGAAAATTCAGGCGACGTCGTAAAAGTAGGCGACAAAGTCACCGCAAAAGTCCTTAAACTAGAAAAAGAGCGAGGCCGAATCAGCCTAGGACTCAAACAAATTCAGCCCAACCCATGGGAAGATATCACCGCTAAAATCAGCGTCGGCGAAACCGTATCAGGCCGAATCGTACGCATCAAAGACTTTGGCGCCTTTATCGAAATCATGCCAGGCGTAGACGGCTTACTACCCAACAGCGAAATCAGCTGGAAGCGTATCGGCAAACCCAGCCAAGTCGTAAGCATCGATCAAATCGTACAAGTCGTCGTCCTTGAAATCGACGTAGAACAAAATCGCATCAAACTCAGCATGAAACAATGCCAGTCAGACCCTTGGCTAGGCGCAGAAAAACAATTTGCAGTAGACTCAAAAGTCGTCGCAACCATTCAAAGCATCCTAGATTTTGGCGCATTCGCCGAAGTCTCGCCCGGCATCGAAGGCCTCGTCCATATCTCCGAGCTCTCCGCCAAACGCGTTAACCGTGTTGAAGACGTCGTTAAACTCGGCAAAAGTTACGAGTTTAGAATCCTAGATGTAGATGAAGAAGAACGCCGCATGAGACTATCTCTTAAGCCTAAAACCGATATCCCAGATCTCACCGGTCCAAGCAATGAAGAAATCGATAAAGCCGTGGCAGATGCCAAAGCCAAACTTCGAAATCCTAAAGACTTGACAGGCGGAATGGGCAGCTCAGGCGCCATGGGCATGGGCTTAGGAAGCCTAAAATTGTAGCATACAGGGATTGATGAACTTAAATTTAAAGCGCCCCGATGTGAGATCAACAGAGGGGCGTTTTTGTAGCCCAAAAGCCATAGGAAAAAGAGATGAATTTGAAACACAAGCAATTGCCCAATATGGTGACGATGCTACGATTTGTCTTGGCGTGTGTGTTTTTTTTAATCCTAAACCAATACCGGTACCTGCCCCATGGCAAAAGTGTTCATCCTGGCTGCCTCTGGGCCGCCCTGATTGTCTTTGTCATCGCAGCCATTTCAGACGCAGTAGATGGGCATCTCGCCCGAAAATGGAACGTCGAATCAACCTTCGGCCGCATCATGGATCCCTTCTGCGATAAATTCTTAATTGTAGGCGCTCTCATTTACTTGGCCGGACCCAGATTTATAGACCCCAACGTACAAAACCCAGGCGTCATGGTCACCGGATTCTACCCTTGGATGGTGGCTCTCATGCTCGGAAGAGAACTGCTCGTCACCGGCATCCGCGGCGAATTAGAAGGCCAAGGCATCGCCTTCGGCGCCAACATCTTCGGCAAATTAAAAATGGTCTTACAATCCGCAGCCGTCCCCCTCGTCTTATTTTTTGTGTGGCTAGACCCCCACGACAGCGACCACCAATGGGTGCGCATCGCACGCGATACCCTCGTCTACGCCACAGTCATCGTGACCGTCATCAGCGGCCTACCTTATATCAAACAAGCTTTCGCGGTGATGAAAAAAAGACACTAACTCCCGATCGATCCGAGCCGTAAACTCCTCGGCCAGAAAAAAATCGCTAAGGTGAAATTTAAAAATAAGTTAAATAAGTTAAAAATGCCCCAAAGCCATACCAAGCCGATTGAAACAATCAAAAGTCATAAAAACGATCTGGAATAACCCGAATCAAAATTATAAAACACGCCCGGCGTGCTTAAAACAATGATTAAGACGGGCCGGCACGATTTTAATTCCACTATATTGGAAAAAAGGGTGTGATTTTTAGTTCACCCTATTTCGCCCATTGAGTGAGCTATAAGGTAGGGGATTTGGGATGATTCGATCTCTTTGGGTATGTGTTCGGGCCTTTTTAAACGCCCCGAAAAGGGCAAAATGAACAAATTCCACTATAGTGGAATGAGAAAAAGAGCGATTCTAATCCGCTCGATAGCCCATCTTCCGCTTCCGCAGCAGATAAAATCTTAAAGAAATCACTTAGAGCAACTGCCCGCAAAAACATTTGTTATAATAGCCTATGAACAGATCCAAGGATCGCATGCCGAACATTATTAAAGACATGTTTTTCTTGACATATCGCTTCTAATTAATTATGTTAAAAGCAGATACATTTATTGGAGCTATTGAATCATTATGTCAAATCACCCGTCTCACCTAAAAATCTTAACCGATAACGATATCGATCATGTGGAATTTACAGATCGCAATATCTTAGAAGAATCCATTATTCAAGCCATTGGAGACGAATTGTCGGCTATTATTGAGAGTAGGCCTACGCCAAAATTACTGATCAATTTCTCAAATGTCGAGCATTTGTCTTCCGCAGCGCTGGGTACTTTAATCACCGTCAATAATAAAATCCGGCAAAAAGGTGGCCAGCTGCGTTTTTGTTGTATTGACACTAATATTTATGAAATCTTTGTCATGACTAAGCTCAACATGCTTTTTAAAATTTATGATGATATTGAGCAAGCTACAAATAGTTTTCAGTAAAAATAGCCAGCTCGCCCTCGCCCGCCCGCAACTTGATATAGCCGTGAATTGAGAACCAACACCCCGTAAAAATGAATGCCCCTCTTAAACAACATCATGTTCTTTCAAGTGACCTAGCCAATCTGACCCCGTTGCGCCAAGAGGTTATTCAAAAATTATCTGAATATGATTATCCCGACAATACTGTTTTTGCTATCCGGTTGGCGGTAGATGAAGCGCTGTGTAATGCGATCAAGCATGGGAATCATCAAGACAAGAGTAAATCGATCATTGTGGATTATGCGATTGATCATGAGCGTTTTGTGATGTCTGTGGAGGATCAAGGGCAGGGGTTTCGAATTAAAGATGTGCCAGATCCGACGGCTAAAGAAAATCTGGTCAAGCCTAGCGGGCGTGGTGTGATGTTGATTGATCTTTATATGACGCAAGTCAAATATAATCAAAAGGGAAATCAGATTACGATTACCAAAGATAAAAATTGCCCTAAGCCCACCCGGTAATTGATGCAAATGACCATCAGACACGAGACCACCTAGTGAATACCTCCTCGCCTAACAGTTTTGATCCCAATGATGATTCCCGCGCGCGCTATCTTGATATTGATGGGGATTCTATGGCTGAGAAAAATTCGAAAATTAAGATGTCGATCAGTTTTTCTGACAATCTGTCCGAGGATGCATCGTTGATTTCTTATCTGGCTGGGTATCTCGAGCTGGCCTGTGAAATCCAGGGCATCAAGTCGGGGCAGATTAGTCTTTTGATTACGGATGATGGGGAGATGTCTCGGCTGCACGAGGAGCATACGGGGATTTCGGGGACGACGGATATTTTAACTTTTGACTTGCGCGATGAGCCACTTGATGACGGGGTTGTTGAGGTTGATATTGTTTTGTGTTTGGATGAAGCGGTTAGGCAGGCAGCATCGCGTGAGCATCCCTTGTGTAACGAGTTGCTGCTTTATGCGATTCATGGGCTTTTGCATGTGCAAGGTTATGATGATCATTGCCCCGATGACTATCGGGTGATGCATTGCCGTGAGGATGAAATTCTCGAGCAATTGGGTATTGGCAAGTTGTTTGATAGGCAAGGTAAAGACAAGTGATGTTTGGTTTTATCTTACTTTCTGTGGCTACGGTTTTTGGCTTATATTTTACGGCTACGGCTGTGGCTATCAAAACATTTAGCAGAAAAAAATTAAGCGATCATTTTGAGCGTCATCATCGGAATGTTGTTTATGATCGCTTTATTGATAACATCCATTGCATTTTGATTCTTTGTGGTGCGATGCGATGCCTAGCTAGTATTGGTATTTATATTGCCATCGATTATTTGTTAACTGGCTACGAGATTAGTCAACGTGTTGGGGTGATTGCTTTTTTTGCGGCGAGTGTTGCTATTGTTTTTACGGTTGCGATTCCTATTCCCATTGCGCGATATAACAGCGATAAATTATTGATCAAGTCTCTTTCTGTTTTAAATTTGAGTGTTTCTTTTTTAAAGCCGTTGCTGAAACTTTTATTGTTTTTTGATCTTTTGGTTAAGCGTATTTCTAATCATACGCCATCGGATCGGGATGATGCTGCAGATCGGATTTTGTATATTGTTCACGAGCATGAGGAGGAAGGTTATGTTGATAAAGAGCAGAAGCAGATGATTCAAGCGGTGTTTGATCTTAAGGAGACGACTGCGGATCAAATTATGACGCCTCGGACGGAGGTGCTGGGCTTGGAGATTGACGCGACGTTAGAAGATATTAAAGCGTTTATTGAAAGTCAGGGGCATAGTCGAATCCCTGTTTATCAAGATAATTTGGATCATATCATCGGGATTTTGTATGCTAAAGATTTGATTAAATTTTTAGCATCGGATCAATCATTTAATATTAAAGATAATTTGCGCGAAGTGGTGGTGGTGCCTGAGAGTAAGATTATTACGGATTTGCTTCGAGAATTTAAGGCTAATAAAGTGCATATTGCGATGGTCTTGGATGAATATGGGGGGACGGCTGGTCTGATTACGATTGAGGATATTTTAGAGGAGTTGGTGGGTGAGATTGAGGATGAATTTGAGACGCCCGAGGCAGGGCCTGCGATTCAATCTGTTTCTGAAAATATTTACCAAGTTGATGCACGTGTTTATATTGATGATTTAAATGATCAGCTGCATCTGAACTTGCCCGAGGAAGAGGACTATGATACGGTTGGTGGTTTTGTGTTTTCTACTTTGGGGCACATTCCGGATCGGGGGGAATCTTTTGATTATAAAGATATCGTGATTACTGTTGTTGCGGCTGAGCCTACGAAGGTTCAGCGGGTGCATATTAAGTTGCCTGGGCATCATTTAAATCCTGAGGTTTCGCATTGATTGGAAATGTGAGCGCTTTGAACTTCCTTCCTTGTTTACTATGAGATATTAAAATCCATGATCGATATTCAATTTTATAACACTTTAAATCATCAGCTTGAAGCCTTTAAATCTATTGAAGGGGAAACTGTTTATATGTATAACTGCGGGCCTACGGTTTATGATTATGCTCATATTGGAAATTTTCGTTCTTTCCTTTTTGCTGATGTGCTTAGGCGATTTTTGGAATTGGTTGGTTATGATGTTAAGCAGGTGATGAATTTGACGGATGTGGGGCATATGACGGAGGATCATGTGGCGGACGGGGCGGGAGAGGATAAGATGTTGTTGGCGGGGCAGCGGCTGAAGGAGGCGAAGAAAAGCGGACAAGCGGCGATTGAAAACCCGGAAGACCCTTACCAGGCAGCGCAATATTTTATTGATGCTTTTGTTAGGGATAGTTTATTATTGAATCTTAAAGTGGCGGCAGATTACGACGGGGATGCGACTCAGACGCTGATGCCTAAGGCGACGGACCATGTTGGGGCGATGCAGGAGATGATTCAGACGCTGCTGGATCGGGGGCATGCTTATATTGCGGAGGATGGTGTTGTTTATTATAGCGTTGAATCGTTTCCGGATTACGGCAAGCTTAGTGGGAATTCTCTGCAATTTCTCAAGGGCGGGGCGGGGGGAAGGATCAACGATCGGGATCAGGCTAAGAAGAAGCATCCTGCTGATTTTTTGCTTTGGAAGCCCGATGAAAAACATCTGATGAAATGGGATTCGCCTTGGGGGACGGGGTATCCGGGATGGCACATCGAATGCTCGGTTATGGCAAAAGCCAAGCTTGGGAAGCAGACGATTGATATTCACACGGGGGGAGAAGATAATATTTTTCCTCATCATGAATGCGAGATCGCTCAATCTCATGGGGCCCACGATAAACCGTTTGCGAACTATTGGATGCATGCGCGGTTTCTTCAGGTTGAGGGTGAAAAAATGTCAAAGTCAAAGGGCAACTTTTTCACGGTACGCGATATTTTAGAGGGAAAAGTGACTGATGGGCGGGCGGTTGATCCGGCGGTTTTGCGGTTAGAATTGATCAAGGCACACTATCGGACGAACATGAATTTTACGGCTAAAGGGCTTGAGGATTCGGGCAAGGCTGTCAAGAAAATACGTGGGCTAAGGTCTGAGCTTATTGCTGCGGGGGCGGATCCGGATGCGCGGCCGAACCTTGATTTGCCGGTGTTAAAAGATTTTATGGAAGCGCTGGCGGATGATTTAAATATTGCGGGAGCGCTTGGGGTTCTTTTTTCTTGGTTGTCTGGGGCGCATGATAAGCCTAGTGAATCGATGAGTATTTTAAACGGGATTGATCATGTTTTAGCTGTGGCTAAGCCTAGCCAAGAAACAGAAGTTGGGGATGGGCTGGATATCCGACAAATTTGCAAAGACATCGATCGGGCGCGGGCGGATAAGGATTATGGTAAGGCGGATGAGCTTCGGGATCAGCTGATGGATCTTGGTTATTTGGTGAGCAATAGCCCGGCGGGCACGGTTGCTGAGATGAAGTTAGCGTGATGTTTTGAGGGTTGCAATGGATGTGTTTTAGTTTTGGGTGATCATTGATTTGCCTAGTAGTACGTTTCCGCTGCCACTCTTGAAGCCTTCGATATCTAGGCTGACGAATTTGAATCCTAGTGCTTTGAATTTTGTTGCAATTTTTAGTCTATTTTTTTCTTGCATGAGTATGGGCATATCTTGCCATGGGATTTCGATGCGTGCGATGTCGCCGTGGTGTCTGACTCTGTTGTTTTGTATGCCGATATGTCGTAGTATGGCTTCGGCGTTTTGTATTTGTGTGAGTTTTTGTGGTGTGACTTTGATGCCGTAGGCGATTCTACTTGCTAGGCAAGGGCTGGCGGGTTTATTCCAGTTGTGTATGCCTATTATTTTTGCGATTTGACGTACATCGTTTTTGTTTAGTTGGGCTTGGATGAGGGGGCTGATGACTTTGAAGTTTGAAGCGGCTTGTAAGCCTGGGCGGTAATCGGTGAGGTCATCGGTGTTTGTGCCGTTGGCGATGGCTGTGATATTTCGGTCGGTGGCTTCTTGGTATAGAAGTTGGTAGAGGTGTGTTTTGCAGTGGAAGCAGCGATTGGCGTCATTTTTTAGGTAGTTTGGGTCTGATTGTTCGGCGGGTTTGACTTGTATGAGATTGAGGTCGAATTTTTTGCTGATGTCGAAGGCTTGTTGTTGGTCGTGTTTTGCGAGGGAGTTGCTGATGCCGATGGCTGCGAAGGCGTTTTTTTTGCCTAGGACAATGCGTGAGACGACGGCGACGAGGGTTGAATCTACGCCTCCGCTGAAGGCTGTGATGATGCTGTGGTGCTGTTGGATGGCGCGGACCAATGCGTTTAGGCGGTGGTCGTTTAGGGCTAGTAGGGCGGGGGCGTCGCTGTATGCTGTTTTGTTTTTTGTGTTTTTGTACATGGGTTTGGGTAGTTTATCATATCTTTAAAGTGGCGGCGTTTTGTGGATGGGATGTTTTGTTTGGGTGATGTGTGGTGTTTTGGGTTTGGGGGTGACTGGGGAGGTGACAGGCTGTTTTTTCTCCACAGTGCCTTGCTTTTTGTGGTGAATAATATTATGATTTCGCTCTTGCCTGATTAGGGCGAGGGATTTTTAGGTTGCATGCGTAGCTCAATTGGATAGAGCATCTGACTACGAATCAGAAGGTTACAGGTTCGATTCCTGTCGCGTGCATTTTAAAACCGTCAAGTTTGCTTAGCTAGCATGTTTGACGGTTTTTTTATGAATTTATTTTTTGTGTGCGTGGGTGCTGTGGGTGTTTTTTTGTTGGGTTTTGTTTTTGAATTTTTTGTTTTAATCGGGTAATGCTGTTTTCATTTTGTTTAGCCAATTGAGGTAGGTTATGTTTTGTATGTCTTGTTGTGTGTATCCTCTGTTGGCGAGTGTTTCTTTTATTTTTGGTAGGTCTGCGATGGTGTCTATTTGGTGTGGTGCCGATTCTGCGCCGTATCCGCCGTCTAGGTCTGAGCCTATGCCTATGTGTTTTGTGTTTCCTGCGATTTGGCAGATGTGATCGATATGATCGACGAGGTGTTGTAGTGTGCAGGTTGATTTTTTGTGTGTTTGTGGTGTCCAGTTTGGCAAGATGAATCTGGAGTAGACGACTGCGCCTATGACTGCATTTCTTTTGATGAGTTTTTTGATTTGTTGGTCTGTGAGGTGTCTATTTCCGGGTAGGAATTTTCTGGCGTTGTTGTGTGATGCGATGATGGGGCCTTGGAAGATGTCTAGGGCTTGGTCGAATGATTGGTCGCAGAGGTGTGATGTGTCTAGGATGATGTTGTGTTTTTCGAATTGTTTTAGGAGTTGGATGCCTAGTGGTGTGATGGGTCCTTCGCTTCCGGTGCCTGTTGCGTATTGGTTTTGATGGCAGTGTATGAGTGCTGCGATGGTTAGGCCTTGTGAGGTCCAGTGTGTGAGGTGTGAGGGATGTATGATTGGGTCGCAGCCTTCCATGAGGATGATGCATGCTAGTGGTGGTGTTTGTTTTTTTTGTAGTGCGTCTTGTACTTTTTGCCAATGTGTGTTGAGGTCATTTTTTGTTTTGATAATTTTTATTTTGTCTTGGAGTTCTAGTGCGTGGTAGTAGGCGATTTGTGCGGATGCGTTGGCGTGTGTTTGTGCGGGCGAGGGGTAGTCGCAGTCTGAGCGTTTTGGGATGTTTTGGTAGGGCTGTGATCTGGCGAAAAGTGTTCCGAAGAAGATGGATGCGTTTGCTTGATGGAGTTGTGGTAGGGTGACCATGGCTTGGCCATAGTCGAGATTGTGTGGGGCTTCTTTTTCTCTGATTTGTGTTGTGGTGAGGGTGATATCTCTGTCGAGGTTTACGGCGTTGTAGGCTAGGTCTAGGTGTGCATCTATGATGGTGTTCATGTTTGGGTCCTGTTTTTTTTGTGTGTATGGTGGTTGTGGTTGTGGTTGTGTGTGTGGGTGTGTTATGGTTGTGTGTTTATTTTCTGTTTTTGATGAGGGGTGTGGGGTCGATGAGCCATGCTTTGTTGTATTTGGTGCGGTATAGCTGGAAGGGTAGTGTTTCTGTTTGGGTTCTGCCGATGAGTACGATATGGTTTTGATTGTTGATTGGCGCTTTGACCCAGTTTTTTTCGTAATTTTGGTAATACTCTCCTGGTTTTAGTTGGACGAAGGGCATGGATTCTGCGAGGTTACTGATTTGATTGATTTTGTCTGGTGTGTAATATTTTGCTTTTGGGGAGGCTAGGACGTTGATGTATTTGTTGGGTATGGAGAAGGCTTTGACGCGGTCGATGTGGCTGAGTAGTAGTGCTTTGAGGAATCTGGCGCAGAGTAGTTGTGGGTATGTTTTTTTGTTTTCTGGTGTGAAGGATGCGATGAACCATCGGAGGTCAATTTTCCATTGTTTGTTCTTGTATAGTAGTGCGAGAGGTATTTGTCTGCGGTTGAAGTTGATGGTGAAATGTAGGGGTTTGTTTTGATGTTTGGTGAGTATTTGGTCTGATTGCATGGAGGTTGGGATGTTATGGCTGGCGAGGTTGATGTTGTTGATACGTTGTTTGAGGAGTTTGAGTTGTTGTTGATTGGGTGTGTTGACGACTAGGACGTCTGTTGCGTTTGGTGCTGGCCAGGTTGTTTCTTGTAGTAATTTTTTGTTGTTGCTGAAGATGGCCAGGAGTGCGCGGCGGGTGACGCCTTTGGGGGATAGGGGGTCTTGGTCATTATTTGAGATGTGCGTTTTTGTTTTTGTGTTTGTTGTGCATGATGGGATGGTGATTAGCGTGATGATGGCTAGTAGGGCTGATGTGATTAGGTTGGATTTTGTCATGGTTATCCTCGCAATGTTTTGTTGTCTTGGGGTGAATCTATCCTTATACTATAGTGTATGAGATTACTTTTGGGAATATGGTTGTTGTGTGTGTTGATTGGTGTGGGGGGATGTGTGGTTGAGGAGCGGAAGGTGCGGGTGACGGGTAGTCGGCTTCTTCATTTTAAGCCTGGGAAGGCTAGGCGTTTTTTGTTGGGGGAGGATGGGAAGCGACAGGAGATTTTCGTCATTCCTGCGGTTTATGAGGAGTGAGGCTTGGGATGGGGTTGTTGTTTTTTTGGGTTTGATGTTTGTCTAATTAGAGTACGTATTTGCTGAGGTCTTCGTCTTCTAGGATTGGTGCGACTTGTGTGCTGACGAATTGTCCTGTGATGGTGAGTTTATTGTCTCCATCGAGGACGCGTTGGTCTGCATCGAAATTGATTTGGTCGAATACTTTTTCCATGATTGTCATGAGTCTTCTTGCGCCGATGTTTTCCATTTTTTGATTGGCTTGGGATGCCAGTTCGGCCATGGTGTCGATTGCTGATTGGTCGAATATTATTTCTAGTCCTTCTACTGCTAGTAGTGCTTGTTGCTGTTTTGTTAGCGCGTTATCTGGTTCTGTGAGTATGCGTATGAAGTCTTGTTTTGTTAGTGAGTTGAGTTCTACGCGTATGGGGAATCTTCCTTGCAGTTCTGGCATGAGGTCGTTTACTGATGCGACGTGGAATGCTCCTGCTGCGATGAATAGGATGTGGTCTGTTTTTACGGCGCCGTGCCTTGTGGTGACGGTTGATCCTTCGACGATGGGCAGTAGATCTCTTTGGACGCCTTGGCGTGAGATATCTGGTCCGCCTGATTTTCCCGATGCTGAAGGGGATGCGATTTTGTCTATTTCGTCTAGGAATACGATGCCGTATTGTTCGGTTCTTTCTATTGCGTTTGTTTTTATTTTTTCTTTATCTATGAGTTTTTCCGTTTCTTGTTCGATGAGTATTTTTTTTGCTTGTTTGACTGTTACTTTTTTGTGTTTTGTTTTTTCTGGTATCATGTTTTCTAGCATGCTGGACATGTCTGGGTCCATTTGGTCCATGCCCATGTTGGCGAACATGACGGATGCTTGTGGTTTATTTTTTTGTGTGATTTCTACTTGGCGTTGGTCGAGTTTTCCGGAGTCTAGTTGTTCTTGTATTCTTTTTCTTGTTGATTCTTTGCGCTGAGTTGATGCTTGTGTGTCCACGAATCCTTGTGTGTCTGTTGCTTCTGGTAGGGGTGGTAGTAGTAGGTCTATGAGTTTTTGGTTTGCTTGTTCTTGTGCTTTGATTTGTACTTCTTTTGCTTGTCTTGTTTTTTCGATATTGAGTGCGTTGTCTAGTAGGTCTCTGATGATTGATTCGACGTCTCTGCCGTGGTATCCGACTTCTGTGAATTTTGAGGCTTCTACTTTTACAAAGGGTGCGTCTGTGAGTTTCGCGAGCCTTCTTGCGATTTCTGTTTTTCCGCA
>CAZSSX010000063.1:0-11266 GCA_964609545.1 uncultured Phycisphaeraceae bacterium | reverse complement strand
CTACTTTCACCCCCCCAACACATCACGCCAGCCCCCCACACAAAATTTCAACCCCACAACCCAAGCCTGCCGAATCTATTTATACAAACCTCTCCTCCTCTTAACCTTGGCGACCCGACACAACCATGCTCTACTTTTTCTACGACACCAACGAACAATGGCTCAACGCCCACGGACTAGGCTTCTTCCGTGTCCTACACCAGCCCTACTTCAGAGCCATCGCCGCGTTACTCCTGGCCTTTACCATCGTCATCCTCCTAGGCAAACCCACCATCAAATGGCTACTCAAACAAAAAATCGGCGACAACCCCGAATTCTACAACAAAGACCTCAACCAACTCATGAAAGACAAAGCCAACACGCCCACCATGGGAGGATTACTCATCTCCCTAGCCATTTTCGTAGCCATCCTACTCTTTGCCAACATGGCCTCGTTTTATATCAAAATGGCCCTCCTCTGCCTCATCTCCTTTACCTGTCTAGGCTCGGTCGACGATTGGCTCAAACTCACCTCCGCCAACAGATCCCCAGGATCCCGCGAAGGCCTCAAATCATGGGAAAAACTCGCTTTCCAATTAGCCATCTCCGCATTACTAGCCATCTTCATCTACCGCTACGGCATACACAAATCATACGCCAACATCTCAGACCAACTCGTCCTACAAATCAAAAATATGTCCCACACACTCACCCTACCCTTCCTCAAATCATGGATACACGATAACCAAAACGCATGGATGCCCAACCCCAACAACATCCAACTCTCACAAGTCATGTTCGTCATCTTCGCAACCATCATCATGACCGGATTCTCAAACTCGGTCAATCTCACCGACGGCCTAGACGGCCTAGCCACAGGCATCGCCGCCGTCGTCGCCTTTGCAATGATGATCCTCTGCTTCATCGCAGGAAACCAAGGCGACGCCAAAATACTACTCGTACCCTACATCCCCTACGCTTCAGAACTGGCCATCGTCGCAGGCGCCATCGTCGGCGCATGCCTAGGGTTCCTATGGTTCAACTGCAACCCCGCCAAAATCTTTATGGGCGACACAGGATCCCTCACCCTAGGCGGACTCCTAGCATTCATCGCCATCGTCATCCGACAAGAAATACTCCTGCTCATCATCGGCGGCATCTTCGTACTCGAAGCAGCTTCAGTCATCCTACAAGTCGGCTACTTCAAACACACACGCCGTAAATTCGGCGAAGGACGACGCTTCTTCAGATGCGCACCCATCCATCACCACTTCCACCTCACAGGATGGACCGAACAGCAAGTCGTCGTCCGCTTTTGGCTCATCACAGCCATACTCGCCGCCATCGCCCTAGCCACCATCAAATTAAGATAACACCCCCCACCTCACCTCCCAATCCCTCTTATTTACTTGACAATTCGCCTCAAAAAAACTAGAGTCCACATGCAATCCTTCATCCCATTTTAAAAAGAGAGACCTATGCAATCCCATCGTTTTTTAACGCTGCTAACCACCCTATTAATACTCCTCTCACACCCCAGCCATGGGCTAAATCAAGCACAAGCTGCACCCCCCAACCACCCAAAACAATACCTTCCTACCAAAAATGCCGATCACGATAAAAAAATCGTCCAATCTCAACACGCACAAATCAATAACGCCAAAGAAAAAACAGCCAACCACACCCGCCACCCAGGCGCCCAATGGTTCCCCGATGCCGGCATGGGACTATTCCTACACTGGAGCATCTGCTCCGTCAAAGCCATGAACATCTCGCATCCCATGATTCCAGGCCGACCACTCGAAAAAAAGAAAATCCATAGCCTCAAGGAAATCAAACGCATCGTCCGCCAGCAAGACTACAACCTCAACGGAAAAAAACCCGTCATCACCCCCCGAAAATATTGGGAAATGGCAAAGACCTTCAACCCCGATAATTACCACCCCGAAATATGGCTACAAAAAGTAAAAGACGCCGGCTTTACCTATGTCGTACTCACCGCCAAGCACCACGACGGCTTCGCCATGTGGCCCAGCGACTACGGCAACTTTAACACCAAAAACTACATGCAAGGCAAAGACCTCATCGACAAATTTGTCAAAGCCTGCCACAAAGTCGGCCTAAAAGTCGGCATCTACTACTCCGGACCAGACTGGCATTTCCACCGCAACTACATGACCTTCCTACGCAGCAGAGCAAGAAAACTCAATCCCCAATTACCCATCCTCGACATCGACCTACTCCCACACACATTCAACCACTCCAAAAAAGAAATCAAAAAACATCAAAAAGCATTCGCCAAAATGGTCAAAGGCCAAGTCGACGAACTACTCAAAAACTATGGCAAAATCGACGTACTCTGGTTTGATGGACGACCACCTATCCCCAACGCAAAAAAAATCGTCACGAAAAAATATATCTACAAACTCCAACCCCAAATCGTCATCAACCCACGCATGCATGGCAACGGAGACTACCGTACCTTCGAACGCCACCTACCCGACAATCCCAAACTCAAAAAAGATGAATGGGCCGAATTCTGCAACCCATGGAACGGTAACTGGCCCTACGTCAAACGCAAATACAAACCCCTAAATAGCATACTCAAAGACTTAACAAAATCACGATCACTAGGCATCAACTACCTCCTAGGCATCGGACCCATGGGCAACGGCGACCTAGCCCCACAAGCCTACCAAGAAATGGAAAAACTCAAAAAATGGATCGCAATCAACCGCCAAGCCATCTACCAAGTACGCCCCCTAAACACAAAAGAAAAAGCAAGCGTTCACGCCACACAACATAAAAACAAACGCTACCTCTATCTCCCCACAACTTTCAAACCCCAACAACAACAAATCAAAATCACACTCCTAGGCACAGCCAAACCCACATCAGTCACCCTCTTAAAAGATCGTAAGCCCCTGCCCTTTACCTACCAAAAAAATAAACTCACCATCACCGTTCCCCTCCAAAGGCTCAGCCAATACCTAGGCGTCATCAAAGTCACACTACCCAAATAATCCCCAACCTAAATGCGTTAAAAAAACGGACACGTCCCAAGAAACTAACTTGGAACGTGTCCGTTTTAATAACAATCGAAATCATTTTTAAAATAATTTCGATTTCAATTATTTAATTTTACGAGGGAAATCTTTAACCCCAAGTAATGCCGCAATTCTCACCGGAATCTGCGTGTTATCAAAGGTACCCGTAAAAGCAGCCGCACCCGGACCATACGCATAAAGGGGCACCGCAATAGGCGTATGAAATTTAGTAGACCAAGCCGCCTTGTTTTTCTTAATCTTATACTTAGGCCTCACAATCGATAAACCGCCCGTCTCATGATCCGCCGTAACAATGACCAGCGTATCCCCAGCACGCTGCGCATAAGCAAGCGCAGCCTGCACCGCCATATCAAAAAGCAAAGTCTGCTTCACCACATTATCCGCCTCATTCCCATGCCCCGCCCAGTCGATCTGCGAACCCTCAATCATCAAGAAAAAAGGAGGCGCCCCAGCAGACCCAACAACCCGATGATCTAATAATTCAATCGCACGCTGAGCAAGCTCAACAAGTGAAGGCTCGGGCCAAAAAGTAGTCATCCCTTTCGTACCCAAAGAAAAAAGACCCAACACATGCGACCCCGATACCTCCTCCAAACCCTTCCGTGTCTGCACATAAGCATAACCCCCCGCCTTGGCTTCCTCAATTAAATCACGCTGATCCTTACGCTTTGATAATTTTTGAGATTTCGCAATCCAATGCTCCCGACCACCGCCCAATAGCACATTAATACGCCCAGCCAAAAGCTGCGTCGCAATCTTCCCCTCCTGCCCACGCCGAGGAACATGAGCACCAAACGCCGCAGGCGTAGCATGAGTAATCGTCGAAGTAGCCACCAAACCCGTACGAAAACCTTTCCCCTGCAACAGCGTCAAAATCGAGGCATACCTCTGACCGCTAGGCGACATCCCAATCATCCCATTATTCGTTTTCACACCGCAAGCAAACGCAGTGGCCGAAGAGGCCGAATCCGTAATCGAATCATTAGCCGAATGTGTATGCACAAGCCCCGTATAAGGCATCTTCTCCATACCCAAATAACCCCCAGAACCCAATGCCTTAAGCCGAGCCAAAGTAACCTGACCCAGGCCCATCCCATCACCAATCAACAAAATCACATTCTTAGGACGCTTAGCCACCATCGGCTTAAGATCCCCAATCCTTTGCTTATAAAAAGAAATATCCGAAACATCCCGGGTCGTCTTCGGATAAACAAACGGCACCTTTTTAACCCCCGCTTTAACAATACCCCCAACGGCATCACCCGAAGCAGCAGCTTTATCTTGGCTCGATAAACAACCCCCAGTAAACAATCCCAAAAGTGAAAAAACAAAAAAAGAACCCAGCACTGATCGATGAAAAGTAAACAAAATAAAATCCTTTTTAAAAAAGCCAATCCCAATGCGTTAACACAACACCACAGTAACCAGCACCCGAATCAAAATACCCAAACATTGTAGCAAGACAAAAAATCCATACCCCTCAAAAATAAGCAATCCGTTAAAATAAGGTTCAAATCTGTATAAAACATGGACTTTCAGACCACAAGCGCAACAAAAGCCCGCGACACTGCCAGATCTAGTGGTATTGCAAGTGGTGAAACCGTATCGTATTCAACACATGATACAATAACGCGAACAGTGGAATAGGAAGAGGGTGATTTTAAAGGTGCTAGTGTGGATCATGTCGTTGACAATAACGGATAGTAAAATAGGGAAGCGCATTTATGAATAAGGCATATACTCTCAATTTATTTTTAATCGTATTTGTGATGTTCAGTTACGATAATGGAACTGTTTCTTCAAAATTAGTAACCACTGATACAAAAGCACACAATTTTCAGAAACAAAAGAAAAAATAATTCTAAAATATGTTAAATCGGAAATTATCCCAGAATTAATGCCTAAAGCTAAATAGGCAGCCTTCTCAATCATTTCACACTCAATCACCGACAATCTTTATTTGCACTTAAAAAATAAAGCTTAAATCTAATCAGAGAAATACAACGAGATGATCAATAGAAAATAATGCAAGACCTGTTACCAAGTAAAGCTGACGGAAAAATTGGCTAAAACAATGCGATCATTGGGTTGCAACCATAGTCTCGTTGGCTTGATTGAAAACATCACCTAGTCTTTGATACGAATCTTAGATTGCAAAATCGACGCCTTAGGAATTTGCGTATACGGGATATAAGAAAAAGTCGCCGCGTTCAAAGCATTGATCTTAATATAAAGCTGCGTATGGCCTTTCTCAACAATCCCATAAATCCAACCATTGCGCCTCTGCAATGCCCCCGTCGCCCGAACCCGAGTCACCCAAAGACCATCAGCATCGATAGATCCCAAAGTCACAACCCCAGCCCCACCCGTATCAAGATACACCGTCGAGCCAGGCGTTGCCGTCCCCCGAATAACAACCGCCGCGTCCATCGTCCCCGCCACCGATTGAAAACGAAGCACCCCACGCGTCAGATCCACAGGGATATGATTCTCCTTAGTGACCTTTTTAATTATCAGCTGAACCTCAACAAGCTGCTTCATATTCTCAATCTTAGTCAGCGAAAAACGGTAAGGCGTCCCCGCAGAATCCTCCTGAAAACCATAAATATTAGCCTCACCCCGAAGCGCTTTACGCAATTCAGCCTTCACCTGATTACTATTACCCAAATCGTGAATCTCATAAACCGTCGGCACGTTCCACAAAATCGGCTTCTCTTTAGCGCAACCACCAAGCAAAAAAGTCAACAACCCCAACAAGCACAATGCATAATCTTTTCCAGTTCCTCTAAATATCATCGCCTTGACCTTTTCTAAAAGTAACATCATATCAAACAAAGAAAGAGCCCCGCATTATAGAGCCAATCAATCCCACAGCAAAACCCAACACAATAAAACTATTGACTCTTACGCTCAATATAGATAAAAAGAATCGTCTGATGATAATTCGTCGCATACTTCTTAGCCAAAAACTTCGCCCCTAAAGAATGCCCAATATAGCGTAACACTTCCTGAGTTTTCTTATGATGATCTTCCCAGAGTTTTTGCCCAGCAGTCATCCTTGGCTTTTTCTTTTTCTTTATATCTTTCTCTTTCTCTTTCTCTTTCTCTTTCTCTTTCTCTTTCTCCTCTGCCCCTTCCCCCGCCTTGGCGCCATCCCCCTTAGCCTCATCCCCCTTCTTTTTAACCCCGCCTGATTCCCCCGGCAACTTGCCCTTCTCTCCTTCAGTCGCCGAATCTTTCTTCCCCGGCAATTTCAACGGCTCTTTAACCTCCCCCTCTCGAATCAAAGTCATCACCAGCGCATGGGCTTTAGGCAAATAAAGATCAATGCTCAATGCATCAAAAGTCGTCCCCTCAAGCGCCCGCTCGCCCAAGCTCACCGGAAACAAATGCGATGAAGTCCAATGCCCGTGCTGCGGAATCAGGTGCAAACTTTTTGAATCCTTACGATACGTCTTAAGCTTAGCCAAAAACTGAAAATGTCCCCGAGGCAAAATCTGCGTCCGAGGCGCTTCAGGCGGAAGGCTTATCCTAATCGCCGTCTTCCGAGCATTCCGAGGCGTCGCATAAGTAGGCCTAAGCACCTTACTCAAAGGATAGCGCCGCGTCACCACATCAATCGGATGAAAAATCTTAACCAGCTCCTTAATCTTATCAGGCCCAAGCACACCCAAATGAATATGATTAACCCGATAGTCCTTAAGCGTACGGTGATCAATCAAATCCGTACGCAACAGAGGCAAGATCTCCCCCGTATCAAACGACAAAGGAAACGTCCATTCCACCACAACCAATGAATTGAACGTCAAGTCAGGCTGCGGAATCTTCTCAAGCTTCCTCCGCATCGCATCAGAAAGAGGAGGCCACTGATGATCCGAATCAATGGCCTTCTTAGCCGAAGCACAACCACCCATACAAAACGTAATGATCACGATACAAAAGCAGGACATAGAAAAATACATTCTTCGCATAAGAACCAAAGGATACCAGAAAAGACCTCCTCTTTCTAGAATTTATCGCCAAACCAACAGCCACATCTCACCGAACAAGCAAAGCCCCCAGATCTTTTTTTCTGGGTCAAAATCGCCTCTCTAGCCGATGATAAAAGCTATGCTACGATCCTCTCATCTTATCCAAGTCACCGTCCTGGCCATGCTCTGCCTATCGGTCCTGATGATACATTCAGCAACCATGGTCCTCTCCAGCGACAGCGACCTATCACCTACCCAACCCGACACCCTCACCCAAACAGCACACCAGACCCAACAACCCCAACCCAACCCCAATCAAGGCAGCCTATCCGTCCAGCGCATGCTCACCTCCCGCCACACCCTCCACGGCCTAGGGGCCATGCTCGTCATGATCTTCTGCTCCTACCTCGATATCCGCAGCATTGTCCTAAAACCACGATTATTTAAAAATCCGCTGTTCTGGACACTCATCATCGCCCTAGCCATGGTCGTTTTAACCCTCCTAAAAATCGGCACATTTGAGAAAAACGGATCCTCACGCTGGCTAAAATTCGCCGGCATCTCCGTCCAACCCAGCGAATTTGTAAAATGGCTACTCATACCCACCGTCGCATGGTGGGCCGCCAAGCACTGGAGCGTCATGAAAAGGTTCTGGACAGGCCTATGCCCCATGCTACTGCTCATCGGCCTATCATGCATACTCGTAGCCAAAGAAGACCTAGGCACAGGCATCCTCATCGGCGCAGTCTGCGGCGGAATGCTACTCGCAGCAGGCGCACGATGGTGGCAACTCCTACTCGTCAGCCTACCAGCCGTCGCAGGCGTCTATTTCCTCATTATCTCCAAAGCCTACCGACTAGAACGCGTCTTGGCCTTCTTATCACCCTGGGAAGACATGGGCGGATCCGGATACCAACTCACCCAAGGGCTCCTAGGCATCGCCGAAGGGCGCATCGTCGGACGCGGTCTAGGGCAAGGCGTACAAAAATTCTACACACCCGAAGACACCACCGATTTTATCTTTGCACCCATCTGCGAGGAAATCGGCCTATTCGGCGCAGCCATCGTCATACTCATGTTGCTCATCCTATTATGGACAGGCATCGGCATCGGCAAACGATGCGACGACGTCTTCGGACGCCTACTAGCCCTAGGCATTATCCTCATGCTAACCACACAAGGCCTCATGAATATGATGGTCGTCACAGGACTCATGCCCACCACCGGAATCGCACTACCCTTTATCAGCGGAGGAGGAACAGGCTGGCTCATCACAGGCGCCATGGTCGGCCTATTAGCATCCTTAGATAATGCCACCTATTTCAAACAAATCAGAGAAAATACCCCATAACAAACAAAAAACCACAACAACCAAACCACCCTAAACGCTAGACTAAACGCTAGATTTAGGCCCGTGTATCGTGGTTTGAATCGTTGCCCGAGCAGGCACAGCCAACTCCCCAATAATCTGCCGTATTTTCCGCCCGATCGCATCCGGGTCTAACCCCGCATCTTTAAGCTGATTATCCCGAGAATCTTGATGGAACCATTTTTCAGGTATCCCTAGCCGATGGATCTTTTGCGTATTCAGCCCCAGATGATGAGCAGCTTCTAAAACGCAGCTGCCATATCCCGAATTAAGCGCGTGATCCTCAATGGTCAAAATCGCAATGCCATCTCCCAAAAGTGTTTCAAGCAGTTGCGTATCAATAGGCTTGGCAAACCGCGCATCATAAAGACTAATGTCATAGCCCTGTTCCTCAAGCCCCACCAACGCCTCATGCGCCAAATACACACAAGTACCATACGCCAAGATAGCCAACTGCGGTTTCTTAGATTGAGCCTGATAAACCAAATTCGCCTTGCCCAGCACAAAGGCAGGCGGCTCTTGCTGCAAAGGAGACGAACTCACCGTATCCCGTGGATAGCGTATAAACGAAGCGCTCTCATTATGATTTCTCATAAAAGTAAGCCCCCCAATCAGATTTTGCTCATCCGATGCTGCCAAAAGCACCGCACCAGGAAACACCTTAAACATCGCGATATCCATAAAACCATGATGCACCGCCCCATCTCCACCCACAAATCCCGCACGGTCCATGCAAACCCGCACAGGCAATTGCTGCAACACAACCTCCTGAAAAATCTGATCCAACGCACGCTGGGCAAACGTCGAATAAACCGCAAAGAAAGGCTTAAGCCCCGTCTTGGCCATCCCCGCGCACATGTCCACCGCATGAGATTCACAAATCCCCACATCCAACGTCCGATCCGGGAAAGACTCTTTCACTTTATTTAACCCCGTCCCATCCGGCATCGCAGCCGTCACCGCAATAATCTTTTCATCCACCTTCATCATCTCGATCATCGCATCGGCATACGCAGAAGTAAAAGACCGCGACGAGGACGCCATTTTCGCCCGATCACCCTCCACCGTAAACGGCTTAGGCGAATGAAACGCCGTCGGATCATCCGTAGCAAAATGATAACCCTTGCCCTTAGTCGTCTGAACATGCAAAAGAATAGGCCGATCACAAGTCTTAACCTCCTCTAACACCTTAATCAGCGACGGAATATCATGCCCATTCGTAGGCCCCACACAAAGCAAGCCAAACTGCTCAAACATATGCCCAGACATGATCGCCGCCTTGGCCATCTCCCCCGTCCGATGATACCAATCTTGCACTTTTTGCCCACCAGGCAAATGCGCCAGCATATGGCGCGCCGAATTCTTAAATTTATGATACGACTCAGTCGTTCGAATCTGATCAAAATAAGACGCGATAGCACCCTGAGGCTTAGCGATTGACATCCCGTTATCATTCAGCACAATCAAAAATTGCCTCTTAAGCGTCCCCGCATTATTAAGCCCCTCCATCGCCACACCATTAACAATAGAAGAATCACCAATCAGAGCAACCGTCTTGCGATGCTCCTCACCATTGATTTGATCCCCCCGCGCCAAACCCACAGCCGTTGAAATCGCTGTCCCAGCATGCCCAACAGAAAACAAATCATAAGGCGATTCGGCAGGCTGAGGAAAACCAGACATGCCCCCTTTTTGACGCAATTGCCCCAACAAAGGCAACCGCCCAGTCAAAAGCTTATGCGGGTAACATTGATGACCCACGTCAAAAAGCAGCCGATCCTCAGCAAAATCAAAAACATAATGCAGCGCAATAGTCAACTCCACCACACCTAGATTAGGCGCCAAGTGCCCACCCGTAAGCGATACCTGCTGGCAGATCGCATCGCGTATCTCTTCAGCCAACTGGGGCAGCTGCTTGATATCTAATTTTTTGAGATCAACAGGGGATTGTATCTTTTCAAGCAAATCTGTTGGCATTGCGGAGCCTTGTATCATTTAAAAAAGCGGCTTACAAGCCGTTCAACGCGGCTTTTACGCACAAACACCGCTAATCCGGTATTATACCCTAGAAATGGCGGAAATTCCTGTCTATTGAATAGACTTTCGCGATTTACCCAGCAGCTAAACCGGACAATCGATAAGGTATACTATTTCAATACGCCATTTAAAAGCGACCCCACCGCCAAACGCGACCAAACCTCTAGGAGATAAAAATGAAGCTAACCAAAATCAATCAACTATTTATTTTAACAACCCTGATGATCTGTTGCAGCTGTGTAAGCCACGCAAAAGCACAAAAAGCCCAACCCGCAAAATCACTGCCCAATATCGTGCTCATTCTCGCCGATGATATGGGCTGGTCCGATCTCGGATGCTACGGCTCAGAAATCCAAACACCCAACCTAGACCGCCTAGCCAAAAACGGTATCCGCTTCACACAATTTCACAACACCGCCAAATGCTTCCCCTCACGCGCAACCCTCCTCACAGGCCTATACGCACAACAAAACGGATTTGCACAAACCAGCTTCACCCACTTAAAAAACAGCGTCACACTCGGACAAGTCCTACGCACCGCCGGATACCGCACCTTAGCATCAGGCAAACATCACAGCCTAGACAACCTTTATCACCTCGGCTTTGATCATTACTGGGGACTAAGAGACGGCGCAGCCAACCATTTCAACCCCGGTTTACAACGACCGGGGCAACCCAAACCCGCACAGAAAAAATACGGCAAGCGCGTTTTTTGCTTCGACAAAAAAATCGTACAACCCTATACCCCTAAAAAAGGATACTACAGCACCGATACCTATACAGACTGGGCACTTAATTTCTTAGATGAAACGGAAAAGAAAAAAGAAAAAAAACCCTTCTTC
>CAZSSX010000062.1:0-11271 GCA_964609545.1 uncultured Phycisphaeraceae bacterium | reverse complement strand
AAAGCCAAGACGATCAATAAATACCTAGGCAAAGATTACTACGTCATGTCCTCAGTGGGACACGTCAGAGATCTGCCATCACGCAATCCCAAAGGCGTCAAAAATCCAGTGCCAGGCGTGGACCTAGAAAATGATTTTCAGCCCACCTACGAAACCATGCCCGATAAGAAAAAAATTATCACAGACCTAAAAAAAGCAGCAAAAATCGCACAAGACGTCTGGTTCGCCACCGACCTCGACCGCGAGGGAGAAGCCATCGCATGGCACCTCGCAGAAGCCCTAGGCGTAGAAGTCAGCTCCGCCAAACGCGTCGTCTTTAACGCCATCACCAAAGCAGAAATCGAACACGCCTTCAGCCAACCCCGAAATATCGACGTCAAACGCGTCAACGCCCAGCAAGCCAGACGAATCCTAGACCGCATCGTAGGCTACCAAGTCTCACCACTGCTCTGGAAAAAAGTCGCAGGAGGCCTATCCGCAGGCCGCGTCCAATCCGTCGCCGTACGCCTAGTCGTCGAACGCGAAGCAGAAATACTGGCCTTTACACCCGAAGAATACTGGAAAATCACAGGCTATTTCACCGTCAATACCCAACAACGCCAAGCCTTGGCAGAGCAATGGGCACAATTCCTCACAGGCGACGAAATCGGCAACCCCCGCACCGTCAAAGATAAAATCGCGTGGCTAAATACAAACCAATCCATGCTCGCAGAGCTAACCCATATCGACGGCAAAGCATTTAAAGCAACCGATGCCGACCAAGCCCTCAAAGCCGCAAAAGGCATCGGCTTTGTCCTCAGCGACAAAGAAGAACGCCAAGACCCCAAAGGCAAAGGACCCGCCAAGCATCTCATACGCGTCACCGGAACACCCAGCGATGATGTTCATTACGCCATCGAATCCATTAAAACCAAACGCACATCCTCCCGCCCAGGCGCCCCGTTTATCACCAGTACCCTCCAGCAAGCCGCATCCACACGCCTAGGATTCCCCCTCAAGCGAACCATGGGTGTAGCACAAGAGCTTTATCAAGGCGTCAACCTCAAAGGCGCACTAGGCCAAACCGGTCTCATCACCTATATGCGTACCGATTCAACACACATCACCAAAGAAGCCATCACCATGGCCCGCGACTACGTCCGCAGCGCATGCGGCGAAGACTATTTACCCGAAAAGCCTAACTATTATTCATCCTCCAATAAAGCCGCCCAAGAAGCCCACGAGGCCATCCGACCCACCGATGTGACCTTAACCCCAGAAAGCATCAGGCACGCCCTCACAGATCAGCAATTCAAACTCTACAACATGATTTGGCAGCGATTCTTGGCCTGCCAAATGCTACCCGCAAAATGGGATTCCACCACCGTCTTAATCGCCGCCACCAACCAAGACGTCAAAGCCACATTCAAAACCACAGGCCGCACGCTCATTTTCGACGGCTTCTACAAAATCACAGGCATCCCCAACTCAGGCGATCAAGCCATCTTACCTCCCCTAACAGAACAGCAACCCGTCGCACCCATCCAGTACGACCCCACGCAACATTTTACCAGCCCACCAGCCAGATTTACCGAAGCTTCCTTACAAAAAAAACTAGAAGAAGAAGGCATCGGCAGACCCTCTACCTATGCCGCGATCATCGGCACCATCCAAGACCGCAAATATGTCGAACAGGTCGCACCCAGAGATCGACGCCTCATGGCCTCAGACCTAGGCATCGCCGTCACCGAATTCTTAGTCGATGTCTTCCCCAAACTCATGAACATTGCCTACACCCGAGAGATGGAATCGGAGCTAGACAAAATCGAGGAAGAAAATCACGACTGGATCAAAATGCTCCACGATTTCTACGGCCCATTTAAGCTCAGCCTAGAAGATGGTTACACCAAAGAACACAAAAAACAAGAGCTTCAGCCCGCCCCGCACAAGTGCGAAACCTGTGGCGCAGGCACCGTTTATCGCCTAGGCAAAAATGGAAAATTCCTATCCTGTAGCACCTACCCCGAATGTAAATACGCCGCCCCTATTGACCGCGAAGGCAATCCCCTCAAAGCACTGGTCAGCGATATCGCCTGCCCCAAATGCAACAAAGAAATGACCAAACGCACCGGACGTTTCGGCCCATTCCTCGGCTGCATTGATTACCCCACATGCAAAGGCATCGTCAATATTGACCCCAAAAAAGGTACCGTCAAACTCCCCAAGCCACCGCCAATGCTCATCGACCTAACCTGCCCAAAATGTGACAGCAAACTCAACATGCGTCGCAGCAAGCGAGGCCCATGGCTATCCTGCTCAAAATTTCCTAAATGTCGTGGCCGCCTAGGATGGTCCGTCGTCGAAGAAGACCAAAAACAGGTCCTAGAAGATTTATTAGAACAACACGAAAAAGATAACCCCGTCCCCGATGTACGCACCGTCCATGGCGAAGTCATCGGCGAAGATTATATCCCCCAAGTCGAAAGCGAAGTCGCAGATAACGCCAGCGAAAATCCCGCCGCCTAAAAGTTTGTTTTGGGATAATCTCAACCACAATATGCAAAACTAATTCGAGCTTTAAAACCCGAAGTAATTCAAACAGATTTTACAAAAAAACCCGCAAAGCAGCCGCGGGTTTTTTTCTATTGACACTAGGCCCAAAAGAATGCTTAACCAGTTTCGGGCATAAAAGTAGGCAGGCTAACACCTAGCGGTTTTGAATAGTGCCCTAAGATTTGATGAAAATGAATCTCGCAATTTTTCGCGCCCCAGCCATAGAGTTCAGCTACCAATTGGCTTTGCTCAACGGGAATCAAAAACACCGGCGATGCTCCAGGCATCTCATTAAGCTGATGGTAAAGTAGCTTGGCGATTTGTTGAGGCTCATACGCCAACGCAGGCCCCACCAACGTGCTCGCCGGATGATTCACGCTCACGATAAAACCTAAAATCTGCTTCTCTGCATTTTCTAAGATCGATACTTTCCAAATGCTCAGTTTATTCTGAATGAAATAACGATAATCCTGCCCGCGTTCGATATGATTTAATTTTTTTTCTAATGCCACAATTTGCGGCACATCCGCAAGACTCGCAGCGCGGATTGTGCCAGATGTTTTCGCGGAAAATACAGGAATAATTTTTTGCATCCCATCCGCCGGAACATCAAGCGTCATATCTTGATAGGCCGCCCGAGGCACAAACCCCGCTTTCGTATAAAGCGAATACGAATTAAGATTCATTGCGCTAGAAATAAGCCGAAGAGGCAGACCACGCGACCGAGCCACCGCTATCACGCGATGGAGCAATTGCCCCGCGATGCCTTGCCCAAACGCTTGAGGATGAACATTAAGAATACCCAAACTAACATGGCTCGCCCTCGGATGATAAAAGCAATTACCTAAGATTTGTTTTGTTTCCGGGTTTTGTGCGATAAGGCAACATCGCGGATCTAACGCTTCGTACACTTGACAGAAGAGTTGCATATCATCGTCAGAACATGAAAATATTTTTGAATTCTGATGATCTTGATACCATCCATTGGTGGACGCGTAGATAAGGCGGGCAACTTGTTTCCAATCATCATGCTCCATAACGCGTATGATCAAATCCGACATATAAACTCTCCGTGACTATTTTAAAAAATAAAAAAATATAAGCTATGATAATAAATAAGCCCATCCCCCAACGATCACCCACACACACAATCTTACCACATCTAAAAAATATAAAAAAAGACGGCCAACAAAATGTTGGCCGTCTTTTTTATTAAGTCTATTTTAAAGCATGTTCGTACGCAATTATTTAATGATGTGCGTCAAACATAACACGCCATATCCCGTCACCAAATTAGGATCATTTTCCATCCAGCGGCTGGCTTTGTTTTCCCACGAACCATCAGCTTTTTGCATGCTATGAAACTGGTCAATCACGTCATGAGCCCAATTGTGCTTCATCCCGTTTTTAAGAACAAGCTCCTCGCTGCCCCAAGCTTTAAGCGCTTTAGTCACCGTCATCAGATAATAAAAATGCCCTTGCAACTCTTGATCTTTAGGCAGACCAGGATTCGCCTTCAAAGTATAATGCCCTTTGATCCATTTCAGCGCATCCGTCACACGCGGATCATTCTTTTTAAGCCTTGCATATAAGTAACTTTTGAATCCCGCGTAAGTCATCGAGCCATAGCTTCGTAAGCGCGTCACCGGACCATTTTCAGTCTGTTGTACTTCAAAACCCGCTTTACTTTCAGGCTCGCCGATCTTCGTTTTATTTACACTCGTCGCGTAAATCATCCCGCCATCGTTTGGCATCAAATGCTTCCCACGCACAATCATTCTGTGACCATTAGCTTTCGTGCGCCCTTGCAAGCGTTGCACAAAAACCATCGCACGAGCAAACGCCGGATCTTCTTTGGTGCTCCCAGATTCGTACAACGCCTCAATCATCAATTGCGTATTAGAAAGGTCAGGCCGTCCGTGCTTGCCATATCCCACACCACCATAATAAGGGTGATCTTTCGTAACCTTGTTGCCTTGTGGATCAATCATCCCCACCTGCCATTGAAGACCATGCAAATAAACCCGACACTGCTTCACAAGCTTTGCAATCTTCGCATCATGCTTCACGCGGCTTAATGCCATCAAGCAAAGGCTAGTGCTATAGTTTTTAAGCGCACCGCCATGAATACCATCAAATTTACCCTCAGCGGTATACTTTACTTGGCTAACAATATACTTAAGGCCATTAACAATCATCGGATCATCACGCTTAACCCCAGGCGCATCCATCACACCCGTCAAAATCAACGCTGTAACCGCAGGCCCCGATGCGTTAGACCAAGACCCATCCGCGGTTTGCCTGCCACGCAAAAACGCGACACCTTTGTCAATTTGCTTCTGCGCCTTAGCACGATGGGCAAGGTCCACAGCAGAGGCTTGATTCGTTAAAAACCCAAGACACAAAATTAGCGTCACGAATGTTTTTGTTTTTAACCACTTCATTTCAATCGATCCTTTTATTTTACAAGTAAAATTAACAGAATTGATATCCGCCCATTGCGCATTATCATCAACCCTATATTTAACAGATCACGTCTAATTTGTCATTTTTGTGCATGAAGCTAGTCTTTTTGTTGATTAAGCTTTTCCTCCAGCTCATCAATCTCTCGCATCTGCGCCTCTAAGCTAGCTTTGCGATTGGCAATCTCTTGAGCAAGCCGAACCTCAGGCGGATCGTCATCTCTACAAGTCGCGTAATGGGGTTGAATGTCTTTTGCAAAAAATCAAAAAGGACCACAGAACCGCAGCTCCCTACGAGAGATTGGCTAGAAATGTGCGATCATTGGTTGCAACTAGGGTCTGACCAGCGTGATTGAGAAGCCCCCTTGGTCTTTAGGTATGGTAATCGGAGTAGAAATGCGGCGATACAGTAAAAAGGTACTGGCGGTTATCAATCAGCTACTCCGAATTCTAGCCGTCCTCAGGCACCACGAAGGCAAAACGGCTATAATCAGCAGCAAGGTTTCGGGTACCAAGACCCAAATAAAAAATAAAAACCAAGGAAGATAAACGATGAAATTTAAATCATGCTTACTTATTGCATTTGCAATACTGACAACAATGACCTTTACCAATGACGCTCAGGCGATGTTAAACCCGACTTTGGGTCGGTTTATGCAAAGGGACTCGTATCAGCATAATCGAGTTGGTGGTGGGTATCAGGATGGAATGAATCGGTATGCTTATTATGCTGGTATGGAGGGTGGTGTAGATCCAACAGGAGAAAAGATTGAAATAAATAATATTAAGTTTACAAACCTGAATCCATATAACAAATTTGACAATGCTGGCGGATTCCGAAAATATAGTTCAAAGCTAAAGGCAACATGGAAAGTCAATACAACAGGTGGCGATGATGTTGAATATTATACCCATAGCAATCTAACCTATCGTATACAGAATGTTGCGTCAGGTAACACTGTAAAGCCAAAGACAGATTGGGATTTCTATTTTGATGGCATTGACAAAGGCTATATGAGTTTTGATATCATTAACAGTGGTCGATATTCTTCTCGATCGGAATTTGAATCAGATATTGGTGCTGAGCCTAGGGCTAGAAATTATCCAAGAAGAAGAAAAGATCCTAAGTATATCGAAGACATAGCGAATTGGATGCAAAAAAAGAGAGGGTGGTATGCAAAACACTTTACAGCGGCGGGTACACGTGGCCATGTGCTGCATACTGTAGAATATAAAGAGTATTGTAAGGGGACTGGCGATTCTAAATTATTTAAAAAACCAACTAAAGGCCTTGGATTTGGACACAAAACAAATGAATTTGGACATAAAACAAATGGTATAACTGGTCAGCCTGGATGGAACTCCATTGGTATGACTATTAATAAAAACTATCGCACCACCGCACCTCATTTTTGGAGAGATCAACCAAAAGATTGGGCGATATTGACCATTCGAGTAGAATGGGAATGGGTATCTTGGAAGAGTGCATACACTGCTAAATTTGTATATGATGTTCAATATCCATATGAAAATTCACGAAATACATCTGGAAATCAGCTTTTCAAATATTCTAAACCTACACAGTAGTCGGGCAAATTAAAATGAAATATCACTCAATTATCTCTAGGCTCATGCCAACGATAGCCCTCTTAGCCAGTTTTTCACTTAGTGGTTGTCAACGCGCAGAAAACTCGGTTTTTAACAGCCAGGAGAAAGCTATATATAACAAACTTGTCACTATCATGGATGAAATTGATGAAGATAAAGTCATTATGCAAGCTGAAAAAGAGATCTGGTTTGATAAGCTCACTAACGCTGCATTTTCAGATTCGCAACCCTTCCGCCGCATTGCTCGTTTTGTCATATCTGATCTCGCTATGGACTCTATTGATGATAGACGTAAGTACGTAACAGATGCACAATGGCGAGAAATTATTTTCCGATCAATCGATTTTAAAATTAAATTTAGCTTTGATTTTATCGATGGTTTAGCAGGAAGAAAATTATACATCCTTAGTGATCGAAAAAATGTAATTGACGGTGTTATAAGCGATGAATTACTGGGCTTAATCCATTTGTCTCATATATGGGTACAAGACAAAGATATTCTCGATAAACCGATCGCAATTTCTCTGGGAGTTTTATTCCCACCATATGGAGCTGGTGAGTCTTACGATGTGGATCTAAAAGACATTACAAATCTAAAAAAATTAGCTGAAAAAAAAACGGTGACGGCTATTCTTGAATTTGACCGCCCCGTAATAGATAATCCAGATTATGGCGTGCCTTCAGTTTTTGAATCAAAATGGAAATATAAAGTTGAGGTAAAGGTCAGTCCAAAAACTAGCAGATAATATGGCAGTCCATTAAAAGTGGTAGTAGCATTAAGTAAATTTTTACATATATATAGCCTGAGTTTTTTGATCTAGTCTGGCGTGGGAAGTGTCGGTAGAAGAAGGTTAGAGCCGGTCCCCTTCGTTAGGGCACACGTTGAATGAAACATATAATGAAATCATCAACCCCAATCTTGCGGTATAATCAACTCCCCGATTACCTTAAATCACCGTGAATGTGTCCTAGCCAAGGGGGCCAACATCTACCTTTCATTAGCAGGGAGCACCGTGTGAAATGATTGGGAATGCGCGTTAGTCTTTTTGTTGATTAAGCTTTTCCTCCAGCTCATCAATCTCTCGCATCTGCGCCTCTAAGCTAGCTTTGCGATTGGCAATCTCTTGAGCAAGCCGAACCTCAGGCGGATCGTCGTGATACATGCTATAAGGAATTTTATAATCCGCGGGCAAAATATCCACATTAGCCTCAGGCGGATCAGCACGCACATCTTTATAAGCAACATAGCTCAGCCCCACCAACACCCACATCATTAAGCTCACCAGCCCGTGCCAAACTTTTGCAAAAAGCGTACTCTCACCCGACCAAATACCCATGCCCCCCAAAACCACAATCAACGCACAAATAATCGCCACCAACAACGCCCCTAAGCCCGCTCCCTTGCGATCTGCCTGCAACCCCAATCCAAACGTAGCCAAAGCGAATCCACCCGCCATCGGAAACATCACATTAAGCATCATCCCCACCTTCCCCCAGTTTTCCTGCTTAATATAATCCGCCAAGCCAAGCACCCCCTCCGTATCTGCCACCCCCCGAGAAATCTCGTGCCCCTCCCAAGACCCCGCAAAACTACACACACAGCAGCTACTCAAAAACAAAAGCATCCCCAGCGTCTGCATCACCGTGCCCGCCGCCTTGGCAGCGGGCCTACTCACCGGCTCCCCAGATTCCATCTTGCCCCCCGTCGGCTCATCGCCCGCCACATCTTTCATCTTTTATTCTCCCGCATCATCATCCAAAGGGCTTTAATCGTAGCCACCAACAAAAAAATCGGGCTGCCCAGCAGCAGCACCGTACCCGTCACCCGCACCGGCGTCCCCAAGCCTCCCCCCATAACCCAAAGCGATACCAGCATCACCAAAACCAAAAGCTGCGTCCCCGCGATAGCCAAACCCAAATAAGGCCCAAGTCGGCTCTTACCCCTAATCCCCACCGCACACGCCAAGCAAGCCAAGCCAGGCACCCCTCCCATAATCCCAATCCCTCCCACCAGCGGCCAAATACTCTCAAAAAGACCATCCGCAGTAAACCTCGCCAGCGCCTCACGACCTCTCAAAGCCTCCAAAATAGCATCACCACGCGTCAACCCCACAAGCAAAGGCAAAATACCAAAACAAAGCACCTGGGCCAACCCAAGATAAACAAGCATCCGCACCGCTTGTCGGCGTGATCCAGATTTAACAGCATTGATTTTTTCCATCCCATTATTATAACCCATCATCGCCAAATGATCTGCCCAAGCAATCCCACAACCAAACAAGTATAATGACCAGCACAGCTCACCATCACCCCCGCATGGACCGATCATGACCCCAAACTATGACACCCTAATCGTCGTGCCCTGTTACAACGAAGCCAACCGACTACCCAGCAACGCATTTCAACAATTCGCCAACACCCACCCACAATATCATTTCTTATTCGTAAACGATGGCTCCACCGATCACACCCTCTCCCACCTCCAAACATTAGCCCAATCCAACCCCGACCAACTAGCCCTTTTAACCCTACCCAAAAACAAAGGCAAAGCCATCGCCGTCCAGCAAGGCTTCCAAAATGCACAAGCCAAACCCTACCAATACATCGGCTTTTGGGATGCCGATTTAGCCACACCCCTAGACCAACTCCCCCTCTTACGCGAAAAATTTGATGAGCGAAAACAACTCAAAATGGTCTTCGGCTCACGCGTCAATCTCCTAGGACGAAAAATACATCGCACGTTTTTTCGACATTACCTAGGCCGCATCTTCGCCACAGCAGCATCCATCACACTAGGCCTGCCCATCTACGACACCCAATGTGGCGCCAAACTTTTCAAAGCAGACCTCACCCTACAAAAAATATTCAAAGACCCTTTCATATCCAAATGGTGCTTCGACGTCGAAATCCTCGCGCGATACCTAACCATCATCCGCAACCCCAATAAAAACCTAGGCCCCATCGACCCCACAGATCATATCTTCGAATTCCCACTACACGCATGGCAAGACGTCAAAGGCTCCAAAATGCGATGGTATGACTTCTTCAAAGGTCCCTATCAATTATTCAAAATCTCTCGCACTTACAAAAAAATAAAAATTCGCTCAGGCTATCGCGACCCTCAAAAGTAATAGCACAATCCTTTTCATCCTCATTTTCGGGTATCATGCCAGCCATGAATTACCCCACCACGATTACCGCCTTAGACAATCCAAAGATCAAAGCTGTGGTCAAGCTGCGCAAGCACAAAGGCCGCAGAGAAGCCAGCCAATTTATCGCCCAAGGCCTACGCGAGATTCAGCGCGCATTGGCCGCGGGTTATGAGCCCCACCAATTTTTTTATTGCCCACAACTGCTAGACGCAACCAGTCTAGAAAAACTCGACGCATGGGCCAACCTAGGCCGCTGGTTTGAACTCACTCCCCAAGTTTTTGACAAAATAGCTGGCATCCAAAACCCGCAAGGCATCCTCGCCATCTGCAACACACGCCATCATCCTTTAGAATCACTCGATCAACCCCGCACATCCGCGCAATCGGCTCAACCACAATGCGCCCCGCTTTGGCTGGTCGCCGTGGGCATCGAAAAACCCGGCAACCTAGGCGCCCTAGCTCGCAGCGCATCAGCAGCGGGATGCGCCGGGCTACTCGTGGTCGATGGCGTGGTCGATATTTACAATCCCAACGCCATCCGCGCCTCCACAGGCGCGATCTTTGGATTGCCCATCGCCGTTTGCACATCACAGCAGGCCATCGCGTATCTCAAAGAAAAAAAGACCCAAATTTATCTCACCACGCCCAGCGCCCAGCAAACCTATCGGCAAGTAGACTGGACCCAGCCCAGCGCCATCGTCGTCGGCCCCGAAGACACCGGCTTATCACAAGATTGGCTCGATCTCCCAAGCGCCAACCCTATCACCATCCCCATGGCCAGCCAAATCGTTGATTCCCTCAACGCATCGGTCGCCGCGGGTGTGGTATTGTTTGAAGCCGCAGCCCAGCGACGCGATGCCTAATCCCCCGCAATCCCAATGCCCAGTCACCCTATCTATGGTAGAATAACCTCGCTATCAGAGGCTAGCCCGTAGCCTCTTTCAAGGAATAAAATAAAATGAGTACCCCTATCATGGCCATTGATTTTGAAACTATCGGAAAATTACTCCAGCAAGCCGACGTCCTAGATGACATCACCTACGACGCCTCCGGACTCAGCGCCAAAGCGAGGCAGGCTCAAGAACCCGCTTATTACCGGATCAGCTACGATCAAAAAAATCTCTACATCGGGCTATACATCAAAGACCGTTGGCTCAGCGAATCCATCGAAACCGACCTTCTACACTCGGGAGACACCGTCCAAGAATTATTGGAAGAAGAAATGGCAGACCAAGGGCTGGATTTCGGCTTGCCCATCGAACATTTCCGCAGCCCGCAGCTGGAATACGTCTTCCGATCGAAAATCTCCCACCCCGCACATCAAAGCCCAAAAGTACTCAGCCAAATCCTCTTGAGCTATCATCACTGCTTTGTAGAACTCGGCGACATGTCAGAAGAGCAAGACCCCTTGGCTTAAAAACCTCTTTGCTTAGCCTCCAATCTGAAATGCTTTTTTGTTTAAATGAGCCCTTCGATAAACCCCCTCGCACCTTGCTGGCTGGGGCATCTTGCGCTAT
>CAZSSX010000061.1:0-11326 GCA_964609545.1 uncultured Phycisphaeraceae bacterium | reverse complement strand
GCCGCCCTGCTCGCCGCTGTTGATCCACAGCATCGTCAGGCCGCCCATGGAGTTCACTTCGCCGCCATTGCCTTCGCCGGTGATTTCGATTGGCAAGCAATTAAAGACCAAACGCAAGCGCTACTAGGCGACTGGCAAGGCCAAATCCAACTACCCAAAGAACAAGACCTCCCCGCCCGAGGATATACGCACCAAACCGCCACCACGCAACAAGTACAAATCGCCATCGCCTACGATGCTCTGCCAGAAACTCACCCCGATAGCATCCTACAACAAGTCGCAACCGCCATCCTCTCGGGCGGCATGTCATCCAGATTATTTACCCAAGTCAGAGAAAAAAGAGGATTATGCTACTCCGTAGGCGCACGCTACGGCGCAAACAAAACTAGGGGAACCATTCTCGCATATGCTGGCACAACCACACAACGCGCACAAGAAACATTAGACGTACTCACCGCAGAATTACACCGGCTAGCCCAAGGCATCACGCCATCGGAATTCGATAGAGCCATCGTCGGCATCAAATCCCGCCTAGTAATGTCGGGCCAATCCACCGGCGCAAGAGCGGGCGCCATCTCCGCGGACCAACTCGTCTACGGATACCCTCGCACCTTAGAATCTCTCATACAAAAATTAAACCAAATCACATTCGATCAGCTCAATGATTTTATCAAAAAAACACCGCCAGGCCCCATGACCACCGTCACCATGGGCCCCGAAGAACTCAAGGCCCCATCATAAAATGCAAATCCTCGTCACCGCAGGACCCACACACGAACCCATCGACCAAGTGCGCTTCATCGGAAACAAATCCAGCGGACAAATGGGCATCGCCATCGCACAAGCTGCTGCACAAGCAGGGCACCACACCACCCTCCTGCTAGGGCCTGTCAACACAACACCCCAACATCCCAACATCACAACCTTCCCCTTCACATCATCCGACCAACTTAAACAACTCTTAGAAGTACACTTTAAAGACGCTCAAATCCTCATCATGACCGCAGCCGTCGCCGATTATAAACCTCTAAAAATAACGCAAGGCAAAATCCCCCGAACAGCCCATCAGCCCCTCACTATCACGCTAGAACCCACTCCCGATCTCGTGGCCAGCCTAGCTCAAAGCAAATCACCCCAGCAAAAAATCATCGCCTTCGCATTAGAAGAAAAACAACAACTCATCCCCAAAGCTATCGCCAAAATGAAACGCAAAAAAGTAGATGCCATCGTCGCCAACCCGCTTGCCACCATGCAATCCTCGTACATCACACCCACCTACATCACTAGCGCAGGCCAGCAAACCACATTGAAACGGCAATCCAAATCAGATTTTGCCGCATGGCTGATCGTGCAACTCCCCAGCCTCTGACCTACTAAGTACTAAGCCTCGACCGCCCGCCTAATGGCCTGTTGATGCTCCAGCGCATCGGCGTGAATATGCACACGTTCCAAGCGCGGGGAAATACGGCACAAAATCTCGTAACAAGTCGTATTAGCCTGGCTAGCAAGCTTTGGCAAACTGCAAGGGCACGCTGGGTCATCGCTCACCACCTCCACCACCATTCCCACCCCAGCATCAGCGCAATCCGTCAAATCAATCGTAATCTGATCCATACTGACCCGCCCAATCACAGGCGCATAAGCCAATGGCTGACCTTGCTTATCAAGCAACCGAACCATCGCATTATTAGATAATTCCCCCGGATAACCATCAGCATAACCCACAGGCAAAATACCAATCTTGCTATCGCGGATAAGCTTATGCGTATTGTTATAACCCACCGTACGACCCGCGGGCAAAGATTTAATCTGCACAATCTTGGCAAGCCAGCGAACGATGGGCTTGAGCATATCGGGCTCAGCCAAATACGTTTTTGAATTACGCAAATTCTCAAAACCATAACCATATAGCCCCAAACCCACACGCACCATATCCCCGTGATAACGCTTGCTTCGCAGCGTTGCATGCGTATTAGCCATATGCACCACCGTCCCGGGGCCAATCAAGGTTTTCTCCTCATCAAGGCACTGCTTCATACGCGATAGCTGCAAGTCCGTAAACTCCGGATCATCATCAGCCGATGCAAAATGAGAACAAATACCCGCCAACTTGAGATGGCGATGACTCGAAATCTTCGTCAGCATTTCAGGCAACTGATCGGGCAAAAATCCCTCGCGACCCATCCCCGTATCAATAAAAAGATGCACAGGCACTTGACAGCCAAAGCACTGGCTGATCGCTTCAATCCGCTGTAGCTGATACAAACTATGCACCACCACATGCAGCTTACCACTCACCAGCGACCGATATAGCGGGTCCGTCCGATCCAAAGAAATCAAAGGCGAAAACATAATCACCGGACAATTGATCATCGTGCGCATAATGTCACGGGCTTGATCTTGCGAGTAAACAGCCAACATCGCCGCACCATGAGCCGCCAAGCGCGCTGCGATAGGGTTAACACCCAATCCATATCCATCGGCCTTAACAACCGCGCAAAGCTTTGTGCCGCCTTGGTTTGCAGAATCACCAGATGATCCGCCACCAATCAATCGCAAAAATGATTTAAGATTAAACTCCAGCTTCGCCAGATTGACTTCAATCCAAGTCTGTCCATGCATCGACTGCTCCTTTAAGGCCGACCGCTAGCCGATCCGGCCAAGATTATTGGCCCTTGTGTTTGAATCCTACCCTACTTATCATAGAATACTTAACTGTTCATGTACATGGAATGATTTTAACCACAAGATATACACCGCTTCTGGATAAAAGCAAAATTCCATCAACGGGGTGTTGAGTGAATGGTGTTTCGATTTCTGACAAAATAAGTTCACAGATCGTAACACTGCACACTCGACACTTCAAATTTTTTCTAAGCCTAAATGACGCTGTCAAAAGACAAGCGTCACAAAGCTTAGATCGTATTTTAAATTTTGAGGTGAAATGATGAGCGCTGAACAAAGCAAGCATCAAGATTCGTTTTCTAAACTAACTTTCCAAGAAATTGGACTCAACCCCGCCATACTCCAAGGCATCGCAGATGCGGGATTCGAAAAACCCACAAGCATACAAGCGCAACTGATACCAGAAATTATCGCCGGGCACGATGTCATCGGACAAGCCAGAACAGGCACCGGCAAAACCGCCGCATTCGCACTTCCCTTGCTCCAAATCTGTGACAACACCAAAGGCCTCCAAGCCCTCATGCTCGTGCCTACGCGAGAGTTAGCATCACAAGTCACCTCAGAAATCAACGCTCTAGGAAAGCACACCGGCAACAAAGCCATCTGCATCATAGGCGGCGAGTCCATGAAAAAACAAGCCAGCGATATGCAAGCAGGCGCACAAATCATCGTTGGCACACCGGGGCGCGTCATGGACATGATCGGGCGTAATTTACTCAAAGTCAAAACAATCAAGCACGCAGTATTAGACGAAGTCGATCGAATGTTTGACATCGGATTCCGTGATGAAATCAAAAAAATACTCAAAATGATTCAAGGCGATCATCAAACCATTTTCGTCTCCGCAACCATGAGCACAGAAATAGAACAGCTCGCCAGAGGGTCTATGAAACCCGATGCGAAAACAATCATCACCGTATCGGGCGCACTCACCGTCGATCTGGTCGATCAAAAATACCTACCCGTGCAACCATGGGATAAATCCCGACTACTCATACATATGCTCTCCCGCGAAAAACCAGACACAACCGTAGTCTTCTGCAAGACCAAAGCCACCGTCAGAAAACTAACGCAAAGGCTCCAAAAGAAAAACTTTAACGTCCGCGAAATCCATGGCGACCTGGCGCAAAACAAACGCAGCAAAGTCATGCAATCCCTCCGCGATCGCAAAGTAGATATCCTCATCGCTTCAGACCTAGCAGCCCGAGGCCTAGACGTCGAACACGTCACCCACGTCATTAACTATGACCTACCCCAAGACCCCGAAGTCTACGTACACCGCATCGGACGCACCGCCCGCGCGGGCAAAAAAGGCGTCGCATGGACCTACGTCTCACCAGAGCAAGGGCAACTGCTTACTGAAGTCGAAAAACTGACAGGCTGCCTGATCGAAAAACTCGACTATCCCAGCTTTAAGCCCGGCCCCGTCCCCGAAGAGAGGCAAAAGGAACTCGATCAAGCCAATAAACCTGCTGCACTTTCCATGGAAGAAAAACTAAATAAACGTCAAACCTTAACAGACCTGGATAATCATAAAGCCGAAGATTTAGCGGCCATGTTCCCAGGAGGCGTCGTGCCCAAATCAAAACCCAGGCGAAACCTTAGTTCCAGGCTAAAAACTAGACGCAGCAGGTAAAACACAAGCAGCAACGCCTAAACCTGCCCCAGCAGCCACACCCGTAAACCAAGAAACACAAGCCCGCGTTTTCAGACAGCGTAACTCCGCCCGCTTGTTTTCTCCCACAAAAAATGGGACAATGCACACTTAACCCCCTCGGCATGAAGCAGCGAAGATGGCATGAACCCTCTATCGCGTTCCAGCCACGGGCCTAGGCCTAAGTAACAATGTTGGTATAAATGATAATATGGACCTCGTAAAAAGAGATTTTAGTGAATGATACTACTTGCAGATAGTGCGATATTAGTCAGTTTATTTAAGCCCCTGTTATTGGCTGGCCTCTTAATCGGATGGGCGGTTGTCGCCGGACGATTTGATAAAGACATGGATTACTTTTTCCTCAAGCGAAAGCTTTGGAACGGCGTCATTTTTGCGACCGGTATGACCGGCATGGCATTAGCGCTTTGGATCAAAATATTCTGGATTGGATTCCCCATCGGGTTGCTCATCATGATCGGCGGAATCGCCGCATACTGGTTTTACCGAAACAAAGAAGTACCAGAAAAACAACGCTGGCAAATGGGCTTAAGCATGCTTCATCAAAGATTAGATGAACGCAAAAACGTTAGCGCGCAATCCAAAGCTATACTCAAACTCATCGGCCCCGAAGGCGGTGAATTGGAAGTGCCCTACGGTGAAGATCCCTTCGCCATCGCACACCAGCGATTACAAGACATTCTAGCATTTGCACTACCCCGACAAGCCGAATATTTAACCATTCAAATCTCTGCCACTGAAGGCAAATGCGTAGCTACAATCGATGGCGCAAAGCATGCCATGGAACCTCTCACGTCAGGCGACGCCACTCAACTACTAGAATACCTCAAAGGCAGTTCGGCGATGAACCTCGTCGAAAAAAGAAAAAAACAAGAAGCACGACTCAAAATAGTCAGCCCAACATTAGGTAGCCACATTATCGACATCGCCACCGCGGGATCAACTACGGGTGCAACGTTAAGACTAGAATTCGACAAGGACAAACGCCTAACGTTAGACTTTGATTCACTAGGCCTACTCGAATCACAAAAACAACGCCTCTTAGACCTACTCCAAGGCGAACAAAAACGCATCGTCCTCGTCTCGGTACCCAGCAAGCAAGGCCTAAGCACAACACTCTCAAGCCTACTGGGACAGCACGACCCTTATACACAACAACTCATCACCCTAGAAGACGAAATACCCGTAAGACTCGAAGGCGTCGAACATACGCTGGTTGACCCCAAAAGTTCAATCGAAAAAGTCTCAGACGATATGGCACGCATGCTTAGAAGCGACCCGGGGGTGCTACTGCTCAGTAAGTTGTACGACCCCAAATTAGCAGGGCAACTGGGCACCGCTTCAGAAGACATGCGCGTCTACATCGGCATGCGCCATCGCGACACATTTTCAGCACTCAAAAGCTGGTGTAAAGCAGTAGGCGATCTCAAATTAGCAGGCGAATCAACCACCGCAGTCATCTCCCAGCAACTGATCAGAAAACTGTGCGTAACCTGCCGCGTACCGATGAAACCCACATCCTCAGCGCTGGCGAAATTAAATCTCTCACCAGATAAAGTCATCTACAAACAATCGGGCAAAGTCATGGTCAAAGACCAAGAGATGCTATGCCCAGACTGTCACGGCGTCGGCTACCGCGGAAGAACAGGCGTCTTCGAAGTGATGATCCTAGATGATCAAGCAAGAGATTTTATCAAAGCCGGTAAACTAGACCTGCTGCGCAAGCACCTGAGAAGACAAAAAATGCTATGGATGCAAGAAGCAGCGCTAGCACTTGTCGTAGAAGGGAAAACCTCCATCGCGGAAATAAGCCGCGTCATGGAAAATCCCGCCAAACCAAAATCAAAATCAAAACCCAAGGGCGCATAAATACGACCCCCAATGCATCCAATCAATAAAAAATAATGCGTGTCTTTTTGTGACTCGCTCTATAAAATAATGAGGCTTTTATGTTTGATAATCTAACTAATATTGCAATCGTGCTCTTTATCTTTGTCGCCAGTTTACTCTGGGGCAAATACGGCATGTTCAGTGCATTCTTGCACTTTATCCTTGTTATTCTATCGGGCGCAATCGCCTTTGGAACTTGGGAAGTGGTCGCCGAAGCGCTACTAGGCGTAGAGGGTATCGTTGCTGATAACGCATGGGGATTATCCCTCATCTTTGTCTTCGTCTTTACACTTTTGGCTTTACGCATCGCCACCGATAAACTAGCCAAACAAAACATGCACTTCACGCCACAATTAGATAATCTAGGCGGAATGCTCTTCGGTGCATCTACAGGCATAATCACCGCAGGGATACTACTTTTCGGCATCTGCAATCTTCACGTCAGCGACCTCTGGGGATACAAACCACTGGTCTTCCAAGACGGAAAAATGAAAGACAATCAACTTAAAAGAGAACCCGTCGGCAGACTCTGGGTTCCAGTAGACAAAATCACTAGCCAAGTATTCATTTTCTTATCAGATGGATCGCTATTCCCCACATTCGGGAAACACACACTGGCAAGCACACGCGTAGACCTAAAAGTCCAAGCCAATTCAACCGTCTCCTCAGAGGATATACATAGCAAGCAAATCGTCACCAACGAAGCCTTCAAAATCAATCATGTCTACACCGTCGATATGAAGCAAGTCCGTGTCGGTCGGGTTCGAGGCCTCGGAGTATTAGCCCAGCAACAAGCAGGAAGTAAAATCATCCTCGTGGAAACACAATGGGAAAGATTAGATCATCTCTCAGACGTTGACCACATCATTAGGCTATACCCCGAGCAAATTTCACTCGTCGGTGAAAAAACTTCCAAAGGCAAGCAAACGCATACACTTTACAAACCCATCGCGGTAACCAGCCAAGACAGCAACTCAAAACGTTACATCATCCCGTTTGATGATTATTCTAATTTCGCATGGATATCATTTGGCCAAGCAAAAGTCTACATGCTATTTGTCGTCGAAGATGATTTCAAACCTACCAATCTACTACTTTGCAATACACGGCGTATCATAAAAGACGTGACCCAATCCGATCTAGGCACCAAAGCCCTTAGAGCAGTCCTGCGCTATCCACACTATATGCAACGCATTGGTGCG
This sequence comes from uncultured Phycisphaeraceae bacterium, assembly GCA_964609545.1. Lineage (GTDB taxonomy): Bacteria > Planctomycetota > Phycisphaerae > Phycisphaerales > Phycisphaeraceae > CAZSSX01. Next base: position 3,874 of record CAZSSX010000061.1, on the reverse strand, counting down.
AAAAAACACATCACAAAAAAAACTTACAAAGGATCCGATCAAGGCGTCCGAGTCAGCCGCGATTTACCCGCTACCATCAGCCGCGCAGGGCCAGGAGCCAGCGCCTTAAGTTTTTCACACCGCAAAATTAAAAAACGAGAAGTGTATTCCGTCAGTGGCGGAAGCTCCATCCTAAATCTCGCAGACCCCGGGCACAAAAGGGCTGCAAAAAGTAAAGCGGTACGAAGACTGGCCAAAACCCGAAACCGAACATGGATCCGAACCCGCATGTCATCACCAGTCGCAAAAGCACGCTATAGCAGCATCCGCAGAGACTCGGGCAAAGACTTCGCCGTCCGATTAGTTCTTGACGATGGCACGGTCATGTACCCTATGGGATACGCTCTCTTTGAAAGTTATAAAACAATGGTCATCCAAGTTGGCTCAGAGGTTAAAAGCATCCGCAATTTCCCGTGGTCAAAAATGAAAAATAAAACCGAGTTATTCCTGTATTTTAGCGTGCCTACAGGTTCAACGGTGACAGGCTATTACGCCGACCCTAAACAGATGACTAAACTTCACCTAGTCGCAGAAGAAGCTCCCCGGAATTAATCGGGGACCTAGCAATCTAAATCACAAAAACAATTTTTAAAGCCGCCAATAGCGCGGTTTTTTAAATGGATACAATTTGCCGGCCTATCAAAAAAAGCGATCAATATGCTATGCTTGTGGATTTTATCCCGTGCACGGCATTAGTTTTTGCATAAAAACAAAATATCCTTTAGTCTAAACAAACGGGGTAACTGCTTTATAAAGAGGCACTTTACCGCCCATTCGCCCATTGACAACGCAATTTAGCACTAACCTAGGAGATATCTAAAAATGTCAGAAAATCCCACCCGCAGAACATTCATCAAAGCATCAGCGGCTGCTACCGCAGCCATCCCCGCCATATTGCCACCTCTAGTACGCGCTCAATCAAAACTAAGCAAACCAAACATCGCCTTCATCGGCGTCAACGCCAGAGGATACAAGCACGTCCTCATGGCAACCAGAAACTCAGTCACCGGGAAAAACGGCGTAAACTCCACATGCTTTTGTGATGTTGATAAATCAGATAAAAATCTTCAAAAATTCAGAAAATTCTTCCCCAAATCAAAGCACTACACAGACTACCGCGAAATGTTTGACAAAGAACACAAAAACTTCGATGCAGTATCCGTAGCCACCCCAGACCATCATCACTACCTCGCAACCATGACAGCCATGTCACTAGGCAAGCACGTCTACTGCGAAAAACCACTCACGCACACCGCATGGGAAGCACGGCAAATATTCAATGCCACAAAAAAATATAACGTCGCAACACAAATGGGCAACCAAGGAAACGCGGGCGAAGGCTGGAGACAAAACGCCGCAATCATCGCGTCGGGCGCCATCGGGGAAATCAAAGAAGTACACACCTGGTGCGGCGCAAGCATGGCTGAATGGGCAAAAGATAACGGGAAACTACACACAGAATCACACCCTATACCCCAAGGCCTAGACTGGAAACAATGGTTAGGCCCAGCACCACACAGAGCCTACCGCACAAAACAATACGCGCCATGGTTCTGGAGAGTATGGCGCGACTTCGGTGGCGGAGTACTCGCAGACTGGGGTTGCCATACCATGAACACCGTCTTCGCAATACTTAAACCAGATCACTGCACCTCAGTCGAATCTGTCGCATCAACAGAGAGAAGACCGCACGCATACGCAAAAGCAAATATTGTCAAATGGGCTTTCCCCGAAAAAGATGGCAGAAGAGCATTTGACGCATACTGGTACGACAGCGGACTCAAACCCACACTACCACCAGAACTACAATACAGCAAAAACCTACCCAAATACGGCAACCTCTTCTACGGAACCAAAGGCGTCATGCTAGTCTCAGGAAGCCACGGCGGATACGGACAACTCATACCCAAAGCAAGAAGAAAAGCATTCGACAAACCAAAACGCGTCATACCAAGCTCGCCAGGAATCTATGACGAATGGCTACTAGCCGTCACGGGACAAAAGCCGATAGATTACCCAAAATCAAATTTCAGGTACGGCGCAAAAATCACAGAAACAATACTGCTAGGGAATATCGCACTCAAACTAGGCAGAAAATTAGACTGGGATGGCGATCAATTCAAATTCACAAACCTACCAGAAGCCAACCAATTCCTCTCCAAAGACTACCCCGAAGGCTGGGCATTCAAAGCCTAAAAAATCACCATTTACAAAATTACAAAAATCAAAAGCCCATGAGCATCAAAAATGCCCATGGGCTTTTTTGATGCTCAAATAAATATCTGCCTCCCATCAACCGCTCAGTTGCAACTCGCTGGCTAGTTAAATGTAAAAGTAATAACATCATCCAATACTATTACTTTTGTTCCGTGATAAACCAGTATCAAAAGGATATTAACCAATGAATCGATTCGCCCGCAAAGCCCGTAGTAATAAAAATTTTTTCAAATCGCTCCCCTTACTCGTCATCATAACCTGCCAAAGCTGCGTCAGCCCAAAAACAGTAGAGAATCCTCCGTCCCCTCAAATCCAAAACAAAGCACCTCAATACAATAAAAAAAACAGCAATGATGAAATACAAAACATCGTTCAAACCATCGATCAAGACCGGCTCAAAAAACACGTTCAAAAACTCACGCAAATCGGTTCTAGGCTACGAAAGCGCCCCGTAGCTTTCCGAGAACTAAATCAAGCAAACTACAATCCCAACGCCCAAACACAAAAAATGATTTACATCAAAAACAAACTACAATCCTATGGCTACAAAGTCCAATACGAAAAAGGGTTTGGCAGAATCGATCTTCCCGGTATGAAACCCGTCAATCTTGTGGTCACAAAAAAAGGAACACAAAAATCCCGTGACGTCATCGAACTTGGCGCACATTATGACACCATGGCCAACCCCGGTGCAGACGACAACGCTAGCGGTGTCGCAGGCGTATTAGAAGTCGCCCGCGCGTTATCAAAAATAAAGCTAAAACGCACCGTGCGAATGATATTCTATGATCTCGAAGAGCTAGGCATGATCGGCAGCGAGCACCATGTGAAAAAAATAAAGCAGCAACGCAATGAAAAATTTGCAGGCGCCTACGTTTTCGAAATGATCGGTTTCAGCGATAAAACCCCAAACTCGCAGCGCTCGCCAGTTCGCATCCCCCACGTCTTCGATCCTCCAACCACAGGGGATTTTATCGCATTGATGGCAGATCGAAAATCCCATCAGCTCAGAATCAATTTTGAAAATGTCAGCAAAAAATACGTCAAATCCTTGAAATTCTACGGCACAAGCATCGCAGGGAAAATCCCAGATGCCTACCGTAGCGACCACGCCAGCTATTGGCGCGCAGGATTCAAAGCTATCATGATCACCGACACCGCTAATTTTCGAAACAAAAACTATCATCAAAAAACAGACACCATTCAAACGCTAGATTTTGAATTCATGACCCGCGTCGTCCAAGCCATGACTGCCACGCTAATCACATACGCACAACCCGCCGAGACAACACCATCAAGGATAAATATTCAATAACCAATAAAAAAATCATCCCAGCACGTAGTGGCTCTCAATCCGTTCAGCCCAGAATAATTGTTGCTGTATAGCATTGTCATGCAAAGAAGATTCAGCCAGTCGCTTGATCATCTCACGGAGCACATGATCAAAACCTGAATATTTTCTGCAAGTATTGTGGATGGATTTCGATCAAATCACTTCTCGCTAGGCCCCGTGCTTTTTTGAATAAGCCCACAAAACACCATCGCCGCCCATTTCTCAGCCCCAGCCCCAGCCCCAGCTCCAGCCCTCCCTAAGCTAGCCTCCGTGCAGCTCAATCGC
>CAZSSX010000060.1:0-11334 GCA_964609545.1 uncultured Phycisphaeraceae bacterium | reverse complement strand
AACTTATGGCGGTAAGTTGACGCTGCTGGATGAGGCTGCCCAGGCGATGTTTCGTGTGGCGCGCGGGGGAGCAAGCGATGATTAAAAGTGCGCTGAGCAAAAAAATGCGGGGGCTGATGTTGGTGCTGGCGGTGGGTTTATTATGGACAGGTGCAAACGTTTGGGCAGCAGAGGTAAACGGTGGTGGTGAGGGCGGTATCGGTGGGGGTGAAGTTGTGGGTGATGGGTTGGGTTGGTCTGAATTGATTGCGTTGGTGTTTTTTTTTGAGCCGACGACGCGATGGGTTTTTTTGAGTACGACGTGCTTGGGTTTTGCGGGGGGAATGGTGGGTTCGTTTTTACTTTTGCGGAAGCGATCGCTGATGGGCGATGCGTTGAGCCATGCGATGTTGCCGGGGGTGCCGGTGGCTTTTATGGTGATGGTTGGGCTTGGGGGGACGGGGAAATGGATGCCTGGGCTTTTGTTGGGGGTGGCTGTTTTTGGATTGATAGGCGTTTGCACGGTGCTGGGAGTGATCCGGTATACGCGGATTAAGATTGATGCTGCGATGGGGATTGTGTTGAGTGTTTTTTTTGGGTTGGGGTTAAGCTTATTGCAGATCGCGGCGCGTGTGGAGGGCGGCGAGAAGGCGGGGCTTTCGCACTATATTTACGGGAAAGTTTCCGCGATTGATTTTGTTGATAGCATGACGATGATGGGTGTTTCTGGCGGGGTTGTGTTGCTTTGTTTTGTGTTTTATAAAGAATTTAAAATGATTTGCTTTGATGATGTTTATGCCAAAAGTCAGGGCTGGGCTACGGGCTTTTTGGATTTGCTTATGTTGGCGGTGGTGACGCTGATCACGGTGGTGGGTTTGCAGGCGGTGGGGATTATTTTGATCATTGCGCTGTTTGTCATTCCCGCTGCGGCGGCACGTTTTTGGACGGATCGTCTTCTTGGCATGATGTTCATCGCCAGCGGCATCGGGGCGTTTAGCGGCTGGGTTGGAGCGGTGATCAGCGCGGTGGCGGTGCGGATGCCGGCGGGGGCGATTATTGTGCTGGTGGCTTCTTTTATCTTTTTGTTGAGCTTATTTTTTGGTTCTGCAAGAGGCTTGGTGGTTAGGGCGATGCGCAGGCGCCGGCTTAATCGTCATGTGGCGAGGCAGCATCTGATGCGTGCATTTTTTGAACACGCGGAGAAAAACGAGCATGCTCGGGGGCAGGAAGTGGTTGAGGCAAAACAAACCAAGCTAGATTTTCAACGCTTGTTAGAGGCCCGTTCTTGGACGCGGCAGGGGGTGAAAAAAGAAATCAAACGAGGGGTTAAGTTTGGGCTGATCGTGGCGCTGGGGGAGGAAGTATATCGGCTGACGGATCGGGGGCTGATCGAGGCTAGGCGGCATGTGCGGAATCATCGCTTGTGGGAGATGTATTTAATTACTTATGCGGATATTGCGCCAAGCCATGTCGATCGCGATGCGGATCGGGTGGAACATGTTTTAGGCCAAGCGATGGTTCAAAAGCTTGAGGGCTTACTGGAATCGGCGGGCGGGTCAGTGCTTGGGGGTCGTGTGCCGGCCAACCCGCATGGGCATTTGTAAGTAGGATGGAGCGTTGATGATGAATAATCAGATATGGATATTGGGTGCGGTTGCTAACACGTTTGAGATTGTGGGGCATGCGCTGGGGGATTTAGATAGCCTTGATCTTTGGATTGTGATGGGTGGGATACTTTGCGCGATGAGTTGTGCGCTGCTGGGTAATTTTATGCTGCTTCGGAAGATGAGTATGATGGGTGATGCAATTTCGCACGCGGTGTTGCCGGGGATTGCGGGTGCATTTTTGTTTGTGACTTATTTACAGAGTCCAGCGGGTATGTCGTGGTTGCCCGAAGTGTTGAGAGGCTGGGTTGAAGCATTGGATGCGCGGAGTACGGTGCCGATGCTGATTGGTGCGGGGGTGTCGGGCGTGTTGACGACGATGTTTACGCAATGGGTGCAAAGGCTGGGCAAGGTGGATCAAGGCGCGGCGATGGGGGTTGTTTTTACAACACTTTTTGCGCTGGGTTTAATTATGATTCGCCAGGCTGCGGACGCGGTGGACTTAGATCCTAACTGTGTTTTGTATGGTCAAATTGCGATGATTGATCATACGATGGTTGATTTTTGGGGGACGGAGATTCCTCAGCCGATCGTGACACTTGGGGTTGTGTTTGGGATTGATGCGGTTTGTATTTTACTTTTTTATAAAGAGCTGAAGATCACGGCATTTGATCCGGCGTTGGCGGACACGTTGGGGATTAGCACGGGGAAGATGCATTATTTGTTGATGATTTTGGTGGCGCTGACGACGGTGGCGAGCTTTGAAATCATTGGTAGCATTTTGGTGATTGCGATGTTGATCGTGCCCGCTGCGGCGAGTCATTTGCTGACCGATCGGTTATCGCGGATGATTGGGTTGAGCTTAATTTTGGGGGCGATGTCTGCGGTGATGGGGCATCTGATGGCTATCACGTTGCCCGAGATTTTATTTGATGTGGAGGATACGAGCACTTCGGGGATGATGGCTGTGGCATCGGGTTTGATCTTTGGCGCGGTTGTTTTAGGGGCTCCTCGTTATGGTTTGTGGGTGCGGTGGTGGCATCAGAAAGAGCTTGTTAAACGGATATTGCGGGAGGATATTTTGGGTATGCTCTTTCGGGTTGCGGAATCGGGCGGGCAGCCTTTGGAAGAACAGCATTTTCAGGAAGGGTTACACGAATCAAAAAGGAGTGTGGCTGGAGCGATTCAAAGGCTGATGAAAAAGGGCATGGTCCGCCGACAAGAGCCAGGGGTTGCATTGACACAAGAGGGGGAGATTCACGCCAAGCATCTGGTGCGATCGCATCGGCTTTGGGAAGCTTTTTTGGAGAAACATATGGCTTTGCCCGAATCGCATTTACACAGCGCAGCGGAACAGCTAGAGCATGTGACTAGTTGGCAAATGGCCAGCGGGTTAGCTGAATCTACGGGGCATCCTCGCGTAGACCCGCACGGCAGAGGCATTCCGCAAGATGATTAAAACTTGTCTGTGTCGGGGTGACATCGGGGGGCTATTGGGGGAGGCTGTTTTATGATTTTTATCGTAAAATGGTGTATGATATAGGTTATCAAGCGGGCGATGTTTTTTTAAATTTATGAGCGTATAGATCCTGCTTATCATTTTGGACATAAGGGAATGAACGATGGAAAATTTATATTTGTTAACGACATTGGCTGGGCGAGTAAAGCTTGACCGTGGGGGCAGTATGGATTGGGTGTGGCCGGCGATTTTAATTGGGGTGGGGCTGGTGGGTTTGATAGTGATTTATTTTGCATTTAAGTATTTGAGTTTGTGGCTCCAAGCGATGACCAGTCAGGCGCCTGTGAAGATTATGTCTCTCATCGGGATGCAATTTCGGAAAATTGATCCGCGTACGATTGTCATCGCTCACATTCAGGGGACCCAAGCGGGAATCGATACGACGATCAATAATATTGAAACGCATTACTTGGCTGGGGGCCGGGTGCGGAGCGTGATTAACGCGATGATCGCTGCGGATCGTGCTAATATTAAGCTGGACTGGAACACGGCTTGTGCGATTGACTTGGCGGGGCGTGATATTCTCGAAGCGGTGCAAACCTCGGTGAATCCGAAAGTTATTGATTGCCCTAATCCCGCACACGGGACAGACCGCCTAGATGCGGTGGCCAAAGATGGGATCCGTTTATTATGTAAAGCTAGGGTGACCGTGCGGGCGAATATTCAAAACCTCATCGGCGGGGCGACGGAAGAAACAGTGGTTGCGCGTGTGGGGCAAGCCATTGTTAGTGGGATCGGTTCATCTGCATCTTATAATGATGTGCTTGAAAATCCCGATGGTATCGCTAAGAAGGCATTGGCTTCGGGTCTTGCCGCGGGGACTGCTTATGAGATTCTTTCTATTGATATCGCTGATATTTCGGTGGCGGGGGTAGACCGTGAGGCTAACGTGGGTGCTAAGGTGCAGGCCGAGCAGGCTGAGGCTGACAAGAGGCGTTATCAGGCTGAGGCCGAGCGACGCCGTGCGCTGGCTGTGGCTGAGGAGCAAGAGTATAAAGCACAAATTCATAAAAACAGGGCTTTGGTGGTCTTGGCTGAAGCAGAGGTTCCCAAGGCCATGGCTGAGGCATTTAGATCGGGTAATCTTGGGATTATGGATTATTATAAGATGAATAATATCAAGGCAGATACCGCGATGAGAGGAAAAATCGCCGGGGATAACCAGGGTAATAAAGCAAAATAACTTATCTGCAATAGATTGAAATGAAACAAAAACAGCTTATTACTCTGGTAATGGGCTGTTTTTTTATTTTCTGTAGAATCTTCGTATGTGGCACTTTTGTTATAGGCTCGGGTCATTTATAATATCGATTCTCCTATTTTTTTGGGGGATACGTTATTGAAACGGCGGAGGGTTGGGGGAGACAAGAAAGGGAATTTGGTTTGATTAAATCAGTGAGTTATTGGTGTATGAAAGATGGCCTAGCCGGCACGCTGCCGATTGGGGAAGCGATTGCTTTGGCCAAAGCCGGGGGATATCAAGGGCTAGAGTTGGCCATCGCTGGGCAAGGGGTGCTGACGCCGCAAACGATTCAGACCGAGTGCGAGGCTATTCGAGGGAAGATTGATGCGAGCGATTTGGTGGTGGAAACACTCGCTTCGGGCCTCTCGTGGACGGTGAATCCGGTTTCTGATGATCCCGAAATCCGCGAAAAATCGTTGGAGTTACATGTGGCTGCTTTGGAACGAGCCGCTTGGCTGGGGTGTCAAGCGATGCTTTTTGTGCCAGGTGTGGTTTCAGGGCCGTTCGCTCAGACGCCGATTCGGTATGATCATGCTTTGGCGCGTTTGCGAGAGATTATTAAGCCGTTGCTTGATGTCGCTGATCGTGTGGGCGTTGATTTATGCATGGAAAATGTTTGGAACGGTCTTTTTTATTCGCCGTTGGAATTGGCTGATTTTATTGATTCTTTCAACAGTCCTAAGCTGGGGGTTTATCTTGACGTGGGGAATTTGATGGGATACCACCAGCACCCGCCTCATTGGATTGAGATTCTGGGAAAACGCATTAAGCGTGTGCATGTCAAAGATTTTGTCAACAGTTATGCCCGATCGGGTGGCTATCATTTCTGCGATATCGGGAGCGGTCAACTGCCTTGGGATGATACAATGGCTGGATTGAAGGCAATCGGGTATGATTCAACGATCGTCTGCGAGGTTTTGCCTTGGGATGCTTCATTGCTAGCAAGAAATTCCGTGGCGATGGATCAGATTTTGGGGCGCAAGGCGTAGCCTATTGTGAGGCATGAGCCTAAAGATAAAAGCTTATTTAAAGAAAGGTCATGGAAATGACAGTTAAAGTTGGTGTTGTTGGATTAGGGATGATGGGCATGACGCATCTGGATGTTTATAGCAAACGTCAAGATGTGCAAGTGGTTGCCATTGCCGACCGAAATGAAGACTTACTCACCGGTAAAGCTCAAGCCAAGGGCAATATCGAGGGGCAAGCGCAAGGTAGTTTTGATTTCCAAGGCGTGAAAAAATACACCGAGGGGCTGGACCTGATCAATGACCCCGATATTGACGTGGTTGATATCTGTCTGCCAACCTTTTTGCATTTAGAATACGGCAAAGCCACGCTGCAAGCCGGAAAACATTTGCTGCTAGAAAAACCTTTGGCCCGAACTAGCGCCGACGCCAAGGCGCTAGTGGATGCCGCGGCAAACGCCAAAGGCCTAGCCATGCCAGCGATGTGCATGAGATTTTGGCCAGGGTGGACGTGGCTTAAAAAAGCGGTCACTCAAGAAACCTACGGCAAGGTCAAAGGCGCGCAATTTAGGCGCGTTTCCAACCACCCAGGCGGCGGGTTTTATCAAAACGGTGAACTCTGCGGCGGAGCGCTGCTGGACCTGCATATTCACGACACCGATTTTATTCAGTATCTTTTTGGCATGCCCAAACAAGTTTTTTCTAGGGGTTATTCCAAAGCCACCAATGAACCAGACCATTTGGTCACGCAGTATATTTATGATGATATCCCGCTGGTTGTGGCTGAAGGGGGCTGGGCGATGTCTGACAAATTCCCCTTTACGATGCAATACACGGTGAATTTTGAAAATGCCACGGTCTGCTTTGATATCAGTAAGGATAAGCCGTTGATGCTTTGTGAAGGTGACAAAGAGCCGGTGGATGTTGATCTAGAAGAGGGCATGGGTTACGAGCACGAGATCAATTACTTTATCGATTGTGTCAAAGTCAATAAGCAGCCGACCATTGTCACGCTAGAGGATGCTTATCGCTCGGTGCTCATCGCCGAGGCGGAAGGGCGGAGCATCAAAGAAGGGCTCCCCGTTTCTTTATAGATCATCAAGTAAAATAACAAACAAAAGCAGCAAGTAGAGCAATGCGATTCAATTCAATGATAGCATTACTTTACTTGCTGCTTGGTTATGCGCTGTGGTGTGTGGGTAGCATGTGTTACGGAAATTATTTTCAGTACGCATTTTGTAAAAAACAAGTGAGCCCTTCTATAAACCTCAAATTTCTTTTGAAAATGTACGATTCAAGATTTGCAATGAGGGTTGTTTTTGAAATTATGGGGTTTATAGAAAGGCTCAAGTGATAAAAAAAGAACCCCATCATAAGTGATGGGGTTCTTTTAAATTTTGTTTTAGGGAAAGATCGTTTAGCTGTTTGGACCAAAGGTGATCTTGTCTGTTCCCATCGCGCCGTGATCGTCCATGCCGCCTTTTTCGGGGACAGCCGGTGCCGCGGGTGCGTTTTTAGTTTCATCATCGGTGGCCGCTTCTTCTTGTTCTGCGGTCCACTGAGCGCGCTTGAGTGATAGGCCGATCTTACGATCATCTATATCTACGCGGAGGATTTTAACTTCGACATCTTGATCAACTTTGACAATGTCTTGTGGGTTTTCGACCTTGTGGTCAGCCAACTCGGAGATATGCAGTAAGCCTTCGAGCTCTTCTTCCAGCTCGACAAAGACGCCAAAGTTTGTGATCTTGGTTACCTTGCCGTGAACGATCATGCCCGCTTGGTAATGCGTTGGGATCGCTTCTGACCATGGATCTTCTGAAAGTTGTTTGAGTCCGAGAGACACACGTTGTTTGACTTGTTCGACTTCAAGGACGATACATTTGACGGATTGATTTTTCTTAAGCAATTCGTTTGGATGCGTGAGTTTTTTGGTCCATGAAAGGTCGGATACGTGTAGCAATCCATCGATACCAGGCTCGATTTCGACGAAGGCGCCGTAGGACGCAAGGTTGCGCACTTTGCCTTCGATGACTGTTCCTGGAGGATATTTTTCTGCAACAAGCTCCCAAGGATTGACCTCGGTTTGTTTCATGCCTAGGCTGATCTCTTGCTTGTTCTTGTTGATTTCTAGTACAACGACATCGACTTCTTCGCCGATGGTGACGATTTCTGAAGGATGGTTGAGACGACGTGTCCAGCTCATTTCAGAGATATGGACAAGTCCTTCGACGCCTTCTTCAAGTTTCACAAACGCGCCGTATGACATGATATTGGTGATCGTTCCGCTGACACGTGTGTTGGCGGGGTATTTGGATTCGATATCTTCCCACGGGGAGTGTTCTTTTTGCTTGAGGCCCAGCGCGATTTTTTCTTTTTCATGATCAACCGAAAGGACTTTAACCTCGATTTTATCATCAATTTTGAGCATATCTGAAGGGTGAGAGATTCGGCCCCATGACATGTCGGTGATATGTAGTAGTCCATCAATGCCGCCTAGATCGACAAACGCGCCGAAGTCTGCGATATTTTTAACCACACCAGGGATAATTTGGTTGACATCAATTTTCGCCAACAACTTAGAGCGTGTTTCAGCTCTTTCTTCCTCGATGCGTTTTCTACGTGAGATGACGATATTTCTGCGTGGCTCATCAATCTTAAGAATCTGTGCTTTAATTTCTTTGCCGATGAATTCGCCGATGTCCGCGGGTCTGCGGATATCCACTTGCGAAGCGGGTAAGAAGACAGGCACGCCGATATCGACCAGCAGTCCGCCTTTAATCTTCCGCATGACACGTCCTTCGACGGTGTCACCTTCGTTATTTTCTTTGATGATGCGTTCCCAGCCGCGGATGCGGTCTGCTTTACGCTTAGATACGATGACTGTGCCCGATTCTGATTCGAGGTCTTCAAGCAGCACTTCGACCGTGTCGCCGATTTCCACCGCATCGGGGTCATCAAATTCATTTTTGCTGAGGATGCCTTCGCTTTTGAGACCGACTTCAACGAGCCAATCGTCTCCCGCTTTACCGATGATTTTACCTGCGAGGATAGTGCCCACGCCAAATTCTGTGAATTGATCTGAGAGGATACCATCTAAGTCGCCGTTGGCAACGGATGATCCAAATTCTGCTTCGAGCATTGCTGCTGCTTCTGCATCATCGATATCGAGGTCTGCGATAAGGTTGTAATCTACCATTAATTTTAAGTCCTTGCTGTTAAGTTATTTACCTGGCTTGCCTACTTTGGCCAGCTACCACAGGTCGTCGCTTTTGGTGTTCCTGAACCGTTCAGGAGGGGTGCCAAAGCGACCTTGATGAGGGGTTGTCATTATAAAGTTTCGGCGAAAAAAGTAGCCGAACAGAAAATTCTAGCATAAAAATGTGAATATAGGAAATTTGTTTCGATTTTTATTTTGCGCTAAATACTTATTTAGGCGGGTGTTATTTTGATTAAAATTAAGCGGCTGTCAATGCTTTACACAGCCTGTGGGGCAAGGACATACGCGACAGCATTTTTAAAGAATTGCAGCCCAGACAAAGGCGTTTCTTGCCCCTGGGCTTGATGCCGCGTCCAATGCGGGTGGTTGGTAGGGTGGGTGAATCGTTCGGGGTGAGGCATGAGCCCGAGAATGAGGCCCGTGGGGTCGGTAATTCCCGCGATATCGGCGTCGGATCCGTTAGGATTCTGAGGATACGAAAGAGCAATCAGATTGTTTTCTTGGAGATACGTAAGCGTTTCTGGCGAGTCAGCGACAAATCTGCCCTCACCATTGGCGATGGGCAGGTCAATCAGCCCGAGGTCTTTCGTCCAGATGCAATTGGCATTAGCGTTGACCTGAATGGGGAGCCAGCGGTCTAAAAAGCGGCCGGTATTATTATCCGCCAAGGTGATGATTTGTTTCCCATCTTGCCCCGAAATATTAGGGAGTAGTCCGAGTTTGGCTAAAACTTGAAAGCCGTTGCAAATCCCGATGATCGGCGTCTTTCTCTCGATGGCATTTTGAAGCGGGGCAAGTAATTGATGGCGCACCTTATTAGCTAATATGCGACCCGCCGCGATATCATCCCCATAAGAAAAACCACCGGGAAAGCCGATGATTTGGGCTTGATCGATCAACTGAGGCTGCTCAATGAGTTTATTCAGATGCACGATTTGGGTGTCAGCCCCGGCAAGTTCAAAAGCATGGGCTAGTTCTTGATCGCAATTGATGCCTGCGGAGCGGACGATAAGGGTGGTTGGCTTATTCATGGGACGCCTATGATAGCGGGGTTGTGGCCAAAAGTGAAATCTTAGGAAATAAAAAAACGCTTGGCTAAAGCCCGTGATGAGCCGCTTAGCCAAGCGCTGGTTTTTTTAGAATTTGTTATTTAGTTCTTATTTAAAAGAGATATTGGTAGGCACGCCTTTTTGGATGGCAAGGCTGATTTTTTTATGCTGATAAACAAAATCATAAGTCCCGTTTTTAGTGGCCAATGCTTGAACCGAAACGAGCTTATTATTTTTCCATTTAATCCGAAGGCTTAGCCCGCCTCGGACCTTGACCCCTCGGATCTCACCGGTGTGCCATTTGCTAGGAAGGGCGGGAAGCAGGTGGATTTCATTGGGCTGCAGCGAATTTTTATTTGGAATATGGCTTTGCACTAAAAGCTCGATGATCGCTGCGGTGTATCCAAAGTTTCCGTCGATCTGGAAGGGGGGGTGCAAACACCACAAAGCATCGGACACGCGCGAAGCGATGAATCCTTCCATCAGCTTGTGGGCTCGATCTCCATCGCGAAGCCTTGCCCACAAATTGATTTTCCAACCCATGGACCATCCCGTGGCGCCATCGCCTCGAAAATTCATGGTTTGGATCGCAGCTTTGGTGAGTTTTTTATGGGCTGGCAATATTTGGTGCCCCGGATAAACCGAGTACAGATGGGAGATGTGGCGGTGCTGATCTTTATTGGCATTGGCTTCTAGGGCGGGGTCGGCCCATTCTTGGATTTGGCCGTATTGACCAATTTTGATAGGACGCAATTTCTTACGCGTCGCTTTGAGCTTTTGTACAAGCTTGGAGTCAATCCCCAGGGCAGCGGCAGCCTTGATGGCATGAGTAAAAAGGTCATGAATAATCATCGTTTGATAAAATGCTTTGTCGGTGAGGGGCCCATGTTCTGGGCTATAGCTAGGCGACACCGCTAGGTAACCATCCTCAACGGGCTGAAGTGAATCGAGCCAAAAAAGTGATGCCCCTTTAAGGATCGGATAGCCCGCTGTTTTTAGGTAATCCAGGTCTTGGGTGTACGCATAATGATCCCAGATATTTTGACATAAAAAAGCCGCGCTTTCAGCTTCTAGCATATGAATCCCACGGTTAGGACCAGGCGGTGTATATCCCCAGATGTTGGCGCTGTGATGGGCGACCCATCCTCTTGCGTTGTAATGAATTTTGGCAGACAACGCCCCGGGTTTTGTTAGGTCTAAGGTCCAGTCTTTCAGAGGTGTAAAACATGACGAAAGATTAGCGGCATCCACTGGCCAATAATTCATCTGTAAATTAATGTTAAGATGATAATCTCCCTGCCAAGGCGGTGAATTACTTACATTCCACAAGCCTTGCAAATTCGCCGGAAGCGATCCGGGCCGGGATGACGCGATCATCAGGTATCTGCCAAACTGAAACACCAACGCTTCTAAGCCCGGATCATTTTTTGTTTTTTTGAATAATGCTCGACGTTGATCGGTGGGGAGATGGGCGTTGTCTTTGCCGGCGATATTGAGTTTTAATCGATGAAATAGCGACTGATAATCTTTGATATGATTGCGTTTGATTAGTTCATAGCTTTTGTGTGCTAAGTGGTTAAGCGCTGTGTTGTTTTTACTTTCGGGTGAATCCCCAAGATAGCTAGGCCATTTTAATTTATAATTTGTGTTGCCCACCACGGTGACGATGACTTGGTCGGCGCCCCGAATTAGGATCGCGGGGGAATGGACGGTCATGCGTTTTTTACGATCTCTGAGTTTATGTGTAGCTTTGCT
>CAZSSX010000059.1:5484-11367 GCA_964609545.1 uncultured Phycisphaeraceae bacterium | reverse complement strand
GCTGATGGGATAAAGCCGTTGCGGGTGGCATTTTTTACGGGATGTGTCGGCAGCATTTTTAATCATAAAGTGAATCAACAGGCAGTGGCGCTGCTGAATCATTTTGGGGTAGATGTGGTGGTGCCTCGGTCGCAAAGCTGCTGCGGGGCAATACATCATCACGCGGGCAAAACAGATGGCGCGATGGCGCTGGCCAAACAAAACCTTGATGCTTTGGCGCGTGTTGAACAGGATCAGGAAGTTGATTATATCTGCAACATTATTGCGGGTTGTGGCGCGATGCTCAAAGATTATCATACTTTGCTGGCAGACACCGATGATGCCCAGCGGGCGGAGGCTTTTGTCGCCAAGGTTTGCGATATTTCCGAGATTTTAACACAACTAGAGGCCCCCAGCCCCGACCACACATTAGATATCACCGCGACCTATCACCACGCCTGCCACCATGTCCATGGGCAAGGCATTAAAGATCAGCCTTTGGCGCTATTGAAAAAAATACCCGGGTTAAAGCTTGTTCCGATGGTGGAGCCCGAGATGTGCTGTGGCGCAGCGGGCACTTATAATCTCACACAAAGACAGATGGCCCAAACGATTGGGCAGCGCAAAACAGAGCACATTGTGCAAACCGGCGCCAGCGTTTGCGTGGCTGCAAATCTGGGATGCGCGATGCAATTACAATATTATTTGAACCTGCAACAAAATAAGATCCAAGTGCTACACCCCGTGACATTACTACATCAAGCGTATCTCGGCCAAGCAACGGATTGACCGTTAGGGCAGTTGAGTTGATCAACAGAAACATCGCGTAAAACCGTGAATACTCACATCAAAACAGGAGCAATGATGCGTGATGATCGCGAGCTGCTGTTTGTTTGATGGCACTGTCAAATGAATTTGTCGAATGGCCTCGCGAGATAACATGAAGCCATACAAAAACACGCGACAACACTGTCAGAATAAACAGTCTTAATTAGCGTTGCAGCATTATTTCGAAGTTTTAAAAGATCGCCATTTATGACATAGGCTGGGGCTGTTCCTCTTGGACTGGTGCATGTGTATGAATCACATCGCGCGCCTGCCAGCCTTTGTCGCCTTCGATCAATTCATAATCGACTTCCTCACCATCTTTTAGCGATCTGAAACCATCGCCTTTGATTTGTGAGTAATGTACAAAAACATCTTGTCCTTCTGGTCCAACGATAAAGCCGAAGCCTTTCTTAGGGTCGAACCATTTTACGGTCCCATTGGTATTCATGGGTACATCTCCAAATGCAAGGCGGTTTTAACAAATATCGATCGAAACATCGCGACCAAGCCCGATGCCAAATAATCGCGGATAGCATGAGCTATGCGGCGGCATAAGAGTAGTCCCTTGCGTGGACGTTTCAATCACTAAATCGTCAGAGTCAACGGGTGATGAGTTGATAGAGATCAATTGTTTTTTTAAGATCGGATAAACAATAGAAAAAAGTAGACATAGAACATGACGCACAGATGGTAGAATTTTGTGCATGGGTTTGAAATAGATAGAGCAATAAGCAGAAGTGTTATGAAAAAAGAGCGAAGCTGGGTTTTTGTTTTTTGTAAATAAGAGAGACAGACAACGCAATCCTAAGTTGAAAAAAATATCGGGAGCCCAATGCCTAGAAAAACAAAATGCTCGGCGGTAAGAGGCGCAAGGCACGTGAAATAGAGGATGCGTCAACATTAAAAACTCACGGTGATTATTTTTACAAAAAGACAATCGCAAAGAGATGCAAACTTGCTTTGTCTATAACAGATAGGCAGCCAATCGTCGAACAAAATGGACCCGCTCGAATCCGAGGCATACAAGCATCTTGCGAGCGGTCAAAGGTCTTGGATGAAATACCCATGAAATAGCTATGTTTTTTTGCGGGATTTGACAATGAAATCAGACACAAAAAAACCGGCTTAGGGAAACATAAAAAGTATATTTCCTTAAGCCGGCCAGTATTCTAGCATAAAAAAGTATTATACGGAAGCATTTTCTTTTTCTTTTTCTTCGATTATTGCGGCTTTGCGTGATAATTTGACGCGGCCTTGATCATCGATGAGTAAAACCTTCACGCGAACCGTGTCGCCAACTTTCACAACATCTGCTACAGACTCGACATAGCCATCGCTCAACTCGGAAATATGACACAAGCCATCTTGCCCAGCGATCACCTCGACAAAGGCGCCAAAGTCTTTAACCGTCGTCACTTTACCTGTGTAAATCTGACCCACTTTGACTTCTGCACAGAGTCTTTCGACCTCTTCCAAAGCTTTTTCTGCTTTGCCGCTGCCTACCGCTGATAAAATAACGGTACCATCTTCTTCGATTTCGATCTTCGCGCCGGTGCTGGCTTCGAGTTGACGGATCATTTTTCCGCCCGGGCCGATGAGCTTGCCGATCTTGTCGGGATGGATTTGCGTGGTCAATAATCTTGGAGAATGCTTAGATAATGGCGCGGGGCCCGAGATGCATTCTTCTAGATTTTCGATAATTTTGATGCGGTTGGCTTTGGCCTGAACCAAAGTCTTGCGGATTTGGTCCATGTTTAAGCCGCGGATTTTGAGGTCCAGCTGAATGGCTGTGATGCCCTGGCGTGTGCCGGTGACTTTAAAGTCCATGTCGCCGAAGTGATCTTCCTCGCCTTGGATATCGGTGAGGTAGATGTCTTCTTGACCGTCTTGGTCAGCAGAAATCATCCCGATACTAATGCCCGCGACGTGACCCTTGAGTGGGACGCCAGCTGCCAACATCGCCAAGGTGCCGCCACAGGCAGATGCCATGGAGGAGGAGCCGTTGGATTCGGTGATATCACTGACCAGACGCACCGTGTAAGGGAAGTCTGAGACCTCGGGCAATACAGGAGCCAAGGCTTTTTCCGCGAGCTTGCCATGTCCGATTTCGCGACGACCTGGGCCCATAATACGTTTGGCTTCGCCTACCGAGAAAGGCGGGAAGTTATAATGTAGATAGAATTTTTCAGAATATTCATCACCTAAACCATCGACGATTTGTTCATCTTTATTCGTACCCAAAGTGACGGTGACCAATGCTTGGGTTTCGCCACGGGTGAATAAGCCCGAGCCGTGTACGCGTGGCAACAAGTTGGTTTCAGAGGTGAGCAATCGCAATTCGTCAAAGGCTCTGCCATCGGTGCGCACCCCGCTGCGGATGATCTCGCGTGTGATTTCTTCCTCGAGATCGTGCATCGCGATTTTCGTTTGCTTAACCGCGGACTCCCAAGCTTTGACTTGGGCGTAGGTGGCATCCTCGCTAGGCTGGGGGCAGCTGCTCTGGACAAAGGCTTTGTAAGCTTCTTTGACAGCGACTTGGCGATCCAGCTTGTCGCCTTGGGTGGTCTTGGCGGCTTTGAGTGGCGCGGCGAAATGGTCACGCACGTTTTTAACAATCTCATCGCTAGGCACGCTAAAGTTTTCGTATTTAGGCTTACCGACCTTGGCTTGCAAATCAGCGATCAACGCCGCGATCTGTTTGACATAACCAAAGCCAAATTCGATGGCGTCGCCGACGACTTGCTCGCTAAGCTCATAAGACCCGACCTCGATCATATTTAGGCCTTCTTCGTGTCCACAAAGCAGCAAATCAAGATCGGAATAATCGCTTTGGGCAACCGTAGGCATGACGACAAATTCCTCATCGATGCGCGCGATACGGACGTTGCCCACCGGCCCTTGGAAAGGGATGGAGCTGATCGATAATGCCGCCGAGGCGCCGATGCCAGCTAGCACATCCGGGTCATTTTGCCCATCTGCTGCCAAGACCCAGCATTGGATCTGCACCTCATCGTAAAAGCCTTTGGGGAATAGCGGACGGATAGGCCTATCGATGTTTCTCATCGTTAGGACTTCTTTTTGATTCGGTGCCCCCTCGCGTTTTCGGAATCCGCCCGGGAATTTACCCGCAGCGGATAATTTTTCGCGATAATCAACCTGAAGCGGGAAAAAATCGATTCCCTCTCGTGGCGATGCGTGAACCGCGGTGCAAAGCACCACCGTCTCGCCGTGCTGAACCAAGACAGCCCCGTCGGCCTGCTTGGCGATTTTTCCGGTTTCAATGCTCAGCGTTCTGCCGCCGAGCTCCATTTCTACGCGTGTAGTTTGAGTTGACATGTAATTTTCCTTTATAAAACACGTCGATTGACATTTTTAGACTTTTGTGCCGCCAAATGCGCCATGCAAAAACCTAATCTTTTAAAACCAGCCACGCATCAGATTAAAATCTTAACGCAGAAGACTTGTGTCACACAGGCAATATATTTGTTTAAGGTGAGAAAAGTCCACTGTCGTCTACGTGTCAGTTTTAGCTGCCGTGGGACAGGTTGAACGTTACGAGGGGGAGTTATTCTAGCAAATGAATTTAAAAATCCCTCTCCAGCCAAGGAGAGGGATGGGTCAATTGATTTCTAAAAGGTCTTAGCGGCGAAGACCCAGTTTCTTGATCAACGCTTTGTATGATGCGTTGTTGGTTCTACTTAGATATTTAAGTAGGCGCGTCCTTTTAGAGACGAGCTGCAACAAGCCGCGGCGGGTTGCAAAATCGTGCTTGTGATCTTTCAAGTGAGCGGTCAAATTCACGATGCGCTCGGTCAGGATCGCCACTTGAATCTCAGGTGAGCCCGAGTCTTTCTCATCGCGCTGATATTCTTTGATGATTTCGGTCTTGCGTTCTGCTGTTACTGACATGATTGATTTTCCTTCGCCACTACATATGCCAAAAACAATTCAGCTTATCATAGGGTCATGGTAGGGATTCGTTAAGCTGTGAATTATACGCCAAATCCCTGTTTTGTGCAACGAAGCGAGGGATTTGGCGATGCGCTGGCTTTTTTCTCATCGCCGGCTAAAATCAGAGCAGCAAGTTCTGTTTAAAGCAAGCGGAGTTTGTCCGTGCTTTGGATTACAATTGACGCTTATCAAACAAGTTAGGGCTAATGATGCTGGATCGTTATCAGGTTATTCATGTCATCGACGGCGACACATTTGAAATCATGTTCAAAGGCAAGCGAGAAAAAGTACGCATCCTAGGCATCGATACCCCCGAATGGAAACAGCCCGGCTATCAGCAAGCATCAGATTTTTTACGCGATTTAATCGATGGCCAAACCGTCGAATTAGAATTTCAAACGCTTAAGGCCGATCGAGATCATTATCACCGACTACTTTGTAACGTGTACTTGATTCAAGGGAAAAAGGTGCTGGACGTCGGTAAAAAAATGCTCGATCAAGGCTTGGCCAAGAAATATATCCCTAAGCATTAACAGCATCGATAACCCAATGTGGCACCGATGCACCGGTGTGGGATTTTTTATTGAAGTCTATAAAAAAAGTAGGCCCAGCTAATGCTAGGCCTACTCTGTCAAATCATGATAAAAACCAATGAGATGCTTTTATTTTTTTCTTCGTGAGGTGGCAGAAGCCAAACCGAGGAAAGAAAAAGCAGCCATGGCAGCTGTCACAGGCTCTGGTACCGCGCCACCTGGCTCGCCACCTGGGCCAGCAAAGGTGTATTGCGCATCGTCCATTGAGAAATGGCCTGTAGCTGTTGTGGTGTTGATGTTTTTGATTTCAAGCGTGGTGAAGGGTGTGTCCGAAGTCACGCCTATGAAGCGTCCCGATGTCGAAGCAGCGGTAGTTGAAGGTTTGACGATGTCTCCGTTGACAACGAAATTTAGGACATGTGGTGTGTATTGATCATTTAAAAACCGAAAGGTTCCGCCGAAGGAAGTGATAGCGGTGTCGAACGTGAGGACAATCGATTGGCCGTTTTGAACAAATGCGTCGACAAATGCGGTGCCGTTAACGTTGTTTAGGTTAGTGCCGTCGGGGTTGATTTCGTTGGGGGCAGAGTAT
>CAZSSX010000059.1:0-5474 GCA_964609545.1 uncultured Phycisphaeraceae bacterium | reverse complement strand
ATCCTGTCCATTGATTTAACGTTGGGCCAGCCACAGAAATACTAAAATCAAAACCCACGGGTGTAACCGCGCCGTTCGTGTACGAAGTCATGGTGGTGACCGAATTGAAGTCCTCAGTCACAATAGGCCCGGTGGCTGCGGCGTTGAAGGATGTTGATCCGTTAGTGATAATCGCTCCCTGATTGTCTTTAATCGTTTCGTGAAGCGTGAGTGTTGCCGATGCTTGCGATGCGATTGCAAGTGCGCAGAATGATACCATGCTGCTCTTAAGAATGTTCATTGCTTTCTCCTTTTTAGTGTAAGCAATTATTAATAGATAAAGTCATCAAAACCGATATACCGATAGCACATCTGGTTGTTTTTCTCTCTCTTGATTTAATATTTGGTACTGCGGTTTTCAGGTAGGCAGCTCAGTGCGATGATGTATTTCGCCATTGGTCTGTGCTTCAGTAGGTAGTATAACATGCTATAAGAAAAAAGCAAATGGTCTGTAGTGATTTTTTGCAAAATCGGCTCGGTACTTGGAAAAATAACCCGATCATTGGGTGTGGCGGCGAAGCCTAATCAATAAACCGGCACGAACGCTGGATAAGCGTGAAAGAAGACTGCCATTTCGGCGTGATATCTTGCGAGGATTGGCGGGCTGGCAGCATTATTTTTTTGAACACGTTTTGGGCGTGACTTTTTATCCCGGAACGAGTGTATGATCCTGCATGCATAAGTCACTTTAAAATAACAAATTATGATTTACTTTGGCTGTCGGGTGGCGTAGCGGCTTTTTTTTATCAGCCATTTTGTAGCATTTCCTTTTGGCATGAGTTTTGCAAGTTAACACTCCGATGAGAATCAATACATCACAATTTCAGGATTTAGGCCAATCAGGCAGGCTCAATGTGCTGCTGACCGTGGACAGGCCCCGTGAAGATGAGCATTGGACGCATCAAATCAGCGTTTTCTTACAGCCCATGGGCGTTCACGCGGTGATCGCCAACACAGGCCAAGAAGCCATCGCCATAGCCAAACAAATCCAGTTTCACGCAGCGCTGATCGACCTAGACACGCCTACGGGCAAGCATCAACAATCGTCATCCGCAGCAGGTGGCGTGGGCGGATTTTGGTTGATGGAGCTGCTTAATCGTTTAGAGCATCAGCCGCCTGTGATTGTTGTCCGCAGCCCCGCATTTGATCGCCAACAGCTAGATCGGCTGCTCATCGAATCGATGAGGCTAGGCGCTTTTTCCGTGGTCGATAAGCCCCTGAGCATGGAAGATGTGCTGGTGAATTTTAAACGCCTATTAGATAAACAATACCGCGGGAATTGGCCTAATGCGTGAAAAGGGCGGCAAGCAGGGGGCTTGGCAAGCGGGGAATGGCAAATATAGCATTAAATCCATTTAAACGTGTGTTGCGATTAAATGAATAGATTAAAATTCAAGGCTTTTTTAGAGAAAAAAGCCATATTCCATATCGGCGATAAGCCATCTATTATATGTAGGAGCGATTACGCATGAAAGTACGTCCACTAGGCGATAAAATCATCGTCAAAAGAGTTGAAGCTGAAACACAGACCGCATCAGGAATTTTTCTTCCCGAATCAGCCACCGAAAAACCACAAGAAGCAACCATCGTAGCCATCGGCGACGGCAAAGTGTTGGACAGCGGCGAGCGTGCCCCTTTCCAAGTCAAAAAAGGCGACACCGTGCTGATCGGCAAATGGGGCGGAACGGAAATCAAAATCGACGGCCAAGACCTCCTGGTCATGACCGAAGAAGATATTCTGGCAATCGTTGGCTAAGACCCAATAAAATTTAAAAAAAATCCCGAAAGGAATAAATAAAATGGCAGCAAAAACCATTAAATTTGATCAAGAAGCACGCGAGGCGATCCGTCGCGGCATCAGCAAATTAGCACAAGCAGTCAAAGTCACACTCGGGCCTTCGGGGCGCGTGGTGATCCTTGAAAAATCATTCGGCTCACCTACCGTCACAAAAGACGGCGTCTCGGTGGCAAGCGAAATCGAACTAGAGGACCCGATCGAAAACATCGGCGCGCAAATGGTCAAAGAAGTGGCATCCAAAGCATCGAAAGACGCAGGCGATGGCACCACTACCGCGACGATTTACGCTGAAGCGATTTACACCGAAGGCTTGAAAAACATTACCGCCGGGGCCAACCCCAATCAGGTCAAGACAGGCATCGAAAAAGCAGTCGCCGCGATTATTGAGCAGCTGGCTAAAGCAAGCAAAAAAATCAGCTCATCAGAAGAAATCGCACAAGTGGCGACCTGTGCAGCTAACCAAGACCGTGCCATCGGCGACATCATCGCCAAAGCCATGGACAAAGTTGGTAAAGACGGTGTCATCACCGTTGAGGAAGGCTCCTCTCTTCAAACCACCGTCGAATTGGTCGAAGGCATGCAGTTTGACAAAGGCTATTTAAGCCCGCATTTTGTCACCGACGCCGGCCGAATGGAAGCGGTTCTAGAAGACGCTTACGTCTTGATCATCGAGAAAAAAATCACCTCCGCTCGTGAGTTGGTCGATGTTTTAGGCAAAATCGCCGAAGCGGGCAAATCCTGCCTCATCATCTCTGAAGACGTTGAAGGCGAAGCTTTGGCTACGCTAGTGGTCAACCGATTGCGTGGCGTGCTTAAAGTAGCCGCGGTGAAAGCACCCGGATTTGGCGATCGTCGTAAAGCGATGCTCGAAGATATCGCGACACTCACCGGTGGCCGCGCGATTATGTCTGAGCTTGGCATTGATATCGAAAAATTAGAACTGACAGACCTTGGCCGAGCCAAAAAAATCGTGATCGATAAAGACAACACCACGATCATCGAAGGCGCGGGCAAAGGCAAAGAGATCAAAGGACGCATCGAAGCGATCAAAGCGGAAATCGCACGCAGCACCAGTGATTACGATGTTGAAAAATTGCAAGAGCGTTTGGCTAAACTTTCGGGCGGCGTGGCGCAGATTAACGTTGGCGCGGCGACCGAATCTGAAATGAAAGAGAAAAAAGCACGCGTCGAGGATGCGATGTACGCCAGCCGCGCAGCGGTAGAAGAAGGCGTCCTCCCAGGTGGCGGAACCGCTGTCTTGACCGCGCGTAAAGCTCTTGCGAAAATCGAAGGCCTCATCGGCGATGAACAAATCGGCCTAGACATCATCGCTCGTGCGGTGGCGGCGCCGATCAAGCAAATCGCTCAAAATGCGGGCATTGATGGCAGCGTCGTGGCTAACACCGTTGAAAATTCAAAAATCAAAAACTACGGCTTCAACGGCGTCACCGGAGAGTATTGCGATCTGATCAAAGCCGGCGTGATTGTGCCAGCTAAAGTAGAGCGTATCGCATTGCAAAATGCGGCATCGATTTCATCTTTGCTCTTGACCACCGATGCGGTGATCACCGAAATCAAAGACGATAAAGCCTCCGCAGCAGCGCCAGACATGGGCGGCATGTACTAAAAAAGACAGCAATCCATGATGCCATGATTCATGGATGAGCTTAAGATAAACCGATACGCCCCGAAAAACACTTGTTTTTCGGGGCGTATTTTTATTTGAGCTTTTCTATAGGCCTCAAATTTGTTTTGAGAATATACGATTTAAACCTTGTAGAGCGGGTTACTTTTGAAATCTGAGGGTTGATCGAAAGGCTTATGGGTCTGGGCAAAATCGCATGCTCAGATCAGGCTTGATCTTTAATCTCGTCGGGGCCAATCCAGGCAAAGGGGTTGTGGGCGATTTCCCAGAGGTGTCCATCTAAATCCTCGAAATAGCTGGAGTATCCGCCCCAAAAAACCTTTTGAGGCTCCTTGACGATTTTTGCTCCCGCGGCTCGGGCGACTTCAATTAATGCATCGACTTGGGCTTGGCTGGCTAGATTATGGGCAAGGGTTACGCCACGAAAACCGCTGCCATCGTTAGCTATGCCGACATCCTCTGCTAATTTATCGATGGGGTATAGGCCTAGCCAAGTGCCGTTTAAATCGAAAAATGCGACATTTTCATTTGATGAGGCGTGTAAATGATCTAAGCCCATGCCGTCTTTGTAAAATGCGATTGATTTTTGGAGATTTTTTACGCCTAGGGTAATCATACTGATACGTGGTTGCATGTGGGGCCTTTCGTGAGGGGCAATGGGGATGGGTGCGTGTTTGTTGGAGTGGATTATAGCATGGCTTTTGTTGATGGGGGTATGTGGGGTGTTGGTGGTGCGACGGGTTGGTGCGGTGGTGGGGGCGGATTTAGAGTGTGTGTTTTGGGCTGATTTGGGTGGTGGTGGCGGTGTTTTTTATGCCCGCTTTGGGGCGTTTGGTGATATTTTTTGTGCCTATTTCGGGGCGCTTCGTGTTTTTCGGGGCGTTTTTTGCGCCTTGAACGGGGCTGAGCGAGGCTGAAGGGGCTTGTAAACGGGGCGAAGAGGGGGCTAAAAGGGGGTGAAAAGCTCTGAGAATTGTCCCAAAAAACGGCTATTTGGGTGCAATGGGTCTTGATAAGGGGTATCATGTGATGCGTTGACAACCCCTTTTGTGACCCTTTGACGAGATGTAAAAAGATGGATGATTTTCAGTATATTGATGGGCAGCTTCATTGCGAACAGGTAAATATTGATAGGCTGATTGATGAGGTTGGCTCGCGTGTTTATGTTTATTCGAAGCGTACTTTTTTGGATCATTTTGGCAAGATTCGCGATGCGTTTGCGGAGCTGAATCCGATTATTTGTTATTCGGTGAAGTCTTGTGCGAATGTGAATATTTTGAAACATTTGGTGGCAACGGGTTCGGGGATGGATGTGGTTTCTGGGGGCGAGCTTTATCGTGCGATCAAGGCGGGCGTGGATGTGAAGCAAGTGGTTTATGCGGGCGTGGGCAAGACCGATGCCGAGATTACTTATGCCATCGAGGCGGGGATCGGTTGGTTTAATATTGAATCCGAGGCTGAGTTTGAGAATATTGCACGGATTGCGCGGGGGCTTAATAAACGGGCCAACGGGGCGTTGCGGATTAACCCGGATGTTTCTGATCCGAACACGCCTGAGAAAACCAATACGGGTGCTAAGGAGACGAAGTTTGGGGTTGATATTGAGCGGGCGAAGCAGTTTTTTGAGGCATATGGTTCGGATGAATTTTTGAAACTTAATGCGGTCCATTTGCATATTGGTTCTCCGATTTATTCTGCGGAGCCTTATAGGCGGGCGATTGTCAAGGCGCTGGATTTGATTGCGGAGCTTAAGGGTAAGGGTTATGGGGTTGAGATGATGGATATTGGTGGTGGTTTTGCTGCGGATTATGAGACGGGTAAGTCGCCCGATGCTAAGGCTTATGCAGAGGTGATTGTGCCGATGTTGCGTGAATTTGTGGCTGATGGCGGTCGTGTGATTTTGGAGCCTGGCCGTTCTATCGCGGCCAACGGTGGGATTTTGGTGACGCGTGTGCAGTATATTAAGCAGGGCGGTTCTAAGCAATTTGTGAT
>CAZSSX010000058.1:0-11400 GCA_964609545.1 uncultured Phycisphaeraceae bacterium | reverse complement strand
TTGCCTTCGGTGATCGCCGCACAAAGCGTACGAACAACCACTTCAATCGCTTTCATCGCATCATCATTACCCGGGATAGGGATGTCCGCGTAGTCGGGATCACCATCGGTATCGATCAAACAAATCGTTGGGATGCCCAGCTTACGGGCTTCTTTCACCGCGTTTAATTCGTGATTGACATCGATCACCACCATCACGCCTGGCATGTTGGTCATGCGACGGATGCCCTCAAGGTTACGCTTAATTTTGCGTTTCTCGCGGCGAAGCTGGCTTTCCATTTTCTTGGAATAAGTATTGATCTCGCCAGATTCTTCTAAACCTTCAAGCTCCTCAAGACGCTTAAGTCTTTCGCGAATGGTTCTGAAGTTTGTCAACGTGCCGCCTAACCAACGCTCCGTGACATAGTGCATTCCCGCCTCGGTGACGTATTGTTCGATGCAGCCACGGGCTTGGCGCTTGGTTCCCACAAAGAGAACATCTTTACCACCCGCAACACATTTAACCAAAAATTTGCGGGCAAGAAGCAAACCTTTGATCGTCTGCTTGACGTCGATCACGTGGATATTATTACGTTTACCGAAAATAAAGCGTTGCATTTTCGGGTTCCAGTTAGAAGCGCGGTGTCCGAAATGGATGCCTGCTTCGACGAGTTCTTTGACTAATGAAGCCATGGGAATAACTCCTGATTTTGGAGCCAGCGGGTCCGGCGTAATTTGTACCAGTCAAAAGAGTGATTCACTCTTCACAAAACGTTACGCAAC
Source organism: uncultured Phycisphaeraceae bacterium (assembly GCA_964609545.1). GTDB lineage: Bacteria > Planctomycetota > Phycisphaerae > Phycisphaerales > Phycisphaeraceae > CAZSSX01. Next base: position 10,639 of record CAZSSX010000058.1, on the reverse strand, counting down.
AAGGTCGCTTAGCGGTTTCTCAATATCTTTTCTAATGATTACCAAAACGATTTCGATAACATCACTGCTTACCAATCACTGGTTAGATCGATGCAGTCCTTTATTCTACCCAAGTCCAAGCATTTTGCAAATTCAAAATAGCTTTTTAACCCAAAAGATCGCCCTTGATCAATCCCCAGCCCAGACACCCCCGACAATCAGCCCATGCAAACCCATATCTTTCCCGCCCGATCAGCCCACATCACCCATCCCCCGCCCAACTTCACTATACTATAGCGATGAAAATGACCGTCATCATCCCCGCAGCAGGCATCGGGCAGCGCTTCCAAAAATCACAGCATCACCCAAGCACCCAATCCAAACTAGAAATGGATCTCTGTGGCAAGCCTGTTTTTATCAGAACATTGGCCTGCTTTACTGGCCGCTCCCAAGTCCACCAAATACTGCTCGCCGTTCATCCGGACCAGATAGAAACCTACCGATTTAAATACCAAGACACATTAGCTTTGCAAGCCGTCAAGATCATCGCTGGCTCTACCACACAAAGGTGGGACACCATACGCATCGCGTTAAACCACGTCCATCCAGCAACCACCCACATCGCTATTCACGATGCAGCCAGACCCCTAGCCAGCCCACAGCTCATCACCGCCATTTTCCAAGCCGCCCAGCACTTTGATGCGGTCATCCCAGGCCTAAAAATCAGCAGCACACTCAAACAAATCTCAAAAACCACCGACACATCACCCACGCCCAATACTCCCCCCACCACTCAAGAGCAAGCCGACGACCCCATCGATCAGCTCCTAGACATCCCCTCGCAACCCCCTAACATCGCCCCATGGATTGAAAAAACGATCGACCGCAGCTTGTTTGTCCAAGCCCAAACACCCCAGGTTTTTAAGCGTGAGATCCTCATCGCCGCCTATCAAAAAATAACCGATGGGCACATCGACCCCACAACCATCACCGATGATGCCTGCCTACTCGAACGAACTCAACAACGTGTCCACGTCATCGACGGCGAATCCTCAAATCTGAAAATCACCACCATGCAAGACCTCCAAATTGCCCGCGCCATCGAACAAACCAATGCCTCAGAAACAGCCAAAGCCCTAGGCGAAAAACGCCTATTCAAAGAGCCACCCGATGACCTTTTTTAATCTCACCCCCCCCAAGCAAAAATCATAAAAAAAACAAATAACGCAACCAAGCGCGCCCCCCGCTATTTAAGACTTTTTAAACTCAACCCCATTTTTTATTTTTTCGCATCGGGCACCGCCTCGGGGTCTTGAGACTCATCGTTTTTTTCTTTAATCGGTTTAATCTTTTCGGTATTGATTTTTAATAACGCCGCCGCATGCTCCGGATAGATCGCGACAGCCATCTGCTTAGCCAAATGGTCTAAACTCGTTGCTGGCAATACCGCCCGCGGATCGGTGATAAGATAGATGCGCCCGTTTTTCACCGCCGGAATATCTAGCCCCCGAAAAACCTTAAGCCTAGGATAATCTGCCAAGTCCAGCTGCAACGGCGGATACTCACCCGATGCCCGATTCGCCTCAGCAATCGACTTAGGCACCCCAATTTGCGAGCTAAGAATCAGCACCACATCCGGCTTAATCTCTAAAAGATCCTCCCCAGTAAGCACCGGCGCAGACACCCGATATTTTTCCCCCGCATTGGTCGCGTTAAGCTTATTCACCAACAAATCATTAAGCACCGTATCCGTACCCCCAGGCGCAGAAATCATCAACGGATTCAAACCAATCACCATCAACACCCTAGGCCTCTCGGCTTTAGATGAGGTAAACGGAAGCACCTCCGAAATATCCAGCAGATTTTTTAAAAATTTAAATTTCAAAGTATAAATCATATGATTAGGATAAAAAGAATTATGCAGCGTCACCCCCTCAGCATCCTTAGCATTATAAATCAGATTCCCAATGTCCTTAATCGTATGAGGCGTCTCCCAAGTAATCACCTTAAAATGCTCCGATCGCCCCAAATCCAAAAGCTTCTGAGGCACCCCCTCTTTACCCCAAAGCATCAAAACATGCGTCGGCTTACATGCAAGTATCGCCTCATAATTAGGCGCCAAATAATTACCCACCACAGGCAAACCCGCAGGCGCAAACGCATCATGCTCCGACACGCCCACTAACAAATCCGAAAGATTTAAATCCACAAAAATCTGAGAAAGCGCAGGCGCCAACGTCACAATACGCGTCGTTTGAACCTGAGGCGTTTTAACCGTCTCAACAGACTGCGGAGCATCAGCCCCATCACATCCCACCACTAAAAAACAGCAGAAAATAACCAACCACATCAAGCCCAAGGCAGCAACCCATCGGCTACCCCTCGCCAAATACGCCCCAGCTTTGTTCGACTCTAAAGGATAAAACATACGCTACACTTTCTGCAAAAGACCATGGCCAAATCAAACGCGATCCGATGCCATCGACACCATTTTAATCAAAACCCCGCCCATGTCCAAACCCCCCGATAAGCAAAGCCCACCGCCCCAACATCAAACCATCAAAAGCTGCCGTACACCAAGACACCAATCGTCACCGCCAGCCCAATCCGATAATAAGCAAAAGAAGCTAAGCCATGCTGGGTTAAAAAAGCAACAAACCATTTAACCGCAAGCCCCGCAGAAATCCCCGCCGCAACAAACCCAATCAGCAATGAACTCACCGGTATTTGCTCAATCATTTCTTGCCCAGATTTAAGCGACTCATAGCACGTCGCAGCGCCCAAAGTAATCAAGCCCAGCAAGAAAGAAAACTCCGCCGCATCCTTACGCTTAAGCCCTAAAAAAATCGCCGCCACGATCGTCATCATCGAACGCGAAGTGCCAGGCCACATCGCCACACACTGGGCAAAACCGATAAAAAGCGCCATCTGCCACGTCACCCCGATAATCGATTGGCCAGACTGTTCTTGGACTTGCGCCTGCAATTTTCTTGACCGATCAACCACAATCATCAACAGCGCACCAGCAAAAAGCGCACCCACCACAGGCCAAGGCCCAAAAAGATATAACTTGATCTGCTTATGAAAAAGCAAACCCAAAACCGCAGCAGGCAAAAAAGCAATCAAAAGATTAAGCAACAAACCCAGCCCCTCTCGATCTTTGCCCAAAACCCCACGACCCATCTGCATCACCCGCGCCCGATACAAACCCAGCACCGCCACGATTGCACCCGCCTGAATAATAATATTAAACGAATCCACCGCCTGCTTCTGCCCTTCGCTAGCGTTTAACCCCAACCACTGCGATACCAAAATAAGATGACCCGTAGAAGACACAGGCAGATATTCCGTCAACCCTTCCACGATCCCTAGAATAAGTGCTTGCCACCAATACATGGCGTCTCCTGATCAAAAAAATAAACAATAATAAAAGCTAAAACCCAACAACCTTTGGCTTTATCGGCCAATTCAAAGCATTAGCTGCGGCCAATTCCGCGAGTTTAAAGTTGATTTACAACACAATAACACATACCATCTGTCAATCCGGATACAGAGATACAAGATACTTCATCGTCCTTGCCTCGTAAACTGCCGAAGATGATATCCAAAGGCCTATCCGTACAATTTCTAGGCCAATCCTAAGCCCACTTCCGCCTTGTGTCGAATCAGAAACGCACAACACACAATGAAACACACAAGGTTCAACCCCAGATAAACAAGAGCAACCCCTATGAGCAGCTTATTTGCACAAGAACTACAAAAACGCGTCATCTTCCTCGATGGCGCAATGGGCACCTCAATCCACGAAATCGACCTCAGCGTCGAAGAGGATTACATGGGCCTAGAAAACTGCACCGAAGTCCTCGTCTTAACACGACCCAAGGTCATCCAAAGCATACACGAAAAATTCCTAGAAGTAGGAGCCGACGGCGTAGAAACTGATACCTTCGGCGCAATGCCTCACGTCTTATGCGAATTCGATCTACAAGACAGATGCCACGAAATCAATGTCAAAGCCTGCCAAATCGCCCGCGCCGCCTGCGATAAATATAGCACCCCCCAGCGCCCACGTTTTGTCATCGGATCAGTAGGCCCAGGCACAAAACTCATCACACTAGGCAACATCAAGTGGGACGATCTTTTCGAAAGTTATAAAACCCAAGGGCTAGCACTCATCGACGGCGGATGCGATGTCTTCCTCATCGAAACCACCCAAGATATACTCCAGATCAAATGCGCCATCAATGCCTTCCTAGCAGCACTAGAAGAAAAAGGCAAAACCACAAATGACATCCCCATCATGGTTCAAGTCACCATCGAAACCATGGGCACCATGCTCGCCGGAACAGACATCGCTGGCGTCGTCGCAACCCTATGGGATTACCCCATCATCAGCCTAGGCATGAACTGCGCCACAGGCCCCACAGAAATGACACAATACGTCAAATACTTAGGCCAAAACTGGAAAGGCTCCATCAGCCTCCTACCCAACGCCGGACTACCCACCTTAGTCCAAGGCCGCACCGTCTTCCCCCTAGGCCCAGAGCCTTTCGCTGAAAAAGTCGGTGAATTCGTTCAAAAATTCGGCGTGAACATCGTCGGCGGATGCTGCGGAACCATGCCCGCTCACATCAAAGCATTAGTACAAAAAGTCGGCGTTGACACAAAAGCAGGACACATCCAAAAAATCAAACACGTCCCAAGCATCAGCTCCCTTTATAACCCCACCGACTACCGCCAAGAAAATTCCATCTTAAATATCGGCGAACGCACCAACGCATCCGGATCCCGAAAATTTAAACGCCTACTAGAAGAAGAAAAATGGGACGAAATCATGTCCCTAGCCAAGGACATGATCCGAGAAGGCTCACATGTCATCGACATCAACGTAGACTACGCAGGCCGTGACAACATCAAAGACATGCAAACCGTCGTAAGCATGATGGTCGGACAAGTCAACGCACCCTTAATGCTCGATAGCACCCAGCCTAAAACCATCGAAGCAGGCCTAAAATGCGCCGGAGGAAAATGTATTATCAACTCGGGAAATCTCGAAGAAGGCGAAGAAAAATTCGCACAAATGTGTAAGCTCGCAAAAAAATACGGCGCCGGACTCGTCCTAGGATGTATCGACGAAGACCCTCAAGAAGCCATGGCCAGAACAGCCGACCGAAAACTCAGCATCGCCAGCCGCATGTATGATTTAGCCACAAAAAAATACGGACTAGCAGGATGCGACCTCATGTTCGACCCACTCGTCCTTCCCATCAGCACAGGCATGGAACAAGACCGCGAAAGTGGACTAGCCACCATCGCAGGAACAAAACGCATCAGCCAAAAATACCCAGAAGTCCAAATCACATGCGGATTATCCAACATCAGCTTCGGACTCAAACCCGCAGCAAGACAAGTCCTAAACAGCGTCTTCCTCTCTGAACTCGTAGACAACGGCATGACCAGCGCCATCTTACACGTCTCAAAAATATTACCCAAAATGAAAATTAAGCAAGAGCTGTGGGATGCCGCCATCGAGCTTATCTATAACCGACAACCCCCACAACCCGTCACCCTCAAAGACGGATCAAAAACACAAGACCCCCTGCAAATCTTCATCAACCTCTTCCCAGACGATGCACAAGCACTCTCCATGAAAGAAGATATCGCAGACCTACCGCTAGAAGAAAGGCTACAAAAACATATCATCGACGGAGAAAAAAAGAATCTCGAAAAATCATTAGAACAAGCCATGGAAAAATACTCACCCCTAGCCATCGTCAACGATCACCTACTCGAAGGAATGAAAGTCGTCGGAGAATTATTCGGCAACGGCCAAATGCAACTCCCCTTCGTCCTACAAAGCGCACAAGTCATGAAAGATGCCGTCGCATTCCTCGAATCATTCATGGAAAAAGCAGACGGAAGCACCAAAGGCACCATGGTCTTAGCCACCGTCCGCGGAGATGTACACGACATCGGAAAAAATCTCGTCGACATCATCCTCACCAACAACGGCTACACCGTACACAATATAGGCATCAAACAAACCATACAAGACATCACCGCTGCCATCGAAAAATATAAACCCGATGCACTAGGACTCAGCGGACTACTCGTCAAAAGCGTTAACATCATGGAAGAAAATCTCAATGAACTAAACCAAAAAGGCATCGACATGCCCGTACTCCTAGGCGGCGCAGCACTCAGCAAACACTACTGCGATTCACATCTCAGAAAAGTCTACAACGGCAACACCTATCACGGCAAAGATGCATTCGAAGGCTTACGCATCATGAACGCCCTCATGGCAGGACAAGGACAAACACTCGAAAAAGAAATCCAAACCCGCCTAGAACAGCGTGCACAAACAGATATCAAACTCGCAGCAATCAAAGCCAGACAAAACGAAAAAGCCAAAGACCTACCCGACAAAAGTGACGCAGCCACCGACATCCCCGTCCCCAAAGTCCCCTTCTATGGACACCGCGTCGTAGACTCAGCCTTGCACATGAAAGACATCTTCCCCTACATCAATAAAATCGCACTCTATCGCGGACAATGGCAATTCAAAAAAGGAAAAATGAGCAAAGAAGAATACGCCCACCAGCTCGAAGATGTCGTCGAACCTATCTTTGAAAAATTAAAAAAACAATGCATCCAAGAAGACATCCTCCACCCCAAAGTCACCTACGGCTACTACCCCTGCCAATCCCAAGGCGACGACCTGATTATCTACGATGCCATCGATCATGACAAAGAAATCCAACGCTTCGACTTCCCCAGGCAAATGACCACAAAACGACAGTGCATCAGCGACTTTTTCAAATCGGTACAAAGCGGACAAAAAGACGTCATCGGCCTAAGCTGTGTCACCATGGGACAAAAAGTAAGCCAAGTCTGCAAAACATTATTCGACGCCAACGACTACACACAATACCTCTACATGCACGGCATCGGCGTCGAATGCGCCGAAGCCCTAGCCGAACTATGGCACAAACGCATGCGCCAAGAAATGGGCATCGACGGAGAGGATGGCACCAGCATCAGAGAACTATTCACACAAAAATACCGAGGCAGCAGATACAGCTTCGGATACCCCGCATGCCCAGAAATGAGCCACCAAGAAAAATTATTCAAACTCATAGACCCCCAGCGCATCGGCTGCTTCCTCAGCGAAAATTGGCAAATCGACCCCGAACAAAGCACCAGCGCCCTCATCGTCCACCACCCCCAAGCCAAATACTTCAATGTTTAAAATGCAAAAAATAAAAAAATTCTGCCAAAATCATGAAACATTAACCCAAGCAACCAGTCTAAAAAAGAAACCCAAGGAGCTAAACATTGAAAAAATTCTACCTACCCTGCCTACTGCTACTACTAAGCCTATCGCTAGCTTTTACAGCCACCAAACCTGCTGCCCAAAATCAAAAATTACCCAACCATTTACAACAAGCGATAAATGCATGCAAAAAATTATCCCTGTTTAAAAACGGCCAGCTAGACGCAACATCGCTCAAACTCATAAGACAAGTCAGCAAAAACAAAGACTCACTCAATGGCTATCCAATCTTATTTCTAGCCAAGCTCAAAAAAGATCATCCACCCAGAGGATGGGGCGCCGCCGGAACTTACCGCAATATCGATCTTACCATTATATACGTCTTCCGAGGCGATGCCCTCCCCGGCAAAACCATCCAAATGTCACGCCCCAATCCCGATCATCTCAAAAGAACAAAAACCGTCCTCACCCCAAACACCTACTTTTTAGTCCAAGCCGATTCACTCAAAAACACGTCACGATTTGTAAAAGCAAAAGTCCAAACCCTCATACCCGCCACTGTAAAAAACATCCAAGCAGCCATGGTCCACAGCCTACTACCCATCGGCTGGACACTCAACAACGGCCAACTCACTTCCCCCTGGACCCGAGGCTCAACCAGACCCCTCTTCTCCCCCTGGACCTGTAGCATCACAGGATTCAAACCCCTACTCGCAGGCAAAGCCATCAAAGTAAGCATCCAACCCGTAGCACCAAAAAAGAAACTCAAATACGGCAACCCCGATGGCGATGGACTCTACCAAGTCACCATCACCAACACATCAAACAAAAAACAAACCGTCAAAGCATTAAGACTAAATCCCAAAGGACGCATCGATTGGCACCACAGCCTACTAGCCGCCTGCCAAGGCAAAGTCCAACCTTTCTCCACCATCCGAGGCATCACCAACAAAACCTATCCCACCCCATACGTCATCCTAAAACCAGGCCAATCCGTCAAATGCCAAGCACAAATCCTAGATCTCAAAAGCATCAAGTGGCCACGCGGCGGATACCGCATCCAAATCAAATTCTGCCTAGGCCAACAAGCCGCCAACGCATCCTTTTACTACCTCTCCAAACATCACGACCCGATCCGAAAAGCCATCACAAAAAATAAAAATCACAGATAATTCGCAAACCCAAAAAAAAATATCACCAAATCTTTTTTTTCAAAAAGACATTTCACCCTGTCAAACAAGTACTTTTTGGAAAATTCAAGATTCACAAACCCCTAGGTTTTCCCGCACATGCCTAGCCAATGCCCGCCCCACCTGCTCCTCCTCATTAACCACCACGTTCGCCCCCGCAGCATGAAGCACATGCTCAAAACGCGCGTACCTCGATCTAACAATCACCTGCGACGAGGGGTTTAATGCGCGAATCTGCGTAATAATCATCCGCGTCATCCGCGGGTCGGGCAGCGTCACAATAATCAACTCCGCACTAGCCACACCCGCATGAGCAAGCACATCAGGATGCGATGCATTGCCAATATGCACCGGCAAATTAACAGCACTAGCATCTTTAATATTCTGAGGATTCAAATCAATCACACAAACATGATAATTCGACAACGGAATCACCCTCGCCACCGCTTGACCCGCCGGACCAAACCCCACAATCACCGCCCGAGGCAAAACATTCTCCCCCCCCTTATCCAAACCCGCCAAACCCTTCATTTCAGCACTCAGCCTCGCCGGCTTGAATATTTTATGCAGCCACTGACCCGCCTCAGGCGCAAACGCAACAAGGTAAGGCGTTACAAAAAGCGTCAAAATCGTCGCCGAAATCATCAACTTAAAAACATCCCCATCAATCGCATCAGCCCCCACCGCAGCCGTGGCCAAAACAAAAGAAAACTCACCAACCTGCGCCAAGCATAAACCCGTCGCCAATGAATCTGCTTTAGACTGCTTAAAAAATCGCATCACCCATCCCACCACAAACGCCTTGCCCAAAACAATCCCCACAACCACAACAAACACAAGACCCAAATGCCCCCACAACCATGCAGGGTCAGCATACATCCCCACAGCAGAGAAAAAAAGCGTCACCAAGATCGTCTTCAAAGATGACACATCAGACCGAATCTGCGTAGCAAAAGGCGACGCCGCCAAAAGAACACCCGCAACAAAAGCACCAATCGCAGGCGAAAGATGCGCCAAGTGCGCCCCCAACGCCGAGGCAAAAGCAACCACCACCGCAATCAAAATCGGAAGCTCCCGATTCTTAGCAATCAACTCCGAACCCAACAAACTAGGCACCACATAATTAAAAATAAGATAAAAAACACCAAACAACAAAACCACGGAAAAACAAGTTAAAAAGACACCAAAAGCCACCTCAAAAAAAGAACCGTCCTCCCCCAACATCGTCACAATAATAATCAAAGGCACCACCGCAATATCTTGGATCAACAAAATCCCCAAAGCGTTCCGACCATGCACCGCATCAAGCTCTGCACGCTGAAATAAAATACGCAACACACAAGCCGTCGACGAAGGCGTCACCATCGCACCAATAGCGATCGCCCCAGCAATCGGCAAACCAAAAATAACACCCAGCAACGTACCCACCACAAGCGTCACCACAACCTCAAGCACACCCCCCCATAAAGCAACCTTCCCTAAATTTCTCAGCCGCTTCAGCGAAAACTCCAACCCAATAGTAAAAAGCAACATCGAAACACCCAGCTCCGCCAACACTTTCATCTGCTCAGAATTACTCGCCAAGCCCAACGTCTCAGGCCCCACCACCACACCCGCAAGCAAGTAGCCAATGATCGCATTCTGCTTAAAACGCTCACAAATCGCCCCCAAAACCAGCGCCACCGACAGCAACATGCAAACATCAAACAAAACATTCCAACTCTCCATACCTGCCCATTCCTAACGGTGACTCATCAAATCTGAAACGCAAAAAAACACAAAAAAACTAAACCATCAAAACCATCTTCTCAAAGTCACTAAACACAAGGCCTTACCACCCTTATATTTAGCATTCACAACAATATACCCTAAATTCGACCATTCATAACCCACAACTAGAGACCTATCCCACCAAAAAAATAAAAAAGATGTGCAAAACACCCAACCCAGTAGCCAAGTCAACAAATTTAATGTATATTTGTCGCTCCCCATATGGGGCGGTAGCTCAATTGGGAGAGCACTGCCTTTGCAAGGCAGGGGTTGTCGGTTCGATCCCGATCCGCTCCACTTAAAAGACACGATTTCTATCGTGTCTTTTTTTATATCTCCACATTTTTCAAAATCAAATCCGTCAAACCAACACAAACCCCCAGCATTATCGGCCCACAAATAAATACAAAAAATCACCGCATCA
>CAZSSX010000057.1:0-11428 GCA_964609545.1 uncultured Phycisphaeraceae bacterium | reverse complement strand
CTGCGTCAGCTTTAACAAGTGATCCAATACGTAAATCAAATGGATGGGGTATCTTTTTTTGTTCAACAAATTGCCTATCCCATGAATTTGCAGTCTTAGTGTGATTGTCTTGCAAACTACCATCTTGTGCAGCAACCATTGCTGTTATATTTGCATATATTCCGTAATACCACGCAATGCTAGCTACTCTTGCAACGTCTGCCTGAAATTCTGAATTTTGCATAGATCGTAAAGAAGAGAGTTGATGAACTGCTAATAACAAATGTTCAAATATTGAATTCTCTCGGTGAGGAGTCATCTTTTTTTTATGAGTATTCTTATAAAAGTCTGAAGCCTTGCAAAAATCAATCTGCTCGTCTTTTATCAAGATCACATAGGATCGCAGCCAATTTACTGTTGAAGGTAATGCATATCGTGGATCAGGTATTCCATCTGGTTCGCTCAATGTACCTTGTTTGATGAACCTATCGTATAACGAAAATTTTGGCATGTAAATCTGCTTTGTAGTTGTGATACATTTTGATGATTCACTAACAATCACCGTAAACTTATTTATCAAACAGGTTATTTCAAAAGTCGCAAGTGCCACATTTAGAGCAAAAGTATAGCCTATATAAAAGTATCCTATTAGACTGATTTTGAGCCTGCCATTATAACGGCTTGGCATGATGCAAATTTGATTGAGACAACTACATCGAAGTAAACAAATGGTGGGCGGAGGGAGGAATTACCTCCCTCCTCACTTGAATGGTGCCTACTCTATATATGGTTACAATCGTGCTTCAGCTGCTTCTCTTGATTTCCGAAACGAAGAGAACCTCCGCCCAGTAGAGACACCATTAAGCCCGTTATCGTGATAGTCTCAATTTTCATCATTTCCATCATTTCCAACTCCTTTCGAAGTAAAATCCAAAGAGTTATCCAATTGGCAAAGAAAGAAATCAAGGCTGCAACTTCTGGCAACTGTCCGTAACCGTAATAGCAAATTATTTCTGGCATTATAGCATATAACAATCACAGAACAATGCGAATTCTTAGAAAATGCTATCATTTAGCATTAAAGCTAAAATATATACGACACTTAGGCCCGACCTGTCTTTAAAAAACGAGAACAGCGACCCCCTTCCTTAAAACACATTCACGACTATTTAAGGCAGACCCGATAATTACAATTCCAAACCAACACCCAATGCCTTCTCGCACTGGCCAGCCAGTCCCAAATACATTGAAACAAACACACCCATACTTCAAACACCCAATCAGCTGCCCTCGAAAACCGCAAGCGCCTCATCAATGCTAAAAGCATTCTCATACAACGCCCGACCAATGATAGACCCCTGAATATTCAACCCCTTCAGCCGTTCCAAATCAGCAAGACAACCCACACCCCCAGAGGCAACAATAGGCACACCCGTAGCCAAAGTCATCTCACGCGTAGCCTCAATATTAGGCCCCTCAAGCGTACCATCAGTAGCAATATCCGTATAAACAATCCCACCCAATGCCCAATCGCTCACCTCACCCGCAATCTCAAGCGCACTCTTCTCAAGCTGCTTCTCCCAACCCGAAACCGCAACCTTACCACCACGCGCATCCAAACCCAAAACCAATCTCCCACGATACTTGGCCATACCCACCAAATCCTCAAACCAATCCCAACGCTCCAGCGCCGCAGTACCCAAAATCGCACGCGTCACACCCACATCAAACAACGCATCAATCACACCCTCATCACGCACACCACCGCCCACCTCAACCCGCAAATTCGTTTGGCTACAAATCTCCTCAATAATACCCAAATGCGTCAACTCACCATGACGCGCGCCATCCAAATCAACCACATGCAACCAACTACTCCCCGCATCCTCAAAAAGCTTCGCCTGATCCAATGCCGTCCCCCCATACACCGTCTGCTGATCATACTCACCCCGATGCAAACGCACCACGCAACCCTCCCGCAAATCAATCGCTGGAAATAATTTCATCTTCACTGCTCCATCTTAAACATCCCCCCACAACCAAAAAAAACAAACTACAACGCAGCCAACCGCTTGGCACGATCCTCAGCAATCAATGCCTCCACCAAATCATCCAACTTCCCCTCCATAATCCCCTGCAAACCAAACGCGCGATTCAAACGGTGGTCCACCACATTCGATTCCTTCCAACGGCTCGTCCGCACACGCTCAGACCGCCCCCCCGTACCGATCATCTCCGCACGTTCACTGGCACGCTCAGCATTAATCGCCTGCTGATATTTATCATACACCCGCGCTCGCAAGAGCATCCAAGCCTTTTCGCGGTTTTGCGCCTGTGATTTACTCTCCTGCATACGCACCTCAATCCCCGTAGGCTTATGAATCATATGCACCGCGGTAGCCACCTTGTTGACATTCTGCCCCCCAGGCCCCGTGGCCGTCGTCACATGAATCGCAACATCAGAATCCGGAATATCAATTTCAAGCTCCTCAGGCTCTGGCAAAACCGCAACCGTCGCCGTCGATGTATGTACCCGGCCTTGAGTCTCCGTCGCTGGAACACGCTTCACACAATGCACCCCAGACTCATAACCCAATCCCTGCCAAACCCCCTGGCCCTTCACACTCACCACCGCATTGCGAACCCCGCCCTGCTCACCACCGGTCAAGTCCATCACCTCAAAAGACCAGCCATGAAGCTTGCTATACTTTTGGTACATCTCCAATAATTCACCCGCCCAAAGCCCCGCTTCATCACCCCCGGCACCCGCGCGAATCTCCAAGATCACTGCCCCCACCGCCTTATCATCCGCCGTCACCAGCTCATTGGCAATCTCATCCATCATGTTCACGCTGGCCTTTTCAAGCTCGACAATTTCCTCCTGAGCAAGGGCCACCAATTCTCCCTCGCCCTCCTCAATCACCAATTCCCGATTACTCTCAATCTCGCGTTGCATCTTCTGATAGACACGAAAATCCCTCACCAAATCCTCAAGCGCCGCCTTCTTAATCGAAAGCTCGCGCACCTTACGGTGATCACACACAACCTCGGGGTCACTCAGCTGCTTCTCAAGCTCAACATACTGCCCCTCAACCTCCGTCAATTTCGCAATCAATGTCCCATGAATATCAGCCATCGCCTAAACCATCCCATCTACTTCAAAATACATCCAAAAAACAACATACAACGTCCATTACACGCGCAATAAAAAAACCGCAACAGCACACAAATGTAAGCCGTTGCGGTCAATATTAGTAAACAAACTATTTCTTCCCGAAATAGCTTCCAGCAAATTTCTTCTGGAATTTTTCCACACGACCCGCAGTATCCACAAACTTGTGCTTACCCGTAAAAAACGGATGCGATGCAGAAGAAATCTCAACATTATACAAATCGTACTCTTTACCATCTTCCCAAGTAATCTTATGCTTGGTTTTCACCGTGGAACGGGTCAAAAAACGGAAATCTGCACTCTTGTCTTGAAAGACAACGTCACGGTAATTTTCGGGGTGAATACCATTTTTCATTTTTAATCTCCAAAAAGACTACTGACGCAGGATAAACCTATTTCGAAGCCTTGAGTTTCTAAATTATTATTCCATACAACCTGCCAAACCAAGGCAAGTCATGTATTATAACCAATCACCCACCTTTAGCAAGAAACAAAACAAGCACTTCTCCACCAACACGGCCTAATACACCACAGCAACGCAAAGCCGACAGAACAAAAACAGCAACCATTAACCCCTAAACCACTGGTAATCAAAAACATGGACATATTCTTCAACGGCAAAATGCTACCCCCAGAACAAGCAACCCTATCCATACTAGACCCAGGATTCCAACACGCCATAGGATTATTTGAAACCTTCAACGTACACAACGCCACGCCATTTAAACTTAAAGAACACCTACAGCGCCTACAAAAAAGCGCCAAAATATTAGGGCTAGCACCAGACCTAAACACCGATGCCCTGGCGCAAGCTGTACAAATCACAATACACCACAACAACATCCAGCAGGCAAGACTCAGGCTCACCATCTCCCCCGGACTTGCCACAAAACAAGCTGAAAAAATACAACCCACAATCACCATCGTACCCACGCCCATCACAGACTACGACCCGGCATATTTCATCCAAGGCGTAGACATCATCTTCGCACACGCACTGGCAAACCCATTCGATCCCACCGCAGGACACAAAACACTCAACTATTGGCCAAGACTCAGAACACTCAAGCAAGCAGCCACCACAGGCGCCTCAGAAGCAATCATACTCAACATCTCAAACCACATCGCATCGGGCTGCATCTCCAACATCTTCCACGTCAAAGACAAAACACTATACACACCCTACGCACAAGGACAAGAAGCAAAAGACGCACTCCCAGCACCCGTACTCCCAGGCATCATCAGGCAAACAATACTCCAAATCGCAAAAGACATGAACATACCCACAAAACAAAAAATGATCACCCCACAAGAAATACAAAACGCAGATGAAGTCTTTCTCACAAACTCATCTTGGTACGTCCTACCGGTCAAAAAAATCGAAAATACAAACATCGCAAACGCAAAGCCAGGCCCAATCACGCAACAACTACGCGATGGACTGCTAGACATCATACAAGCACAAACAACACAACCATAAACAACACAACACACAAAATAAAACCGCATACAAAAAAAAACAAGCCGCACAATCATGCAGCCTGCCTCGCTAATTCCCTAAGCAAAACCCTCACACCTCAACCCCCCAAACCATCCCGCCCATCCAATCATATCAACGACAACGCATCAACCTCATCATCAGGCCCGGCCAACAAATCCGAAAGCCCCACCACTTCCTCCGACACACGCAGCGTCACACCCGCATCACCAAGAACCACCATATCCCCCAGCCCCTCCGCTCTCCCCACAAAACCATCCCCCTCACTCAATAACGCCACCACCTCTACACCGCCATCCCCCAAAGACTCAAACAACAAATCCTCAAAAGGCTCAACCCCAAAAACATCATCATTCCCCACATTCACAGCCGCCACGGCCTCTACTTTTTCACCTATCTCAACAGCCCGATTCACGCCCTCAGCCCCTGCGTTTTCTGCAACCGCCTCCGTCCCCATAGCCTCAACCCTTCCACCCAAAGCCGCCGCTTGAGCCACCACAGGTCGATTAAAATAATTACGCACATCAAACAAATCACCCAAATCATAAATCGATCCCATCCCACCCTTCACAATAGATAAGTCCGCCCAATCAACCACATCATCATGATTCACATCACCAGGCGTAACCAACCAACCCCCCGTGTTCTTCACCCCAGGCGTAGGCAATAAACCAGCCCAAGACTTCGCCACATCGCCATACGAATTAGAATACACACGAGACAAACTCTTGCCCCCACCGGCAGCACCAACAGCCCAAGGCGATACCGCTTCATAACCCACCTCATCCATCGTAATACGAGGCGTATAACCCGGTTCATTCGACGGCGGCGAATCCGCACGCTCCAACCTCACACGCTCACCACCATTATTCAACGACCCCGTAAAACCGCCCAAAATCTGAACACCCCCGCCAACACCATATACAGACTTAAAACGATTGAGCAATGTCAAATCAGAAACATCAAAACCAACAACCAACAAAACCTCATCAGCTCCCAACAACGTACTCGATGGAAAATCATACTTCACACCCTTATCCAATCGCCAACCCGTCAAATCCACCACACCATCACTCTGATTATAAAGCTCAATATATTCCAGCCCGGCATCAACACCCGCAGGATCATACATCAATTCCGAAATAATCACATCACTCACCTTATGACCCGAATTGATCCCCCCCAGCGTATCACGCTCTAAATGCACCAACTTATCACCCGTATCAACGCCACCAAGCCGCCCCAAACTCGTACCGCTACCATCGGCCGATGCAATATTAAACGCAGCATCAAAAACAACATGATCAGAATATAAGTAGGTCCCCCCCGCCCCCTCATCAGACAATAACCAAAGCTCATCGCCATGCGCACCGGACAATCCAAAGCCCTTGGCAAATGCATTGTTGGGGTCCGATGAATTATTAAAATTAAAATCAGTCTCGGTCAAAACAACATACCCCTTAGCGCCAATCACCGTACCCTCGGGGATCCGATATTTAAAGAAGTTATCAGCCCCATCACTAATAAACCAGCCCCCTAAATCAATCGCACCCACCGTCGGATTATAAAGCTCAATCTGATCCTCACGAGGCGCATCAGTATGCGTCAAAACCTCATTGATCAAAACACCGCCCCGCAAAACATCCTCACCCCCGGGCGTACCCAGAAAACCATAACTCCCCCGCCAATTACCCGAATCTCCATAATCACCAGAAACATCAACCACCTGCAAAGACTGCCCCCGACCATCAGCCCCCCTAGGCCAAGAATCATTGGCCCCATCCTTATAAGTAAACGACAAAATCGTAGAATTCAAAGCATCATCTAATTTAATCAAATCACTACGATTCGAAAGCTTAGCCCCAGCGATAAACTCACCAGCAATATTTTTACCCGCCCCGTAACGCAGCTCAAAAGACCCGCGATTCGCAACAACCAAAATCCGATCCAAAGGCGCCAAATTCACCGAACCAAAAGTAAAAATCACACCCGAACCATCACTCAACTTAACCCCCGTCAAATCCAACGTCTCGCTACTACTCGCATTAAATAACTCTACAAATTCAAACTCATCACCAGACACAACCCCGCCCCCAGACTCGGCCACACTAGGACCCGTCGGATGATAATTAACCTCCGTCACCTTCAAATGAACCTGCACAGGCGATGGATCCCCCGCATACGCCTTCTGAGCAGACAAAGTAACCCCATCAGCCCGATACACACCAATCGTCTCGCCAAAATTAGATAAATGCCCCCGATAGCCCCCCTGCACAAACAAACCCTGCCCACCCGAAACGCCAGATCCCCTCCCACGAAAAGCCTTGGCGCTAGGCGTAAGATACACCGAACCCCCAGCCAAAATAACCGTACCCGATTCAAACCTATAATCAACCCCACCCTTCACAACCCAACCCGAAACATCAATCGCAAACTCATTCTCATTCTTAATCTCAATATATTCCTCGTCCTGATTCCCAGATGCTGGATTATAAACAATCTCGCCAATCGTAACCCCCGCAGTCGCCCGATCATAAGCCCCAGGAATCGTCGCCCCATCCAACCGCTCCTCAGAATACGTCGTATATAAACCCAGTCTCGCACTATCACGGCGATCCCCAAAATACTTCAAAAGCTGCGTTAATCCCGATGCACGCGCTCCCGGATGCGCATCCGCCAAATCATAAATCGCATTAGCCCGAGACTCAAACGCCCCCACGTTCTCAGTCAACAGCTCGTCCATCAAAGTACGCAAACGCGTCAAATACATCTCACGCGTCTCAGGCGTATTAAACAAAACCTCAAACAACTGATTCCACTGCTCCGCGTTAGCCTTACGGTGCACCTTATCAGCATGAAACGGATGACCATAAAACAACCCCGCATCACCAGCATACCCCATCGTAAAATCCTCATCCCAAGGAATCACATACCACTCCCCACTGCCCAAACGATCATGATACAAATAAAGATTCTTACGCGTATCATCCGCCTCAGCCAAAAGCGTATGAAGCGCCACATAATTAACCATATTCGCAATATTCAAACGATCAAAAATATAATCCCGACGCCCCCCCAAATCGCTACGCTCAAGCCCAAGCGTCAACGCCTCAAACTCAGACAAGTCAGACTCATCGCCCGTCTTACGCTCAATACCATCACCACCATCAAACGTAAAACTAGGATGCGTAATTCCACGCTGGCGCTTCTGAATCATCTTATAAACATCACCATCAGCATCAAGCCCATTGCGCTTAATAAAAATCTCATCGACATTCTCAGTAAAATTTCCAACCCGATCAAATACACCATTCACACGCATATAAAGGTTAAACGAAATTGGCGCCAACTGCCCCGCCCCAATATAAGTCTCAAACGCCAACTGCTGCTTCACATAAGAACGATCCACACCATGACCATTCAAATTGATCTGATCCACCCAGCCAACCGTCTCATTCACATAAAACTTTTCACCCTTATTAAAATTAAATTTTTGCGAAACCCAACCATTCGTAGCCCCACCACGCTGACGAACAAATAAATTATCATAAAATCGCCCATTATAAAAAACAGATGACCTAGCCCCACCACGAGTATGAGACCCCACCGTATCCGACGTAAACCATTGAAACACAGGCAAGCCCGTAACAATACCATCATCACGCACAACCGTACCAAA
Source organism: uncultured Phycisphaeraceae bacterium (assembly GCA_964609545.1). Lineage (GTDB taxonomy): Bacteria > Planctomycetota > Phycisphaerae > Phycisphaerales > Phycisphaeraceae > CAZSSX01. The sequence goes on along the minus strand of CAZSSX010000057.1, from coordinate 3,100 downwards.
ATATTCCGCCGATTGACTCGTACCAAGATGATCCGTAAAAAAAGGACCACGACTCACACGCCCCCCCCCATCCTCACTCGTCACATACCAACGCACCATATCACCCTCATCGTACATGCTGCTAGGAATCACACCCAAATAAATACCATCACCCACAACCCAATCACCCCCCGTTCCCAAGTCATTCATATCAACCGTCTGAACCTCGCCATAACCAATCCGATAATGAAGCTTCACCCCCGCAATACCATTCCCACTATCAACCACCTTAACCGTAATCGGCAAATCCTCATGCTCACTAGGCGCCGGCGGATTACGCGTCAATTCGCTCATAATAGGACCAGACGCAATATTCTCAGCGCCAGGCGTAGGACTCGCCATATAACCCTCAGTAGCATTCCCAACAACAACACGCATCTGCCCAATCAAGCGAGGCACAAAAAGTAAATCACTGCTCGAACTCCCCACATTCATACCATGAATGCTAATCACATTCTCACCATCAACCAACAAATGCCTATAAGCACTCAAATCAAAAGACTGATAAGCCATAGCCTGAACATCCCAATGATCATACGCCCGACCATCATAGCCCGAAGCAAAACCATCAACCGTATTCACCGCCCGAATCTCAACACCATTCAAATACAACAAATAACCATCATCATACTTCATCTGAAACTCAAGATTCACAATCTCACTCGCTTCAGACACCGTAAAGGACTGACGAATATAAACACCACCCACAAAAGTAGGCGTCTCCGTCTCAATCAAATCATCATAAGTCCCCCCACCCGAGGTCTCATAACCAATACCCGTCGGACCAGACAACCAACCGCTATCATCAAAACCCACACCCGCCCAAGACTTACCCAAATCATTATTCTCAGGAATAAAATAACGTGCCACATCACCCGCATCAATCAAAACTACATCCGCCAACAACGTCTCAGACACACGACCAAAAGAAATATCACGATGCTGAACACCCACTAAATCATCATAAACACTCGCCACCGTCACACCGTCAGGCTCAACCAGCGCCAAATAATCCATATCACCAGATAACTTGAAATTAGTATGAAGCTCCCCACCCGAAACCGCCAAATCCTTATCAGAGGCAAAAACAACCAAATATTCACCAGCACCCAGCGCCGTACTAGGAAACTCCCACATCCTCAAATCACCCGAATCATCCGTCAAATAATAACCGCCCAATTCAATCGATTCACCACTCGGATTAAAAATCTCAATCCAATCCGAACTCTTGCCAAAACCATCCAACAACGTCTCACCATTCTTAGCCATAAATTCACTAATCACAGGCGTCGCAGAATACAACTCGCGAGCCTCTAAACTCTCAAAAATAGGCAAACCAAACATTCCTGCTTCCAATGGCGCATAATCCATAAAGGCTATTCTCCGTACATAATGGCATTAACAATAACTACAACAAAATTTCAAATAAAACATCAGATACAACACAAAAAAATCATCATAACCAACCCTCCCAAAAAAACTGCAAAAACCCCTAAGATCCTTAGAATCCCTCCCCACACACAAAGCACACGCCAAAGCAAAGGTATCCTTAACCCTTCCTATGATACCACAAAATGTAAAAAACACCCAGCTAAAAATACAAGCATAACACCGAAAAGAATCAAATCAAAAGAAATCTCAAAACATCAAGACATATTGCCAAGACAGTAAACCAATCAATTGAGCCTTTCTATAAACCCCATGATTTCAAAAACAACCCTCACGGCAAATCTTGAATCGTACATTTTCAACAGAAATTTGAGGTTTATAGAAAGGCTCAATAGCCATTAGCCCTACCGCTTAAAACAGCCCAAGCCCCACTTAACTCAAAAAGAACGCGGGCCGAACAATGCTTAAATAAACCCCATACCTTGCCCCTCACCGAGCCGCTCGACACCTAGAAAGTGTCATCAAGACCATTCCCGTCCCCGCTTGCTGATGATAATTATAAAGAGGAAAGTCCCACCAGCTGCCATCTTTTTCTTGAAGCTCTACCATCAGTTTGGCCAAATGTTTTTGAAAAAGAGGCCGATCTTTGAGCGGTAACTGCTCAATCGCAAAACCCGCGTATAAGTGCCCGTAATAATAAAAATATCCCGCCACAGCAGCCCAGCTTTCATGAGGGCGAGGGCGTTTCATTCCCATTCTAAGCCAACCATTTCGGACAAACAAACGGCTGAGCCAATTTTTAATACGTTGATCAGTCACTGCCGCGTCACCCCACATACGCAACGCCGTATTACAAACTTGGCTGCGCCCCAAACTGCCCGGGGTACGATTGATCAGCGCGTTGGGTGCGACCCGATGTTGAAAAGCATATGCATAGGCAAAGTCTGGCATGCGTTGCAGCTGTATCGCCTTAACCGAGATCTTAACCGTTTTGGCATTGATCGCAAACCCCGCGAGTTCCGCCTCTTTAAGCGCGATCAATACAGTTGCCGTAGTAAAACTTTCGGGCCCACCGCTGGGCTTTTGGTACCCCAGATTAAAATCATAATAACCCCAGCCACCATTAACAGTGACATAACGATCAAGCATTTTTATTTGATGACCGATGACAGCATCCACTTGCTTGAATAGGCGCTTATCAGCATTTGGAAAATCCCGATATCGCAATAAGCCTTGGATCCCGTAGGCGTGCCCCCACACGTTATATAAAACGCTCACGGTGGGCCTCCTCATTTTAGGTAGCTGCAAAACCAAAGCCCTAGCTGCCCGATCAATCGCTTGCTCCACCGCGGGTCTACCATCGTAATTTTCAATCATCCCCGCCAAGCATAAGCCGGTGGTGCCTAAGCGATAGCCAGCGTGAGCATCTAAGCCTGGGGCTAAAATATTAAGCCCTTTTGTCCGGTTAGGCCTACCAAAAGTACCGTTTTTATTCTGTGTTTTTAGCAAAAAATTCAAGCCGCGCCGAACAGCTAAATCTATCGCCACTTTACTAGGCCCTGCGATTGAATGAAGCACAGGCACGCCCCCTACACCCCTCCGACTCTTCACGCATCCGCCCAAAGTGATGCACATCACTAAGAGCATTAATAATATCCATCGTCTCATATCG
>CAZSSX010000056.1:8118-11498 GCA_964609545.1 uncultured Phycisphaeraceae bacterium | reverse complement strand
GATAGGTTAAAATAGGTAAGCAATCAAGAAAGGAAGGCAGCCGACACTAAAAAACACAATCACATAAAAATCTGAGCACCCTGCCCCATTATTATTTCATACCGTTATTTTTATTATTCCCTTGGCAATGCTCAGTTTTTTTATAGCCCGCTTTAAATCAATTGGCAATCTCATCCTCATCTGCTCATTGATCTATACCGACCACTCCAACCACACCCGCAAACCACCCACCTCTCCATCCACCCAATCCACTACCCACCATTCAAACCAAAGCATCAGCCGCCAAGCAAGACCAAGCCATTGTTGCCCCCTCCCTGCAAATCATATCAGCCATCACACATGATTTTGCATCAAATAACGATACGCTTTTTCCTCATCCAAATGCGTCACATCAAAAACCGAATCCGCCACCTCACGATAAATCGGATCGCGCAACGCCAGCATCTTTTCTACCTCCGCCAAGCCGCCTTGCTCGGTCAGATCCGGACGACTGTCCCCCGTCTCTTGATCCAAGCACAGCCTACGATAAAGCTCATCCGCCTGGCAGTACATATAAACCTTCTTAGCATCCTCACAATCCATCACCGCTTGCTTGGCCTGGGCCTCCATCAAAGTACCCCCGCCAAGCGCAATCACCCCGCTTTTAATTTGGCAGACTTGGCGCGTCACCTCAACTTCTTTTTCACGAAAAGCCGCCTCCCCGTGGCTTTCCCAAATCTCGCGGATCGTCTTCCCATCAAAAGCTTGAATCACCAACGCATCGGTATCGTAAAGCTTCTCCCACGATTCACTCGCCAAACGCTTACCCAGCGTACTCTTGCCACACGCACGATATCCAAATAAAATCATTTTCATCCCAGCAGTATACCCGATGCAAAAAACAAAATCCACAAAAAAAACATCCCTTACACATCCAAGCCCAAGAATAATATCTCACCCCTTTTCAAAATAAAACCCCACCCCCCGCCATATTCTCGTTAAAATAAAGCCATGAAAAAACACGATCCCAAAATCCAGTACCTGCAAAAGCTAAGCAAGTGGCGCAGCATGTACGAAAAAAATACCTCCCTACAATTTCTAAAATATGAATTCAAAAACAACATCGAAAGACCCTACAAACAGCTAGCCATCTTCACACAGCTTTGGCAAGATTTTATCCCCCCCAAATTAGCCGCCCATACCCAGCTCAACACCTTCACCCGAGGCATCCTCACCATACACGTAGACTCCCCCGCACACAAATATCTTTTAGACCAGCTCCTAAGAGATGGCCTAAAAGACGAACTGATCAAACACGCCCGCCTAAACAAACCACCACTAAGAAAAATAAAAGTCATCATCGCACAACTAGAACCCACACCCAGAAAAAAACCCTACAAGCCTTATAAATCCTACAAAAAATAAAGACAAACAAAACAGCAAACACCCAACAAAAAACTAAAAAACAACAACCCTTAAAACGGCCAAATCCAAGGCGCCAACCACACAATCACACCGATATTGATCAAAGCCAAAGGCAACCCAAATCGCACAAAATCATTAAAACGATACCCACCCGGGCCATACACCATTAAATTCGTCTGATAAGCCGTAGGCGTCACCAACGCCAACGCCGGGCAGAGCATCACCGCCATCACAAAAGGCATCGCATTGGCTTCAAGCTTCAACGCCGCCCCCACCGCAACAGGGAAAATCATCACCGCAGTAGGCAGCGGCCCAATCAAAGACGTAAAGCCCAACATCACCACGCACAGCCCCAACAAAACACTACGCTCCCCCGCAAAAGATAACCCCTCCACTAACCACTGCGCAAGACCCGCCGCCGCACCCGTTGTCTCCAGCGCTTGCCCCACGCCAAAAGCCCCCGCAATCGTCAGCAAAACCCGCCACTGTATCGCACTGCGCGCCTGCGAAGACTTGCAACAACCCAATATCATCATCATCCCCGCCCCGATAAATGCAGCGTTAACCGTCGAAATCCCCGTCCAACTTTTACTCGTCAACAACGCAATCAAAAACAACATCACCCCAATAGCTGTCCACGCCTTCTCATGATTGATCAGCGCCGAATCTTTCACCGCAGAAACCAAAAAGAAATGCTGCCTCCGCCGCTCCCGCTCCACAAACTGCCGATGCGTTTCAATCAACAAGCAATCACCCGCGCCAATAACAATGCTCCCGATTTTCTTCTCAAGCTGCCGCCCATTACGATGCACCGCAATCACCACAGCATTATAAACGCTGCGAAACTGACCATCCTTAATCGTCTGCCCCACCAGCGGACACTGCACCCCCACCACCGCTTCAACATGCACACGATCAGGCCGAGGCTCATCTAAATTAAAAACCTGCGTGCTCGCCGGCAATAAACCACGAATCTTCTGCAAATCAACAATCGATTCCACCACCCCCGCAAAAATCAAACGATCACCCCCAAGCAAAACACTATCAGGCTTGGCAGTGGTCATCTCATGACTACTTCGCTGAATCTCAATCAAGTATAACCCCGGCAAATTACGAAGACCCGCCCGCTGCACCGTCTTACCCACCAGCGGACCATCAGCCAAAACCAACATCTCAACCGTATAGTTTTTCGTCTCGGCAAAATCCTCCGAAGGCGCACGCCGACCGCGCAACAAATAACCCGATGTACACAAAATATAAATCAGACCCACCACCGTCACCGGAACACCCAGCCAAGCCACCGTAAACATCCCAATACCCAAATCCCCTTGAATCAAACCCGCCCGCTGCGCAATCTCCACCTTCCCATAAATCGCCATATTCGTCGCCGTCCCGATTAAACTACAAGTCCCCCCCATAATCGCGGCATAACTCAAAGGAATAAATAATTTTGAAGGACTCAAATGATACTTCTTACAAAGATCATGAACCACAGGCATAAACATCGCCACAATCGGCGTATTATTTAAAAAAGCAGACAAACCCGCCACAGGCAACATCATACGCGTCTGAGCCCGCCTCACCGTAGACGCCCCCCCCATCAACGGATTAGCAAGCAAAAAAATAGCGCCCGTAGCAGACAAACCCTCCGCCACCACAAACATCGCACCAATCGTAAGCACACCCTGATTGCTAAAGCCCTCTTTCATCTGATCAACACTAGGAAACAACGAACCCGGAATCGCTCCCAAAGTCATCAAAATCGTCATCCCCAATAAAAAAATATGATCCGGACTAGCCCACTGACGAGACAGACCCACAGCCATCACCCCAATCAGCCCTATCGTTGTCCACGCTTCCCAAGCCATCATTTCGCTCCTAACCTACAATCCGTCTTGTTATAACAACCCACCCCGATTGTTCAATCCCCACCCCCGCCAAAGTTCAACATTATCACACGCCAGCCATTCCCCTCC
>CAZSSX010000056.1:0-8018 GCA_964609545.1 uncultured Phycisphaeraceae bacterium | reverse complement strand
TCAAAACCACTTAATCAGTAAGCCATTTCCACCGATAAATCCATTGTGTAAGTTGTATTTTAAGAACAAGTTAGCCAGAGTTGTACCTATGGACAATAAAATCGTCAGAATGGTTTGCCCCAACCTGCGCTGCAGAACCGTACTTTCCGTGCCAGCCACCGCACGCGGCAAAAGCGTACGCTGTAGACAATGTGGCTTCAGGATCAAAATACCCATGACCAAAGCCAAAACAACCAAGCCCCAGCCCGAAAATAATAACGACACCGATGCAGCCTAAAATCCTATAGCCGCAAATAAACCCCCAAAAAATCACTCAAACATCTTCGCCCCAGACCCAGGTAACAACGCCCCACCAGGCTCCCCGTTAATCATCACCGTAAACCGCACAGGCCCAATCCCAATCACATCCCCCGCCCGCAATTCCACCCGCTCATCAATCAATCCCGAATTATGGTAAGTCCCATTCCTCGAATCCAAATCCACCAACAAAACACGCTCATCCTCCACCCAAATCTCGCAATGCTTCCGCGAAACACTCTCCAAAGGCACACGCAAATCGCACGAATTAATACGCCCAATCACCGCACGATCGCCAAGGTCAAAGTCAATGACAGATCCATCTGTCTTTTTCATCAAAAGAGAAAGTTTCATAACAATTAAACTCAATAAATCGAAATCATAGAAAAAATGAAGAACTCAAAGAAAATGGGTGCCGCTACACGCGACACCCAATGATAAACCATTTAACCCCTTTTTTCAAGTCTTTTCAAAACCCCAAGCAAATGCCCCCATCCACACATCAATGCCGCGTCAACTTACGATACTTAATCCGGTGAGGCTGATCCCCCGCGATCCCCAAGCGCTTCTTCCGAGAGACATCATAAGAACTAAAATTACCCTCATGCCAAATCGCGTGGCTATCACCCTCAAAAGCCAAAATATGCGTCGCCACCCGATCCAAAAACCAACGATCGTGGCTAATCACCACCGCACATCCCGCAAAATTCAAAAGCGCCTCCTCCAGCGCACGAATCGTATTCACATCCATATCATTGGTAGGCTCATCAAGCAACAAAACATTCCCACCCTCTTTCAACACATTAGCAAGTTGAATACGATGCCGCTCTCCCCCAGATAACTCCGACACCAACTTACTCTGATCAGTCCCCGTAAAACTAAATCGCGCCAAATACGCGCGAGAATTCACCGAAACCTTCCCCAGCTGAATCTCCTCATTCCCACCCGAAACAACCTGCCAAACATCTTTCGTAGGATCCAAATCATCAGTCCCCTGCTGCGCGCAAGCAAGCTTCACCGTCGCCCCCAGCTCAATACTCCCCGCGTCAGGCTCCATCTTACCCGTGATCATCCGAAACAGCGTCGTCTTACCCGCACCATTAGCACCCACAATCCCAATAATACCACCAGGAGGCAAATCAAAATTCAAATCATCATAAAGCAACCGCTCCCCAAAAGCCTTCGCCACATTCGTCGCTTTAATCACAGACTGCCCCAAACGAGGCCCAGGCGGGATATAAATCTGAACATCCTTAGCCGTCTTCTCATTATTCTGCTGCAACAAATCCTCATAGCTACTAATACGCGCCTTAGATTTTTTCTGCCTACCCTGAGGCGTCTGCCCAATCCACTCCAACTCACGCTTAAGCTCACGCTGCTTGGCACTCTCTTGACGAGACTCAACCATCAGCCGCTTTTCTTTCTGCTTGAGCCACTCCGTATAATTACCCTTAAACGGGTGACCCTCCCCACGGTCTAACTCCAAAATCCAGCCAGCCACATTATCTAAAAAATAACGATCGTGCGTCACCGCAATAATCGTCCCCTCATAACGCTGCAAATGTTGCTCCAACCAATTAATACTCTCAGCATCCAAATGGTTCGTCGGCTCATCCAAAAGTAAAACGTCAGGCTTCATCAACAACAAACGCACCAATGCCACACGCCGAATCTCACCACCAGATAACGTCTCAATCAAGGCATCATCTGCAGGACATCGCAACGCATCCATCGCCATATCAAGCTGAGAATCCAAATCCCAAGCATTGATCGCATCCAAACGCTCCTGAATATCACCCTGCTTGGCCAGCAGCTTAGTCATCGCATCATCATCCATCGGCTCGGCAAAACGCTCATTGATCTGATCATATTCCCTAAGCAAACCAATCGTACCCGCCGCCCCCTCCTCCACAATCTCACGCACCGTCTTAGCCCCATCAAACATCGGCTCCTGCTCCAGATAACCAATCGTATAACCCGGGCTAAGCTGCACCTCACCCTCATAATCCTTATCAATCCCAGCCAAAATCTTCATCAGCGTCGATTTACCCGAGCCATTCAATCCCAGCAAACCGATCTTAGCCCCATAAAAATAAGAAAGGTTGATCTCCTTCAAGATCGTCTTGCGGTCATAAGATTTAGAAACACCCAACATCGAATAAATAATTTTATTGACTTCATTAGCCATCTGTTTTTCTTACCTTCTTTGCCCATAAGCAAAAATAAAATCTAATACATCATTCAAAAATCTAGTTCCAAATCCACATCCCCATCGCAAGCATCAAGCTCATAATCCCCAGGCTGCTCAAAGCTAATCAGACCAATTCGGCCATCCCGCATCTCACGAATCAAAAGCTCAGAAACACGATACGTATCCACAATACCCCCAGACAATAAACAACCCCGCTTCTTCCCAATCATCTGAATCAACTCATCCACCGTCTCGGGCAAAACATCAAGCTTATACCGCCGCTTCAACATCTCCCCATAATGCTTAATCAAATATTTACCCGTAAACAGCGCCACCATCTCATAATCAAATGCAGTATCTTTAATCGCACCACTCGCAGCCAACCGATACCCCGCCGCCTCATCATCAAACTTATGCCACAAAATCCCAGGCGTATCACACAAATCCATCCCGTCATCCATCTTCACCTTCTGCTGAGTACGCGTCACCGCAGGCTCATTACCCACACGCGCCACCTTACGCCCCATCAAAGTATTCAACAGCGTCGATTTACCCACATTGGGAATACCCACAATCATCGTACGCACCGGCTTTTCAGACAAGCCACGCAAAGGGTTAAGCCGACGACAAATCTTAGGAATCTTACGCACATCCGGACGATGCTTAGCATCCACCGCAACCGCCTGCACATCCACTTGGCTATTAAACCAATCCACCCACTGCCCCGTCGTCTCAATATCCGCCAAATCCCGTTTATTTAAAACCTTCAAGCAAGGCGTATTCCCCCGCAACTGATCAATCAACGGGTTCTGACTAGAAATCGGCAAACGCGCATCAAGTAGCTCAATCACCACATCAATACGAGGCATCATTTCTTCTATCTGACGCGTTGTCTGGTGCATATGACCAGGAAACCACTGAATCGACATTGCCAAGCTCTCTTTATCACTCGTGAAAAAACGCAGACACCTTATCTGCCAAGAGACAAAGGATAGCTACCAAGCCCTATAAAGTCCAGCCAAACAATCCACTCACACAAAAAAACAACCACAAACACCAACCACAATTACCCCGCGTGCCTCGCAATCCCATAAGTCTTGATCTTACGATAAATCGTCGCCTGAGAAATCCCCAAACCCTTAGCAGCCCGCGTCACAGAACCTTTACAAATACGGATCGCAGACTCGATCGCCCGCTTCTCCAGCTCCGTCATCGGCACAATCTGCTCACCCCTCTCACCACCAAACGAAGCACCCGCCCTATCACTCAAGCCACCGCCCGCCACAGCACCCCCGCCCCTAACCGTCCCCGACTCAACAAAACCTTCCGATTGGTAACCAGTATTAGACACAATAAACTCCTCCGGGATCATCTCCCGCTCTAAACACAAACCATCATTCAAAACAACCAACTGCTCAATCAAATGACGCAGCTGACGCACATTCCCAGGCCAAGCATAGCCACGAAAAATCTCCAAAACCTCGGGAGAAATAGACTCAAAACCCTTCCCATACTGATGCGAAAACTCCAGCAACGCAGACTCGGCAAGCAAAACAATATCATCACCCCGCTCACATAACCCCGGCAAACGAATTGGCACCACATTCAAACGATACAACAAATCCATACGGAATCGACCCCCATCAACTTCCCCCTGAGGATCGCGATTGGTCGCACTAATCAGCCGCACATCCGCCGCCATATCACTGCGCCCACCCACCCGCCGAAACGTCTTCTCCTGAATAAAACGCAAAAGCTTAGGCTGAACCTCAATCGGCATCTCCGTGATCTCGTCCAAAAACAAAGTACCCCCCGCAGCCTCCTCAATCGCCCCACGATGCTGACGATCAGCACCCGTAAACGCACCCTTTTCATGACCAAACAGCGTCGATTCAATCAAACCATTAGGAATGCTCGCCATATTGATCGTCACCATAGGCCCATCACAACGATTAGAAACCCCGTGAATCGCCTTGGCAATCAATTCCTTACCCGTACCCGAGCCACCACAAATCATCACATTTACCAGCGCCTGCCCCACATTTTCAATCACACGATAAACCCGCTTCATCTCCTCACTCTCCCCGATAATCCCACGGAAATGACCGCAAAAATCATACTTCCCCGAGTCACAATGCGCACGCCTCAACACCGCCCCATAGTCCAGCGCCTGCTGCATCTTCACATGCAATCCCCCCGAAGTAATCGGCTTCTGAATAAAATCATAAGCCCCACGCTTCACCGCCTCAACCACCACATCAGCACTCTTATCCGCAGTAATCAAAACCACCGGTATCTCCGGAAAATCCTCCTTAAGCCTAGGCAATAACCCCACACCCTCTGAATCACCCAAATAATTATCCAACAAAATCACCCTAGGCCGATTAGCCCCAACCCATTGCCACGTCCCACCATCCCAACAAGTAGACACCTCAACATCATAGCCATGATCACGCAAATAATTCTCTGTCATAAACAAAAAAGAAGCATCATCATCAACCACAAAAATGTCACACCCAGGCTTAACCGACATATGTATATCCCAAAATAATAGAAATTCAAACCATTAAACCGTATTTACAACACCCACACCCTAATATACAACCTCGGAACAATAATCCTCCCAAATAAATGCCCCACCCATTTTAGCCCATTACCCACCACTTCCCCAATCCCCCCGATAACAACTCCCCCTCCCAAAACATCCCAAACCCTCCCAAACAAACATCCCCTTCCCCGCCAAAATCCAGCCCACAACAACCCCCTAAAACAAACCCCAAAGACCTCCGACTTCTCTTTTGACTTGCTTATGCTATAATAAGCGATTCAATAATCCGCTTCACCCCAGCACAAACGCCCCCACACATTGAGACACAGCCATGGCTAAAAAAACTTCCCACAAAAGATCCTCCAGAACAGCTGGACCACAAAACACAAAAAAAACAGTCCGAGCCCGCGTCGCACCGAAAAAAACAACCACATCAAAGCGAGGCGCCAGCAAACAAACACTACCAGATCTCTCACACCCAGCACCAAAACGCAAACAGAGAATCACCGCATCAGCAGCGTCCAGAGGATATAAAATCTCAAGAAAATTCGGCGGCATCGTACCACCCGAACTCACCTACAAAACAAGAGGACCAAGGCTACAAAAAGTCATGGCAGACGCAGGCATCGCTTCAAGAAGAGATTGCGAACTACTCATCGCCAAAGGCCACGTCTCAGTCAACGGCGAACTCGTCACCGGAACACCCGTATTTGTAGACCCCAAAATTGACAAAATCGAAGTCCAAGGCACACTCCTCAACAACAACCCAAACAAAAAACCAACAACCAAAACAATCACAAAATCAACCAAAACAATCACAAAAGCATACATACTCGTCAATAAACCCAAAAACGTCATCTGCACAACTTCAGACCCCAGCGGAAGAAAAAAAATAACAGACCTCATCACAGACCTACCCAAAGGATTCCCCACCAGGCTATACCCCATAGGCAGGCTAGATGCAGACTCCACAGGGCTAATCATACTCACAAATGATGGCGACCTCACCAACGCACTAACCCACCCAAGCTACGGCGTACCCAAAAAATATCGCGTACAACTCCGAGGCATCATCACAGATCAAGACATCCAAAAACTAAAAGATGGACTCTACCTCGCAGACCAAAAATCAGCACTCAAAAGACACCAAAAAGGCATCACCGCAAAAAAAGCAAGCATGCTCAATATCAAAAAAATTGGATACACCAAAGATAAAACCTATGGCGACCAATCCTCCGTAGAAATCACACTCAACGAAGGACAAAACAGAGAAATCAGAAGAATGCTCTCCAGGCTAGGATATAAAGTCAAAAAATTAGAACGCATCGCCATCGGACCCATCACCGTCAAAGGCATACCCCTAGGACAATGGAAACTTCTCACAAATGCACAAGTAGCCAGACTCTTCAAAACCGCGGGATTTAAACCCACCACCGCGCCCAATGACAAACCCACTTCCATTAAAAAATCTAAAGAACAAATCCAAATGGAAATCGAAGAAAGAGACAAACAACACAAAAAATAAGGCGAAATGCAATCCGAATTGCGCGTCCAGCTATTCTAGCAGGACCACACTTGGCGTTCGGTAGCCTAATGACTTGCGCCGCCGGTTGTTCAGTAGCCCCTCCACTCCACACGGTAAACTTGGGCTTCGGTGACAAATCGAAAACCCGTTCCCTTGAGCAAACAGCAGCGCACCATACGATTCCTATGCTCGCTGGTCCCACGCTCCCAAAGATGATAAGCATTGGCAAAAAAACACGTCAAGCCCCAACTTCTTAGCTAAGCCGGCATGGTCCGCAAATTCTTTACCGTTATCTGCAGTCAAGGTGCGCCGTGTGTGCCGTTATACTTTTTCCCGATCAGATTACCTTTTAGAAACTTGTGTTTATAGTCAATTTCACCTGTCGCGTGATACGCAATCAGTTCACCCACCGATCAGAAAAATTACAAAAAATAAGTTAGTGTTGTTTTCATTTTTCACCATTCCGTACAGTGGTTTTAACCCTCAATCGCAACAAAGTCATCTTATACTGCTAGGCCGTAGTATAACACATTGGGCGACACAACCCCACACCAACTTTATAGCCAACCCGTAGCAGTGCCACAGCTGCCTGACGGTTGCATAGCAAGTGACAATCCGCATAATGAACAAAATATCAATCTTAATGCTGGTCCGTCTCCGCGACCCAGCCTAAGTCAACCGCGCGATGAGGATATCAAGCCATGTGGCAAGCCAAAACAATCAGCCAAGTCAGAGCCTCAGTAGGCGCATTGCGAGGAAAAATCGCATTGGTCCCCACGATGGGCGCTTTACACCAAGGGCATCTCTCGCTGATGCGCAGCGCGCGCGAATTGGCGGACCACGTTGTGGTAAGTATTTTTGTGAATCCTACACAGTTCGGCCCCGAGGAGGACTTCGCCCAATACCCGCGAACGCTCGATGCTGATTTACAAAAATGCCAAGCCGCAGGCGTTACGGGCGTATTTTTGCCGGGGGTGGCGGAAATTTATCCTGAAAATCAAATGAGTTGCCAGCTGAATGTGCGGGGCATTGCTGATACGCTGGAGGGTGTGATTCGTCCGGGGCATTTTTCTGGGGTTTGTCGGGTTGTGGCTAAGCTGTTAAATATTGTCCATCCCGATATCGCGTGTTTTGGGCAAAAAGACCTTCAGCAGTTACGTTTGATTGAGGCGATGGCGAGGGATTTGTGTATGGTTACTGAAATTATTGGGCTGCCTACGTTGCGTGAATCTGATGGGCTGGCGATGAGCAGTCGCCATGTTTATTTGAGTAAAAACCAGCGTCAGCGTGCTGTGGGGCTATATCGGGCGCTGATGATTGGCAAAGATATGATCGAAAAAGAGGGTGTTTTTAATGTTCAAGTGATCGAAAAAGCCATGGCACGGGAGCTGGGGGTTTATGGTCTTCAGATCGATTATGCGGTGGTGAGGGATGGGCGAAATCTGGATTTGATGACA
>CAZSSX010000055.1:0-11507 GCA_964609545.1 uncultured Phycisphaeraceae bacterium | reverse complement strand
AAAAAAAATGCTCAAGCACCACGGCTATAAAAACAAAAATGCACCTCGCAGAGCTTCATGAAAATCTCAAACCCACCACACCAAGCCCAGCCGCCTCATTTCCTAAAACCATCCCAAAAACCACCCGCCAAAATCTTTAAAAACCCACCTAACACGCTTTAGACAGCGATTACGACACGCCGCACACCCCAAAATTCCAATATATTGGAAAAATCAACCTTTTTTCGTTTCACCCCTATTTCACCCCATAAGGACATCTTTTTTTAGAAATAATACCCCCCTTCGATCGCGTTCACCCCCATTCCAAGACCTTTCAAAACGCCCTGATCGGGCAAAATCAGAAAATTCCATTATAATGGAATGCTGAAAAAGCCCCCTCATCAGCGATATCACAGCAGACTTTTGGCCAAAATTATCGCTTAGCCAAATCCACCAACACGTCTAGCCCGCGCTCCAGCTGCTCATCGCTGCACGCATAACTAATCCGAAAATGCGTATCGCGCTCGGAGAAAATCGCCCCGGGAATCATCAGCAATTGCTTCTCAATAGCCTTGCCTACAAACTCAGAACCGGTCAGCCCCAAATGCTCGGGCACCTTGGGGAATGCGTAAAAAGCACCACCCGGGTTAGTCAGTTCGTAATGCCCAGAAAGCCGTTCCACCACACGCTGGCGCTTCTTGGCATAGCTATGGACAAATTGACTCATGTCTACATCAATCGCCGCAGCCCCTGCAAGCTGCACCATCGACGGGGCGCACACAAACGAATATTGTTGTAATTTGGTCATCTGATCTAAAATCGCGCTAGGCCCAGCCGCATAACCTAGCCGCCAGCCCGTCATCCCATAAGTCTTACTAAAACCACGCATCAAGATCACCCGGTCGGTATAAGACGCCGGCGATGGGCATCGCTTTTGGCCATCGACTAACACTTTTTCGTAGCAAAAATCATCGTAGATTTCATCAGATAAAATCAGAAAATCCTTACGCTCTGCCAATTCCGCCACCTCGCGGCAACTGGCTTGCGTGGCCACCACGCCGGTAGGATTTGATGGCGTATTAAATAATAATAGCTTCGTGCGCGGGGTGACATAAGGCTCGATGCGCTGGGCGGTGATCTGAAAATCGGGATAAGTATCCACACACACCGCGGTGGCGCCCGAAAGTGTAATCAGATGCTTATACATCACAAAATAAGGGTCTGGAATCAAAACCTCATCGCCTGGACCGACGCAAGTTAGCAGCGCCAACATCAGCGCGCCCGAGACTCCCGAGGTGATGAGTGTGCCGTAGCCTGGGTCTTTCCAATGTGGAAATTGCTCGCCCACGCGGCCGTTGATTTTGTCCCAGATTTGGCTGCATCCTTGGGTCAATGTGTAGCTATTAAACCCCTCCTCGATGGCTTTGATCGCGACGGCTTTGACTTCATCGGGGACATCAAAATCGGGCTGACCGATGGAAAAGTTAATGGGGTCTTTCATTGATTTTGCCAATTCGAAGACTTTTCGAATCCCCGAGGCGTCCATATTTCTAACTTTTTGATCAATAAAACGATCGGCATCAAACATAGCTACAACCTTTATATATAACACCACCGAACGAAAGCAAATGCGATCGTTCGGTGGAGATTAAATCAAATTAAAAATTTGTCCATGACGTAATAAGATGCGTCCATTGAAGCGGAACGCATTCAAATTAAGCTTCGGGCTCTTTTGTCACTTTACCACCACCGCCGACTTTACGGTTGCCTACTTTAGGTAAGCCCATGGCTGTGGCATTTTCG
Organism: uncultured Phycisphaeraceae bacterium; assembly: GCA_964609545.1. Lineage (GTDB taxonomy): Bacteria > Planctomycetota > Phycisphaerae > Phycisphaerales > Phycisphaeraceae > CAZSSX01. Next base: position 9,725 of record CAZSSX010000055.1, on the reverse strand, counting down.
CCAAATTTGCCTTGCTCGGTGAGTTTTGCAATGCGCTCGGCGCGTGTCAAGACGTTTCGGTGTCCTGCCATGCCGCCTTTGGTCTTTAGACTTGGGTCAATACTCATATGATCACTTCCTTATTTATCGGCATTTTTTGCCTTGTATATCCTATCGTACATCGTTGAAAGATCATCTCCCGAGTGGAATTTCTGTTTCCACTCTTTGCCGTATTCAAGCAGGATCATTTTTCTCTGCTGAACTTGCTGGGTATCTTTCAAGCCTTTGAGGTCGATGACAAAACAGCGACCACTAGGCTGCGATCGAGAATTATAACGTAATTTCACAAAAGTACCAACCCCCTTGGTGGCTAAAAATTTCTGAAGATCCAGCGCCATGGCTTTATTGTAATGCGCCAACAGAATATACCGAAAACCGGCTTTGCGAGGGTCTGACGTCTCTTTATCGACGACCAGTAAATCTTTTTCAATCGGCCTACCTAAAATCGGTACCCCATTGGCGTCCCGCAAAGATCCGCCTAAGTTAGCATTTTTCGCATCGGTTTTTTCTTGATACCCCCTACCCACGATAAAAGCCAAGACCAACAAACCCACCATGCCAAAGCCTAGAACCATCGCTAAGCCCCGAGGCAATCGGATAATCAGAGGCTCATTGAGTCGCCCACGAATACCCATCGTGCCCTTGCCGGCGTGGGCTCCTTCTTTTGTTCGGCTGCGCCGCGCATCCTGATGCTGATTAGATCGCATAATCTCAAAAGGCGATGGACCATTTTTTTTTCGATTCGACATCTGCTATCATCCCTATTTATCGTATCCGCTTTTATGCCAATGAACCCAACGCCGCCCGCTTACGTGAGCGTCTTGCTGCCCCCTTGTTTTGCCCAATGCGTTGCTTAACTGCTTTTATTCTACACGATCTGCACAGCGCCACCAACTATTAAAAAGCCCGACGCGCAATTCAGATTGAATTTTGTCAAGTAAAAAAACTATTGCCCTAGCACGACCAGCTGCGTGGGTTTAATCTCAACGTATACCTCTTCTGCTATTTCAAACCCCTTGCTGTGCTGGCCCACAAGGGCCAGCGAGACAAAGCCTTGCTCGCAGCCACGCACCCGAACCCGATACTGTAGGGTGTCCCCGAAGTAAGTTTTTTCGACAATACGCCCCGGCAATAAATTGATCTGGTCGCTGTCCTCGGCGCCCACGGCGGCAGGGGCACCTCGGGCGCTGAGCAAAACCGCGTGATAGCGCACCGAGCAGAGAACTTCTTGTCCCGCGCTGACTGATGCTGAAAATTTCGAGGGAAAAGCCCGGGAGCTAAGCTTGCCTAGCGGCGAATCCAGCAGCATCAACGGGCCTGTGACTGCGCGTATTTTTGCTTGAATAAAATTGGTTTGGCCTAGGAAATCCGCGGCGAATCGGTTGGCGGGTTTTTCATAAAGTTCGCGGGGTAAACCCACCTGCAACACCTTGCCTTGATGCATCAGAGCGATTTGATCTGCCATGCTCAAGGCTTCTTTTTGATCATGGGTGACGTAAACCGCGGTCATTCCCGCTTGCTTGCAAACGCGCCTGATTTCCGAGCGCATCTCTATACGGAGCAATGCATCCAGATTCGACAGGGGTTCATCCAATAATAAAATCTTGGGTTTAACCACTAAGGCGCGGGCCAGTGCGACGCGTTGCTGCTGTCCGCCCGAGAGTGCGCTGGGTTTTTTGTCTGCTTGATCACCTAGCTGCACGGCTTGTAATGCTTGGGCGACTAATCGCTTGCGCTGGGCGGATTTGATTTTTTGAATTTCTAGCCCAAAGGACAGATTTTGAAAAATGGTCATGTGAGGCCAAAGCGCGTAGCCTTGAAAAACCATTGAGCAGCCTCGCTTGTGCGCTTGGATATGAGTGACTTCTTGGTTCCCAAAAAAAATCTTGCCCGCATCGGGCTGAACAAAGCCCGCCAGGGAACGAAGGAGGGTTGTCTTGCCACAGCCCGATGGGCCTAGCAAAAAAAACAAGTCGCCTTGCTCGATGGATAAATCAACATGATCTACCGCACGGGTTTGGCCAAAACATTTGACGAGATTTTGTATTTCAATCCGAGACATTGCATATATTATCACCAAGAGAGAAAATATTGCCAATCACGCAAAAAAAATTTATATCCAGAACCCACATAAATCTTTTTTATTTAAAAACTTACAAACTATTAAAAAGACTTACGCCCAAACAGCCGGGGCGAGGCATTGTTTATAAATCCCAATCGACTAATATAATCATCTTAAGCAAAATTATGCCCAGCAAAAAGACCAAGCCCTACCGTATGAGCTTAGCCCGACCCCCTTTGGCTGGATTTTTAATCCTTTTTTTGGAGCCCAACCCTTGTCTTCAAACACCCCCATTATCCCAGGCAACGTCATGATCGGACAATCTGGCGGCCCGACAGCTGTCATCAATCAATCGCTCGTGGGCATCGTAGAAACACTGCGCGGCATCCCGGGCATCGATAAGATTTACGGCGCTGTCCACGCGGTGAGAGGCATGGTCAGCAATCACTTGGTGGAGCTGCAAGACCTCTCGCAAGAGCTTCTGGAAAAAATCGCGCTGACCCCTTCTGCGGCGTTAGGCTCGTGCAGGGATAAGCCCGACGAGGCTTATTGCCGTCAGATTCTTAAATCTTTTGCCGAGCAAAATATCCGATATTTTTTCTACATCGGCGGCAACGATAGCTCCGACACTTGCCGTATTATCAATGAGATGGCGATCAAAGATCATTACGAGTTGCGTTGTTTTCATGTGCCTAAAACGATTGACAATGATTTGATGTGCAACGACCACACGCCTGGTTTTGCCTCTGCTGCCAAATTTGTCGCTCAAGCATTCATGGGCGATAATTGTGATAACCGGGCGCTGCCGGGGATTAAGATCAATGTGATTATGGGTCGGCACGCGGGATTTTTAACCGCTGCGGCTATGCTTGCGAGGCAAAATCCTAACGATGGGCCACACTTGATTTATGTGCCCGAGGTTGCGTTTGATCCGGAGCAATTCGTGGCTGATGTCAAACGTATTTATCAAGCGCAGGGGCGATGTCTTATCGCTGTGAGCGAGGGCATACACGATGCCCAGGGCACGCCGATGCTGACCAAACTTGCGCCGCAAGTGGAAAAAGACGACCACGGTAATGTGCAGCTCTCGGGCACCGGTGCGCTGGGCGATTTCCTTGTGACGCTTATCAAAAGCAAGCTGGACTCTGGCGTGCGGGTGCGTGCGGATACGTTCGGATATCTTCAGCGCAGCTTCGCGGGCATCTATAGTAAGGTAGACGCCAAAGAGGCTAGGCAAGCCGGCGCCACCGCGGCACAACTGGCCACGGCTGGTCAGTTCAGCGATGGCTCTATTGCCATCGTTCGCACCAGCGATTCGCCTTATACCGTAGCGTTTAACCGCGTAGAGCTTTCCGATGTGGCTGCCAAGACGCAGGTCTTAGATGAGCGATATCTTCTCAACGGAAACGATATCCACCCCAGCTTCATCGACTACTTAGCACCCTTGGTGCCAGACCTGCCACAGCTTGGTACGCTGCCGATCCCCGAGCTGATCAAAAACTAAAAATGAAAAAATGAAGCTATGAGAAAATGAAAAAATTTCATTTTGAAAGTGCCCATATAAAAATCAAAAGCCTACACTTAAAAAAGTGTAGGCTTTTTTTAAGTGTAGGCTTTTGATGGACTGTATGCTCGATTTTTTGCAAGGTTGGTCAAGGTTGGTCATTCCAAACTTGCCACCGCTGATCGGCCGGCCAAGTAACCGCTTGCCCATGCCCATTGAAAATTAAAGCCGCCGATGCGCCCTTCGCAGTCTAAGATCTCGCCACAGAAATAAAGCCCCTCGACTAACTTGCTCTGCATTGACTTGGCGTTGACTTGCGACAAATCGATTCCCCCCGCGGTGACTTCCGCGTAGTTCCAGCCACGATCGCTGACCACTTCTAGGTCAAGGGCGGTTAGGCCATGCACTAGCGTTCGGCGGTCTTCTTTGCGGAGCTGGCCTAAGGGGATTTCTTGATCGATGCCTAGATAGTCTAATAAGCTAGCGACAAAGCGTTTGGGTAGTTTTTTAGCTAAAAACTTACTCACCGATCCGCTGGGATTTTCCCGGGCTTGATCGAGTAAACGACTTTGTGCCATCTGAAAATCACACGCTGCCCAAGCGGCCATTTTCATTGTCGCGCCTTCTTTTTTTGCCCCTACCCAGAAGCGTGAGCTGTCCATCGCCACGGGTCCGCTGATGCCAAAATGTGTCCAGAGCAAGCTGCCTTGGCGCTGATCGATCCGCTGTCCTTTTACCCAGACTTCTAAACGCACCTCCATGCTCAAGCCTGATAAGTTGGCATGAAACATTTTGCTTTCTAGATTCAAAGGCACTAGGCCCGGCCAGGTCTGGCCCACGCGATGGCCTAAAGCTTTGACCATTTCCCAGCCCCAGCCATCGCTTCCGGTTTTGGCTAAAGATTTTCCGCCCGTACACATCACCACGCGTTTGGCCCAGACCGGGGGGATTTGGCCTTGGAATAAAATCTCAAATCCATGGTCTTTACGTTCCATTTTTTTTACGCGATGATTGCACCGGATCTCCGTCCCGACGCGCTGACATTGGCTGATCAGACCATCTAGAACGGTTCTGCTGCGATCGCTCACGGGGAAGCGTTTGCCTGTTGGTTCGGTCTTGAGTTTAACGCCCATCTGCTCAAACCATTGCACGGTTTGCTTCACCGGTAAGGCGCGTAAGACTTTTTTAATAAAGCTAGGCTCGCCCTGAAAATCAGAGACGATGACTTTTTCATGGGTCACGTTGCATCGGCCTCCCCCGGCTACCAATATTTTTGCGCCGAGATGCTTGGCCCCATCAAAGATTACAATTTTGGGTGGGGCTGTGTTTTTAGGATTGAGCTGCCCGCCCCAGATTCCTGCGCTTAGGCCTCCTGCTCCGCCTCCAATAATCGCGATGTCCACTTGGTTTTTCATCTGCACATCATAAATAGATCTAACCGATGCACAAGTCGGTAAGGGTTGATATAATCAAGTCATGAAATTGATCATCGGCTTGGGCAATCCCGGCAAACAATACGAAAAAACTCGGCACAATATCGGCTTTATGGTTCTTGACGAATTAGCTAGGCGCCATCAGATCACGGGGGTGAAATCTAAATTCAGCGCGGGGATGCTGCAAGGCGTCATCGCGGGGGAAAAATGTGTCCTGCTGCAACCCACCACGTTTATGAATAAATCCGGTCAGTCTGTTATTGAAGCGTTAAATTTTTATAAGCTTGATTTTGCGAAAGACCTGATGATTGTTGTGGATGAAATTGCTCTTGATGTTGGCACCATACGGATGAGGCCGGGCGGCTCCACTAATGGGCACAACGGCTTGAAAGATATTAAGCGCGTTCTTGGTAGTCAAGCATTTCCTAGACTGCGCTTAGGCGTAGACCCGCCTGGCAGAGTGCCTCAAGCAGATTACGTTTTGAGTCGATTTTCCAAGGCGCAAGCCGACGCTGTGGAGCCTGCGATTTGGCGTGCCTGCGATCAGCTTGAGTGCTGGATTGAAAATGATGTCGATACCGCGATGAATCGCTATAACGGATAACCGCGTTTGATCACTTTATCAAGGAGGTACGCTGCGTGTCGCGCTGGGCTGCTCGTCTTCATTGGTTCGTATCGAGTCGCAACGGAAATATTTAGCCTCCCGATTTGATGGGTCATTTTTAATCATAGTCTGCTAGGCTATGGATCAATTAAACAACCGAGGCAGCGCTTGGCAAGACGGTTATCAAAAAAACAGATTGCATTTTGATTGTACCCAACCCATCGATGAGAAAAACTTTTTTTTCTACCCTGCACTATTAAATTTCGTTTTAGGCATAAAATCTCGCTTGAATCTTGTCAAAAATACAATGACTTGCTTCATGCTTAGATTGATCGCTATTGATCGCTTAAGTGTTTGAAAAGCATCCGGAGTTCTACCTATGAAAAATCACCAGGCCGCTGTGGCATCTTGTCTGATTTTTATCGCGATCTTTTTTCTGCCTGGTTGCCAAGGAAATAACTTTATCCATCGCGGCGACGCGGCGGCATTGCTTAACCAACACACCGCGGCGTTAGGTTATTATCAGCAAGCATTGGCGATCAATCATCGGCTGGGCAATAACCCCGAGTTTCAAAAAAAGCTGATCTATACACGATCTCGGGCCAACTATCAATCGGCCCAGAATGCAACGCATCAAAAAGATTGGCCCAGCGCGATCAGGAATTATCAAGCGGCGCTCCAAGATGATGCCACCTTTACCGATGCGAAAAATGCACTTTTACACGCCAAAAAACAATACGCCAAACACACTTATGCCCGGGCGCTGAATCTCGTAGACCAAGACGGGCGCATCAATCAAGCTGAGCCGTTGCTGAAGCAAACGCTTGTCCTTGACCCTCAACATCCGCACGCCCAGCGAGCGATTGATTCGCTGCTGCCTGCGGCATTTCAAGAGCCGATGTACCTTGCTGTGTTTAAAAACCGTAGGCAAAAGAAATGGAAGCAAATCATTGCGCGCGCGGATGATCTGCTTCAAACCCAGCCTCACCTCCTGCCGCTGCGCCAACAACGCCATCATGCTAAACAACAAATCCGCGCATCCAAACAGGCTTACCGCTTGGCTGCTAAAAGCCTTCAATCGAAACAAATTGACATCGCCATCGGGCACACCCAAACTGCCCTGCGCCATTGGCCTTATCATCCCGATGCTGGGCCAACGCTGGTCAGGGCCAAGCGTCTCCGCGCTGCGGCTGATACCTTTTATCAGCGCGCTGTTGCTGCTGGTCAGAAAAAATCATTTGATTCGGGCATTGCTTTACTTAAAAAATCCTTGGCATTATTCCCCAATCATCCCCAAGCCAAGCCTTACCGCTCGACCTTGCTAGGCCAAGGCGCAAGCCATCACACGCAAGTGGGGCAGTCTCTTTTTCATCAGAAAAAATATCATCCCGCCCACGCGTCCTACGAAAAAGCCCTCGGCTATCAGCCTAATCACTTCGCAGCTATCCAAGGCAAAGCCGCGATCTATGCCGCGTACGCGCGCCAATCCTTGCTACAAAACCTCCCCGGGCAATCTTTCATCTGGGCCAAGAAAGCCCATCAGTTAGAGCCCATTGCTAGCCACCAGAAACTGATCACCCATGCGCAAAATAAGATTTATCAACGCGCGGCTTTTCAACTCAAGCTTAAGCTTTCTTATGCGGATACCCTCACTGCTCGCCAAGCAAATCTTTTCCATGATACAACAAAAAAATATCTCAAACGCCATCGGCTAGCGTACTTTCATCTCAAACCCAAGGCAGATGATTTACCGATCATCACTGCTCATACTCACCTTAAAGTTTTTCAAGTTCACACAAAAGAAATTCAATCTCTCAACCAAAAGCATCGCTACCAGGTTAGCCTCCAGGTGCCCAACCCGAAAGTTGCAATCCTTACCGCTGAGCTTGAGCATGCAGAGGATCGTCTGTGCATGCTCAATAGGAGATTTCAGAAATGCTGTCCGACATGCCGGGGGAAATTTCAGAGGCTTTGTCGGCACTGCCACGGCCGAGCTAAAATCATTAGGAATTTTTGCAACACCTGCCAGATCGCCAATTGTCGCGTCCCCAAGCACCGGTCCTTTTATATTCAAAAAACGATTGCTTGCCCACATTGTACCCAAGGGCAAATCTACTGCACCCAGTGCCGCGGCACCGGTAGGCTGCATTGGTCTGTCACCCAAAAGCAGCTGAATCATCTGACTAATCAAACGATTCGGCTGCGCCGTCGCCTTGGTGCCATGCCTCTGACCATTGCTCAACTACAAGAACGACAATGGCCTTACACGCTCAAGACATATCGACTCACCGCTCATCTGCAAGGTGATTTAACCCTTCAAACACCCGATCAACTTAAGGCTAAATCAATCTCCATTAACCAGAGTGCGTCTATCCAAGACAGCACGATTATTGGTCATCACCCAGGGATTGGCCTTAACGCCGATCCTTTAACTTTACCCGAGCCTAACGTATTTCTCAAAACTTTGGCATTGAAAACCGCGCAGAAGACCGCTATTCAAATCATCAAAACAACCACCCTGCATCGCGCGGATGAAATGCTGGGGCTGAGTGATGCGCTCAAGGATAAAAAACAAATGCTGGCTTCTCAAGAGGCGGCCATCGCCGCGGCACTGCTATACCAGCACGCCAGCGCCCATCAAGGGAAAAAGATGATCCGACAATTTATGAAAATTCAAAAACCGTAGCCATTGCCTGCGCCAATCCAAGGCGGGGTTAGCCTTACGGGTCCAGACTCAAATGTATGAAAGTGTCATCTGATTGGGTTGGATAAGCAAGACGTCAAATCCAGCGATTTTATTTTCAGTGTTTAGATTTGCCAATTTTTATCTCAGCCTAACGCTTACTTGTTCGTTCATTCTGACGCTTTGAGTATTGGGGATTTGGATTCTAACGGGGACTCCCCATTCGGGCATGGTTGCATTGGGTAGATATGATTGGGGGATTGGTTCGACGACTCGACCCGCTTCTAAGATGGTGCCTTTGACCTGTATTTGCCTGCTGCCTCGGGTTAAGAAAACGCTGACCTGATGATTTTTTGATAGATTTTGGATTTGATGATCTCTGACATAACAAAGGACGACGGGATGGGTTATATTTGCTTGGACAATTTCATAAATTTCTTGGCCGGCTGCTACGGACTGATTATTTTTAAACATCACCCGCGAAAAATAGCCATCGCAAGGGCTTACCAATTCGATGGGCTGGCTCTCCTTGCGAATCAATTGGATCGTCTCCCGCTGAAGTTCAATGGATTTTTGGATCGGCTTAAGCAGCTCTAGAAAATCTTCCGAGCTGGGCAGGCGATGATTTTTGATTCTTTCTTGGGCGGCTTGGATTTGGGATTCGACGAGGCCTTTGGCTGTGGTGTTTTCTGCTATTTTTTTCGCGATGACATCTCGCTGCATCTTAGCGTTCATGAGTTCAATTCGAGAGCCGCCGCCTTTGGCCAATAGCGCGACTAATTCTTCAAGCCTTTGAAATTTGATACGATCTGATTCGACGGATGAGACGCGATCTAGCAAGTCGATTTTGAGTTCTTCTAAGCGCAGTGCTAACCGCCTGGCTTCGACTAATAAGTCATGATTGAGCTTTTGCACATCTCCGGCGCCTGTCACCTTTAGCGTGCCTAGTTCTGCGTTTAACACTTGTATTTGAGCGCGCACGACGTCTATTTTCGCGCTGGCCACCTCGGGTGCGATTCTGCGGACTCGGGCGATGACTTGGCCTTTGGATACTAAAGCTAAAGGGGCGATATCTGTTTGAGTTAAGAGCAAGCCATCGACATGACTGACCACTGCAAAACGGTTAGCCTCGATACGGCCCACTATTTGCCCGCGCTGGGTGTGACGCGACCAAAGCCATCCCACCAAAACACACACCACCACAAAAACCACCACCGGAACTAACTGTTGACGCATGCGTTTAAATTGCAGCTTCAACGGTGTTGCTATTTTTTCTTGACTCATAATTTAAACCTCTGACTCATCTTCACGGATATACAACGATGCGTATTTCACACCTTCTAAGTTCTTGATTTCCTCCAACAGTTCATTACTACGAGAAGGGTCACGCATTAAGCCGC
>CAZSSX010000054.1:0-11648 GCA_964609545.1 uncultured Phycisphaeraceae bacterium | reverse complement strand
TGCCGCCGGGGCGATGCTTTGGATCAGCCCAAAAATGTTTTTGTTATTACTGGGGTTGGCGCCTGTGCTGATCGGCACGACTTATTTTTTCCGCAGCAGGCTCAGCCAACTTTGGCGCAATGTGCAAGATTCTTTTAGTCGAGTCACCGCGACGTTGGCTGAATCCATCGCGGGCATACGCATCACGCAAGCTTTTGTGAGGCAAGATGTCAACGCACAGATTTTCAGCGATCTGGTGGCGGACCACGCGACCTATCATCTCAAAGCTGAAAAAATGGCGGGGGTTTATTTTCCCATGCTCAATCTCAATAGCCAGCTCTTCCGCGCTTTGTTACTCATGCTTGGGGGCTACATGATTTTTCAAGGCCAAGGGACAAACATCTCAGAGGTGCTGTATTTTATCTTTTTATCCGATCAGTTTTTTGCACCCATCGACGCGATCGGCAGGCAATACAATACCGCATTGACCGCAATGGCCGGGGCGGAGCGCGTGTTTAATTTGTTGGATCGTAAGCCCGATTTTACCGACAGTCAAGGCGCCATCGCGCTGGAGCATATTCGTGGCGATGTTGAATTTCGCCATCTGAATTTTGAATATATTCAAGACACGCCGATCCTCAAAGATGTTTGTTTTAAAGTCAAAGCAGGGCAAACCGTTGCGCTGGTTGGCCACACCGGAAGCGGGAAAACGACGACCATTAGTTTGGTCTCCAAATTCTATCTGCCCACATCGGGCCAGATTTTTATTGATGACCACGAAATTCGCGATATCCAATCAGACAGTTTACATCAGCAAATGGGGATTGTCTTACAGAATAATTTCTTGTTCAAAGGCAGCGTGATGGAAAATATACGCGCTGCTAGGCCACAGGCTTTGGACGATGAAGTCATCCGAGCAGCTAAAGATTTAGATGTTTTTGATCTGATACAAGAGATGAATGCGGGATTCCAAACGCAAGTTGGCGAGGGAGGCAGCAACCTTTCGCTAGGTCAAAGACAGATTGTATGTTTCGCCAGAGCCATGCTGGCGGACCCAAAAATTATGGTGCTCGACGAAGCCACGTCGAGTGTGGATTCGATGACCGAACGAAAAATTCAGCGGGCATTGGAAAAGCTGCTAGAAGGCCGAACCAGTTTCGTCGTGGCTCACCGGTTGAGCACGATCAAGGATGCGGACTTAGTTTTAGTTTTTTCAGAGGGCGAAATTGTCGAGCGAGGCACACACGAGCAACTGCTTATTCAAGCGGGTGTGTATGCTGGGCTTTACCGCCAATTTGCTGCTGCGGGTGAAAATTAAAATTTAGCCTTAGCCAATAAGTAGGCTCTGATAAAAACAAAAAATAGAAAATCAAACACGCTAGGCTCAGTGGATAGGATTAAGCTTATGGAAAACAATCGCACCTCATTAGCAGACGATTTGCCTCTGAAAAGTTGGACAACTCAGGCATGGGCCCATCGGATGCTTCAAGACCCCATGGCGCTGTTGAATGATCATGCGCATTTAGAACGCAAAGCTTGCACCAACGCATTAGACCTCATCCCCCAGTGGCCACGTTTCAAAGGCGTTGACCCGCAATGGATCGCCCCGAAGTGGTCTGCTGAATTGGTGAGCATTTCAAAAGATGAAATCGAACACATGCAACTGGTGCTTAAAATATTACACGCCCGAGGCGGCTATATTTCTCGTGGGCACATCAACGACTACGGCAAGGGGCTTAGAAATATCGTTAGAAAAGGCAAAGGTCACGAGGAGCTGATTGATCGGCTGATGGTTTGTGCTTTGATCGAAGCGCGAAGCTGCGAACGCTTCAGCATCCTAGGCCAAGTCTGTGAGGATCAAGAATTAAGAAGGTTGTACCGCGGGCTTTATGCTTCAGAGCATAGCCACTATCGCGTGTTTTTAGAGCTGGCCACTTTCGCTACGAAAGATCAATCCGCGGTGGATTTACGTTGGGCAGAAATGCTTGATCTCGAAGCGCAGATTTTAGCGAATCAAAATCAATATGTGGGCGTGCATAGCGGGGAATAAGTGGCGGGCGCTGTATGAAAATAATAGGCAGCGGGTCTAATGTTATGAGCGGTCCTTGGCATCATTGAGCCAATCTTTAGGCGCTGCGGGGTTTGGGTTTTGATGTGATGCGGGGGTTTGATCGGGCAATGCATCTTGGGCTTTGAGTTGTTTATGGATTTTATCTAGCACGCCGTTGATAAACGCGGGGGAATGCTCTGATGCATAATCCTTGGCTAGCTCGATGGCTTCATTGATGGCGACCTTGGCGGGGGCATATCCACTGATCATTTCATAGTAAGCCAATCGGATAATCGAGCGATCCACCGGCGGCTGGCGATAAGTAGGCCATTTTGGGGCGATCTCCACCGTCAGCGCATCGGCTTGTTTTTGATGGCCCCATGCTTTTTGAGCCAAAGCGTAGCCTTCCTCTCGCGTTTGCTTGGGGTCAAAGGTCGTATCTAAAGCATTAAAAATCTCTTGCTGATCGGTTTCTGGGCAAAGATCAAACTGATACATAATCTGCATGGCGAGTCTTCTGATATTTTTTCGTTTTGGCATAAAAGGGTTCTTAATTTTTTTAAAAAAAGGGATGGAATCAGTGGGGAGTCATAGGTGGTAGGGGGGGGCAAAAAGGCGTCGGGGTTGAGCTAAAGTTGCTTCAGCAAATTCGCCATCTCGATGGCGGTCATCATGGCTTTGGCGCCTTGGTTGCCTTGTTTGCAGCCGGCCCGTTCGATGGCTTGCTCGATGGTGTCGGTGGTGATTACGCCAAAGATGGCGGGAACGCCAGTGCGCATCGCAATCTCGGCGATGCCGCTTGCGGCCTGGCCGCAGACATAATCATAGTGTGTCGTGGCGCCACGGATTACCGCGCCTAAGCAGATAATCGCGTCATAATGGCCCGACTGTCCCGCTTTTAGCCCCGCCACGGGTAGCTCAAAAGCGCCTGGCACATGAATGACCGTTAAGTCTTGCTCTTGGCCGCCCAGTTGGCGATGGGTCGCTTTGGCGCCTTGGACTAGGCGATCGGTGATAAATTCATTAAATCGGCTCACGACTATAGCGATCTTTAAATCACTAGCCAGTAACGCGCCTTGTATGTCATCATGTGCTGTCATAAAATCTGCCTTTCCAAAAGCAATGCCTCATTAAGGCCGTTGCGTATTGTATCGGCAAAATACCGATGACGCTATCCGCCTCGGCACGCAATCTCGCCGGGCATCCTTAAATGTTGCAAAAACAGGGGCAATCATTATCATAAGACAAAATATCACAAGATCAAAATAATCACGTCTAAAAAATCAATCGCCCCAGTGTTTGGGCAAATCAATCTCAGTCAATCGGACGGGGTGATATAAATTAAGGGATGTGCTGATGCTAGCAGAAGACGCTCGGGAAATGAAAATTGTCAATAGAATCCTCTTGTTTTCGTGCTTGGTGATGCTTCTCAAAGGCGGGGGCATGGATGCGGTTCTGGTTCGGTTGCTGAGCGTTTATGTATTGGCTGGCATTGGCGGCATCGTGGGTATCGGCATGTGCTTGCTGCTTGTCAAAATCTGCAGCATTGAGCTAGGCCCTTTCCAAACCGTTTTCGTTAAAGTTTATGCTTTGTTTTTTTTAGCCATGACAATTACCCTCTTGGCTGGTTCATTACAGCAGGAGATGGGCTGGACGGTTTATATCTTTTTTATCATTGTCACGGTCTGCCTGCCGATTTTTATGTTTGGCATGTTGATACTTTTTGAAAGCATCGGCTACGTCGAAAGTTTTTATGCGGCGATGCTGATGATGCTCTGTTTATTCACGCTTAGCAGTTTTTTGCTTAAGGTTTAGCCGCGGCTTAATAGATGGCGCTTATCAAAGGCGATGGCCTTTAGCTTGGCCTAACTTGTGCTCAAATCCCCCGCTCGACGATTTCTTCGAAAAGCCCCTCGGGTGGTGCTTGCCTCGTCCAAAGCGTGAACTGGGCCTGGGCCTGCATGGCTAACATCTTGGCACCGTTCACCGTTTGACAGCCGCGCGTCCGAGCGAATCGGAGAAGCCGCGTTTCTTTGGGGTTATAAATCGTATCAAAAATAAGCGTGTCTTTGCCCCAATGGCTAAAGCTTTGCCCCGCAGCAAGCTCGGGCAATGGGCTTTGCTCGACTCTAGGCGACATCCCCACGGAGGTGCAGTTAATCAGAATATCCAAAGGCAGCTGATGCAGCTGATCAAAGGGGCATGCTTGGATCGGCGCGTCACCGGATAAATGAGCATTAAATTCCTCAGCCAAGGCGACGGCTTTTTCATGGGTGCGATTAAAAATCGTTAAACTAGCCCCGTATGCCGAAAATCCCGCCACGATCGCACGCGCCACGCCGCCAGCGCCTAGGATCGCGATGCGCTTGCCCCGGAGTTGTTCTCGGGTGAGATTGAGTCTATGGCAAACCGTATCCAACGCCGCGCCGTAGTCCGTGTTGGAAGCATAAAGCGTGCCATCATCTCGGACGGTAAGCGTGTTGGCTGCCCCAATGCGTTTGGCCAAAGGCTCGACCTGTCCCCCGGCTTCTTGTACAAATCGAATCAGATTTTGTTTATGCGGAATCGTGACCGATGCCCCGCTAAAATCTAGCGCTTTAAAATCAAGCCATGACCCCACCGTGGCTTTAAAATGTTCATACGCGCCGGGGATCGGCAGCGGCAAATAAACGCCATTAAAATCAATCCGATCAAACCCCGCGTTGTGCATATGCGGACTAATCGAATGGGCCACCGGATCTCCGATCACCCCATAAACTCGCGTTTGCCGATTCAGCGCGTCCCAGCGATATCGCTTCTTGCAATCGCTCAAGGTAGGCTGGCCCGGCGCGGAAGTTTGATCCGTATCCAACGCGGCAAACGTCAGCAGCGCCCCGAATTTCTTAGCCAAAATCCGCGAAGCCAAACCCGTTTGCCCCATGCACAATGCGATGGTGGGTTTATATTTAGAATCCAAAATCTCAAAAGCCTCAAGATTATCCCGAAGCGAACGCGATGCCCAAACAATCTTAATCACCGCGCACTGATCATATTCAGACATCGCGCTAATTCGGCCCAGCAAATCCCTAGGCCTAGAGTCAAAGTCATGACTAGAAAGAATCAATCGCGTCTCAACAGGGCGAGGCTGATCGGCATGATCCACCACCAAATGAATCTTTTGGCGGATATTGGCCGACGCCTGATACGCTTTGAGCTCGAAATCTAAATACAAAGGCGGCCGCTTGGCGTGCTTAATATGTTCCAAAATCGCAATCCGAGATCGTTCATCCCCGTCATAATAACCGCCCTCCCATGTGGGCCTACAAGTGATAATGCAAGGCAATGGCGAATCGTCAATCAATGTCATCAATTGTGATAATTCATCTGCCCCCTCTCCCTCGATAAAGCGGTCAATGCGATATTCTACGATATCCGCGCCTTGCCGAGCAGCCATCTGAGCCATGGCATGAGCCCGCGCGGTAGATTCAACAATAATAGGAACAGCCAGTTTAGTCATGTAGATAGCCTAACGCAATTTAAAAAATTTGCATACAAAAACAACCAATCAATTTATTTTAATTGATCAAATGCCCTTTGTTCACTCGGCTATCAGATGATGAATACTTTGATATAAATACTTAATGTGTGATAATAATTTGCATAATAATCCTAATAGGCAAAGCAGCATTAGCACAGCGTGTATAAGCCCAAGGTGTTTCGCGCCCAGTTTTGGATCCGATGGATCCGATGCGTATAAGTCATCGCATGACCAATCCGCCCTTCAAGGGTACAGGCTAATTGTTTCCTGCGAAGCCTCGTATACAGCGTTTGGGCTCTGTTTAATTTAATCTGGTCTTCTGACATTTTTTGTGACCTCCTCTGTTAATCTGTCAAATAGATGTTCTATCTCTTTAACGCTTGAGCCGATCCAATTGTTTCATTTTTTGGATATTTTGTTTTTATTTTTTTACAGGGAGACTTGCCAGCCGGTGAAAATAGGCAATCCCTGTTATGATCTTAAAATGAGAAAAAAAATGAATAAACGCGTGATACTCATCACCGGCGGCGGAACGGGCATCGGGAAAGCAACCGCCATCTTATGCGCCAAGCAAGGCATGGCCGTCGCCGTGGCGGGCAGAAGAATAGAAAAACTGCAGCAAGTGGTTGACCAAATTAAAAAACAAAACGGTAAAGCCATACCCATCGTCTGTGATGTGCAAGACGAACAAGCCGTCGAAAAAATGTTTGAAAAAACAATCCAAACCTTCGGGCAACTACACGCTGTTTTTGCAAACGCGGGTTATTCGTTAGCCGCGGATATTTGTCAAACTTCAACCCAGCAGGTCAAAGAAATATTCGAAACAAATTTTATCGGCACCTTCTTAACCGCGAAATATGCAGTCAAAACATTTGAAAAAAACGGGGGGCTGAAAGGTAAGCACATCCTCATCTGCTCAAGCAGCCTCAGCCATTACAGCATCCCCGGCTTTGGTATTTATAGCGCAACCAAAGCCGCACAACTCAGCCTAGCTCAATCCTTACACACCGAACTCAAAAGCAAAGGCTGCCATGTTAGCACGGTCCACCCCGTGGGCACCCAAACCCAGCTCGTCGTCGAAGCGCACGACGGCGTGAAACGCCAAATCAGTAACGATAATACCCCAAAACTTTTTATACAAACCAGTCAAAAAGTAGCACGCGCCATTATCAAATGCCTAAAGCATCCACGCCGAACCCAGGTCTGGCCAAGCCCTATCAGTTGGCCACTCTTCTGCATCTTCCACGCCTTGCCCGGCATCACCAGCGCACTGATGCGCAAAATTAAAAAAATCTGAAAAAATTTAAATCGCGGGCTGTTCCATAGAAAGACAATGCAGCGCGCCCAAACCCGCAACCAAATGAATCGCTGGAATCGGCACAATCCGATAATGAGGCAGCGCATCCTCAAGACAGCTAATGGCCAGCGCATCCTCGGGCTGATTAAAAACAGGAAGAAAAAGATGCTTGTTAGCCATCAGAAAATTCGCATAACTGGCGGGAAGTGCCAGCCGGCTAGGCTGATTCCCGTTTTGCCAATCCGCGATTCCCTCAGCAAAGATCTGCCCAGGCGTTGGCAAGACAACCAAATCAAATCGCTGCCCCTCTTGATCTCTAGCATCTAAAAGCACTCGGTAATTCCGCTCTAATGCCTCGTGATCGGGATGAGATTTGGGCGCCCGCACCACAGCAATCTGCCTCGGCCCAATGAAACGCGCCACATCATCCACGTGCCCGTCCGTGTCATCCCCATCAATTCCACCAGGCAGCCAAATAAATCGCTCGACCCCTAGCGCCCGAGATAGCAAAGCCTCGATCTGTCCTTGGCTTAACCCCGGATTCCGATTAGGGTGAAGCAAGCAAGATGCTGTGGTCAGCAGCACGCCTTGCCCGTTGCTTTCGATCGATCCTCCTTCAAGCACAAAATCCCAGCGGCAAATCCCAACGCCTAAATGCTCGGCAATCTGACCCGCAATGGCATCATCATCATCGAACGGCGGATACTTATTGCCCCATGAATTAAAACGAAAATCTTCAATCCAAAGGCGACCCCCACGAACCGTAAAAATCGGGCCGTAATCACGAATCCACGAGTCATTGGTTTTCAACTCCAAGCAGCTAATCCCGGGATGATCCACATCAATAAAAGCATTGGTATTCAAAAGCGTCACCGGCAAAACATCAGCCAACCGATCAATAAAATACCCAAACTCCTTCTGCGCCAGCTCCAACGCATCGGGCCAAGTCAAGCGGTTATGAGGCGGAGCCAAAAAAATACGCGACAAAGGCGAAAAGCCCGCGGGCATCCAAATCCGAGCATCGGAATTTTTCGATTCATTCTCTGGTTGATTAAGCATCAAACCATTGTAAATATCACCAGCGCCAACGCAACGGCCTTGAGCAAATTTGTGGATCAAGGTAGAATAAATCAGAAGCCTCCGGTCAGAGCCTACACCCATTTCTCTTTTTTAAAAACAAGAATAGCGAGCCAAACATGTTTGGACATTTATCAGATCGTTTTAGTAGTGCCCTGAAAAATCTCACAGGCCAAGGCAAAATCAGCGAATCCAATGTCAAAGACGCCATGGACGATGTACGCAGCGCATTGCTCGAAGCCGATGTTCATTACCAAGTCGTAGAAAGCTTTTGCCAGCGCGTCAAAGATCAAGCCCTAGGCCAAAAAGTGTTACAAGCCGTCGATCCCGGCCAACAAATGATCAAAATCGTTCACGATGAATTAGTCGCGTTGATGGCTGGCGAAGATATCGATCCCCAAACCGGTGAGTACACCGGCGGGCAAGGCATCATGTTTGTTCAGCCCGGTCCAACCATCATCATGATGAGCGGGCTACAAGGCTCGGGCAAAACAACAACCTGTGGAAAGCTCGCCGGCTATCTGAAAAAACAAGATAAGTCCGTGCTACTGGTCGCAGCCGACCTCCAAAGACCCGCAGCCGTAGATCAGCTCCAAACCGTCGCCAACCAAGCCGACCAAGAATTACCAGGCAACGGCCGAGTCGCTTTCTATGGCGAGCCAGACCGAATCGCCGAATATGGCAAAGCCGTCGGCGCAGCGGTAACCGTCTGCCAAAACGGTGTGGCCTACGCCCGAAAAGAACGGTTCGACGTGGTCATCCTAGACACCGCGGGCCGCCTACATATCAACGATGAACTCATGGGCGAACTAAACCAAGTCAACAAAACAATCGCCCCCCATCAAATCTATCTCGTCATCGACGCCATGACTGGACAAGACGCCGTCAATAGCGCAAAAGCATTTAACGATCAGCTCGAACTAGACGGCGTCATCCTCACAAAATTTGACTCTGACACCCGAGGCGGCGCAGCCTTAACCGTCAGAGAAATCACAAACAAACCGATCAAATTCCTAGGCACCGGCGAGCAGCTAGACAAAATCGAGGAATTTCATCCCGACCGAATCGCAGGCCGCATCCTAGGCATGGGCGACGTCGTCTCCTTAGTAGAAAAAGCACAAGAGCACGTCAGCGAAGAAGAAGCATTAGCCCTCCAAGAAAAACTCGCCAAAGGCCAAATGACCATGGACGATTTTCTTAAACAGCTCAAAACAATACGAAAAATGGGATCGATGAAATCGCTTATGGGTATGCTACCCGGCATCGGTCAACAATTCAAAGGCCTAGACCTAGACGATAAAGAAATCGACCGCACACAAGCCATGATTCAATCCATGACTAAAAAAGAACGCGCAAATGCAGATATCATCGACACCTCGCGCAGAAGAAGAATCGCAAAAGGCTCGGGCAGAACACAACAAGATATCTCAAAACTGGTCAAAGGCTTCGAGATGATTTCCAAAGTCACCAAGCAAATGTCGGGCATGGGAATGGTCCAACGCATGAAAGCCATGGCCGGATTCGGCGGGGCGGATATGATGGCAGCCATGGGCGGAGGTGGCATGCCAGGCATGGCAAAAGGCAGCACAAAAACAAAAACAAAATTCAAAAAACGAAAAAAACGAAAATAAAAAAACGCGTTCAAATAACAAAATCTTAAACAAAAAAACCTACGCACGATTGCGTAGGTTTTTTTACGACCAGTAACCGCCGTCGTGAAATGATTTTCGCAGCACACAGCGCATGTAAAATAAAAAATCGTCACACCATGATGGAAATCTAAATCAGTTGCAGAAAAAGTAATTCTTTAGAGTCATAGAACTGCCCAAAGTGTTTGCTATAATCACGAGCAGCCACCATCAAGAATCAAAAGGCGTAGGTTTTACAAAATGCCTCGGTGTAAGGGCGACACATTGTTTGATTATTAAACAAAATAAAAATTTAGGAGTCAATACGTTGACGCGATTACTGATATCTCGGATTGTTTGCTTATTATTGATCATCTCCCCCATGACCGCTTGGGCAGAAGAGAAACCCAATATCATCTTAATCATGGCCGATGACCTAGGCTGGGCCGATGTCGGATTCAACGGCAATAAAATCATCAAAACACCCCACCTAGATCAAATGGCCAAAGAAGGCCTCGTCATGAAACGGTTTTACGCAGCCAGCGCGGTATGTAGCCCAACCCGCGCCAGTTGCCTCACCGGACGAAGCCCTTATCGCACCGGCGTGTTCTACGCCAACACCGGCATACTCAGACCAGAAGAAATAACCCTACCAGAAATCCTACGCACCCAAGGCTATCTCAACGGCCATTTCGGAAAATGGCACCTAGGCACACTCACCACAAAACAAAAAGACGCCAACCGCGCAAGGCCAGGCAATTTCAAATTATTCAATCCCCCCAGCTTGCATGGCTACGACACATGCTTTGTCACTGAAAGCAAAGTGCCAACCTACGACCCCGTGAAAGAGCCCATCCAATATCGAAAAGGCGAATCCCGGAACCTAGGCTGGAAACCCATCAAAAAAGGTCAACCCTTCAAGCACTACGGCACCCACTTCTGGGACATTAAAGGCAACCTCGTACAAAACAATTTAGAAGGCGATGCAAGCAAAGTCGTCATGGATCGCGTACTTCCTTTTATCGAAAATGCCGTCGAAAAAAACAAACCCTTCCTAAGCGTGATTTGGTTTCACGCGCCCCATCTGCCTTGCGTCGCCGGACCCAAATACCAAAAGATGTACGAAAAATATCCTCTTCAAATGAGAAACTATGCCGGCTGCATCACCGCCATGGATGAACAAATCGGACGCCTCCGCGCGCGATTAAAAACACTAGGCGTAGCTGAAAATACAATGATCTGGTTTTGCAGCGACAACGGCCCAGAAGGCAATGCCAAATCACCAGGCCGCGCCACACCTTTCCGTGGGCGAAAGCGAGACTTACGCGAAGGCGGCATACGCGTGCCAGGCTTATTAGTTTGGCCCAGCAAAATTAAAAAACCTCGCATCACCCATCAACCTTGCGTAACCTATGACTACCTGCCCACCATCCTAGATATACTCAAAATCAAGCACCCCAAAGAGAATTATCAAATCGACGGCGTCAGTCTGCTGCCACTCATTCAAGGCCACCCAATCAAACGTGGCGACTTCTATCAAATGATCAAGCAGAAATTTGCCGCCCAAAGTCAACAATATAAATTGATCTCATTCGATGGCGGAAAAACCATGGCCCTCTATGATATCGTCAAAGATCAAAGAGAAACAACGGATCTAGCCAAGGCCAAGCCACAAATCGTTAAACACATGAAGCAGCGTTTTGACCACTGGTATAACAACGTCGAAGATAGTTTTCAAGGCAAAGAATACGGCAAAAAATCATACAAGCGATTACGCCAAAAATGGCAAGGCGCCAAAGAATACGCAAAATCAAAAAAGAAACAACCCCGGAAAAATCGAACCACCATCAATAAAGTAACACGATAAACCCCACTACCATATCCATTATTTAATTGACCATTGGCTGGCCGCTTAATCAAAAGCGGCCAGCCAAAAATGGTAAGCCTGCACGCTACCGACGCATGGGCGGAAGTATTAAACCCCCTGGCAAAGCTGGCCTTTCAGGCGACCCCTTGGCGCCAAGCGAAGACCACATCAAGTACTGTTTAGCAATCTGGGCATCGTCGGCATCTCCCAAGTGAAAAACAAAACGGTAACGA
>CAZSSX010000053.1:0-11748 GCA_964609545.1 uncultured Phycisphaeraceae bacterium | reverse complement strand
GACACAGACCCAGATTACGCTGGAGGAAGTGCTTACGGGCGTCAAAAAAGAGATCGAATTTACTCGACGCGATACTTGCGAAAGCTGTGAAGGGACGGGCGGCAAGGCGGGAACCAGTCCGGTGAACTGCGTGCATTGTGGTGGTAGTGGTCAGGTTGCTCAGCAGGGTTTTGGGGGCATGTTTAATATGGTCACCACTTGTCCGGGTTGTGCTGGTGCGGGCAAGTCTTATCGTGAAAAATGTGGTAGTTGTCGCGGGGATGGCCATATGCCTAAGAAGCGTGTGCTGGATATTCAGATCCCGCCTGGGGTGCATAGTGGTCAATCGATTCGGATTACAGGCGAAGGGGAGCCTGGGTCTCACAATGGGCCTCGCGGTGATTTGCATGTTGTGATGCGTGTGAAGGAACACGAGATTTTTACACGGGAAGATGACCACTTGATTTTAAGGTTGCCTCTGTCTTTTACCCAGGCGAGTTTGGGGGCGGAGTTAGAGGTGCCTACGCTTGATGGGCTGACGACTTTGGCGATTAAATCGGGGACGCAGCATGGCCAGCTTTTTCGGATTAAAGAGCAGGGTTTGCCTAACCTAAGAAGTAAAAGGCGGGGCGACTTGGCGGTTTTAGCGGAGATTGAAATTCCGCAGAAGCTTACAGATAAGCAGAAAACGATTTTACGTGAATTTGCAGAGACCGAAAATCATGATGTCATGCCCGAGAGCAAGAGCTTTTGGGCGCGTATCAAGGAATATATTAACTGCGTGTTATTTTAGTCAATAGATGCAGGCTATCGTTATTTTATAATGTAGAAAAATCACAATCTATCAAAAGGTTTTGAAATCAGATGAGTACACAAGAATCTAATGAAAATATCAATGAGCAAGAAGCGGTTGATAATGAGCAAGGTGGCGCAGAGGAAAGCTCGGAAGAAACATGCTGTGGCACGGGCTGTGGTGATGCGTGCGTTGCTGGAGGCATTGACAACGAGGAAGAAGCTGAGCAGCTTAGCCCTTTAGAAGCGATGACTGAGCAGCGGGATGATCTTAAGCACCAGTTGCTTTTGCAGCAGGCAGATTTTCAGAATTTCAAACGACGGGCGCTTAATAATATTGATGTCGCGCGTGAGCAACAGTTGATTTCGATTGCTAAGACGATGGTGGATGTTCTGGATCATTTTGATATGGCGCTGAGTATCGATCCCGAGAAGACAACGCTTGAAGCGATGTTTGAGGGGATGCAGATGGCTCGGGATCAATACATTAAGACTTTGGACGGATTGGGTGTTAAAAAAATAGAAGTCAAAGTAGGTGATGAGATGGACCCCGAAAAACATCAAGCGGTGATGCATCAGCCTAGTGAGGAAATTGCGCCGAACCATGTTACCCAAGAATTGCAATCGGGCTATCTGATCGCGGGAAAAACCTTACGTGCGGCGAAAGTCGCGGTGGCGCAGTAAGGCTAAAAAAAGTAACCAGACAAGGAATCATGCGATGCCTACTTATGATTATCAATGCCAAGCCTGTGCGCATACTTTTGAAGAATTTCAATCGATGAGTGCTGAGACTTTGAAGAAATGTCCCCAGTGCCAGAAGAATAAACTCAAGCGACTGATCGGTGCGGGGGCGGGTATTATTTTTAAAGGCAGTGGTTTTTACGAAACCGATTACCGCTCTAGCCAATATCAATCGGACGCCAGCGCGGATAAAAAGAAAAAAGACGATACGGTTAAAAAAACATCGGACACGCCTAAGTGCTGCGGGCAATCGGATTCCTGTAGCAAAAAATGATGCTGTCAGTGCCTACGCTTAACTATTAGTTTATTCACTTTTATTATTAAATTCAATGGCCGCTGATCGGTCTGTTTTACCTCGAAATGGGGTAACTCTATGATATTTGCCAAGGGTTATCCGCGCTGATTTTTGTATTTGATTTCAGCATTTTTTTATCATGGAAGCTATCTTATGAACCAGCCGAATTATCATTTAACACATTTAAAAGAACTTGAATCCGAGAGTATTCATATTATCCGTGAGGTGGCGGGCGAATTTGAAAATCCGGTGATGCTTTATTCGGTGGGTAAAGACTCGGCGGTGATGTTGCATTTGGCAATCAAAGCATTTTATCCCGGGCGTTTGCCTTTTAAGCTGATGCATGTGGACACCACTTGGAAATTTCGAGAAATGATTACTTTTCGAGATGAGCATATCGGTAAGCTGGGGCTGGACTTGATTGTGCATAGCAATCAGATGGGTATCGATCAGAAGATCAATCCGTTTGATCATGGGTCGGCTAAGTATACCGATATTATGAAAACCCAGGCGCTTAAAGAAGCGTTAGATCATTATCAATTTGACGCTGCATTTGGAGGCGCTAGGCGGGATGAAGAAAAATCTCGTGCCAAGGAAAGGGTTTATTCTTTCCGCGATGAGCATCACAGTTGGGATCCTAAAAATCAGAGACCCGAGCTGTGGAGTCTTTATAATGCCAAGATTGACCGGGGGGAATCCATTCGGGTTTTCCCTCTTTCGAACTGGACGGAGCTTGATATTTGGCAATATATTCATTTGGAAAATATTCCTATCGTGCCGCTCTATTTTGCTAAGAAGCGGCCGACCGTGGAGCGGAATGGTACTTTGATTATGGTTGATGATGACCGCTTGCCTTTGGCTGAGGGAGAAGTACCTGAGATGAAAATGGTGCGTTTTAGAACGTTGGGATGTTACCCGCTCACCGGCGCGGTGGAGTCTACCGCCACCACGTTGCCTTTGATCATCCAAGAGATGTTGCTGGCGAAAACGTCCGAACGACAAGGACGCGTAATTGACCATGATAGCTCGGGGTCGATGGAAGAGAAAAAACGACAAGGTTATTTTTAAATTTATTAGATGCTTTTTTAGTTTTGCATTTTTCTTTTTTTATTATCGCTGAAAATTATTTTTTTAAAAGTGAACTTACTATTATGTCCCATCAATCTGATCTTATTCAAACCGATATCGACGCTTATCTCAAGCAGCACGAGAACAAAGAACTCTTACGTTTTTTAACTTGCGGGAGTGTTGACGATGGCAAGAGCACGCTCATCGGGCGGCTACTTCATGATTCAAAGATGATTTATGAGGATCAGCTTGATGCGATCAAAAAAGATAGCGCCAAGTCTGGCACAACGGGCACTGGCGAGATTGATTTGGCATTGCTGGTGGATGGCCTTCAAGCGGAGCGCGAGCAAGGGATTACTATTGATGTGGCTTACCGCTATTTTTCAACCGCCAAACGGAAATTTATTATTGCTGATACCCCAGGTCACGAGCAATACACTCGGAATATGGCCACGGGCGCTTCGACTTGCAGCTTAGCTATTATTTTGATTGACGCTAGACATGGTGTACAAACACAGACTAAACGGCATTCTTTTATCACCAGTTTATTAGGGATCAAGCACATTATTGTTGCGGTGAACAAGATGGACCTGGTGGATTATTCTCAAGAGCGTTATCTTGAGATTCAGAAACAATATACTGTATTTGCAGCAAAATTACATCTGCCCGATGTTGAGTTTATTCCGATGTCTGCATTAAAAGGGGACAATGTGGTGGAGCATAGTAAGGAGATGCCTTGGTATCAAGGGGGGACGCTGATGCATCATTTAGAAAATGTTCATATCGCTTCGGATCGCAATCTGATTGATATGCGTTTTCCGGTGCAGTATGTGAATCGGCCTAACCTTGATTTTAGAGGATTTTGCGGGACGTTGGCATCGGGTGTGATCCGCCGGGGTGATCCGATTATTATTTTGCCTTGTGGCAAAAAGTCTACTGTGCAATCGATTGTGACTTTTGATGGGGAGCTGGATCAAGCTTTCTCGCCACAATCTATCACGCTGACGACTGCGGATCAGATTGATATTAGTCGGGGGGACATGATCGCGCCGGTGGGTAATGTGCCACGGGTGGGCAATACCTTTGATGCGGATCTGGTTTGGATGGTAGAGGAGCCGCTTGTCCCGGGCAAAGAATATCTTGTCAAACATTGCAGCAAAGAGCTTGTGGGAAGCGTTTCCACGATCCGTTACCGCTTTGATATTAACAGCGCCAACCGCGTGCAATCTCCCACAATCGGGTTAAATGAAATCGGTCGTTGCCAGATCAAACTGGCATCGCCGATTGCTTATGATGCTTATCGTAAAAACCGCGTGACGGGCGGATTTATTTTGATTGATCGTTTGACCAATGCGACGGTGGCTGCGGGCATGATCACAGATAAGCAATCAGCCAACTTGAGTGATCGGGCTTGGGATGAAAAGGCTCAAAGCACATTGAGCCCCGCGCTGAGTCGTGTCAGCCCAAGCGATCGTCAAGCTAGGCTAGGGCAGAAGCCTGTGACTTTATTGCTAACAGGCTTAACCGGCGCGGGCAAGACAACCCTTGCGTATGCATTAGAGCGTAAACTTTTTGACTTGGGTAGAAGCTCGCTGGTTTTAGATGGCCAAAACATGAGGCTGGGGGTCAGTAAAGACTTGGGCTTTACCGGACAAGAACGCAGCGAAAATCTTAGACGATCCGCAGAAGTTGCAAAAATCGTTAACGATGCGGGACAAATCTGCTTGGCGGCATTTGTAGCGCCAGATGAAGCGATTCGGCAAAAAGCCAAAGCGGTGATTGGGGCAGAACGATTTATTCTGGTGCATCTCAATACCCCCCTTTCGGTCTGTCGAGAACGCGATGCATCTGGGATGTACGCCAAAGCCGACCGTGGCGAGGTTGCCAATTTCCCCGGTGTTTCCTATCAATACCAGCGGCCTGAAAATGCAGATATCACGCTAGATACTTCCAATGAAGATGTTCAAGCTTGTGTCGAGAAAATCTTTAGTTACCTAGAGAGCCATGGGTTTTTACTCTAAGCATATGATATGGCTATGCCGTTAAATGCTCATATACCAGCATACGACGGAGTTAACTCTATCGTGTTTACTTTGTGTGACGCGAGCGATTATCGGTGGATTTTAACGGGGCCTTTTCCATTCAAAGAGCTTGCGCCTTTGGATTGGCCGGGCAATTCGGCATGAAGAGATTTAGCTTTCTTATGCCCCGAACGATAAACACGCCTAACCATTCGATCAAACGATGGGGAACGAGGCACCGAATCTCCCGTAGATTTAGTCCACTGTTTTAACAAAGATCGCATTTTGAGCAACGTCTCTTGATGTTTCTTTTTCCCCGCTAAATTACTGAGCTGATCGGGGTCATCACCTACAAAAAACAGCTCCTCTTTGGGGCATTTTTTCATCGCGACTTGCTGCTGCGATGCGTTTAATTTGCCCGCGTGATAAGCGTCCCAGTACGCCCAGCTTGAGGGCGTATTCAACGCTTCTAGACTCAGATTTCTTTGATTGGGATAATTATTTTTAATGTAAACCCACTGGCCTACCTTGACCATCCTGCTGTGATTTTTAAAGACGTGCCAATTTTGTTCTGCAAATATAACTTCTCGGATTGTTTTTTTAGGGTCCTTGAGCATCGGTAGAAAACTGATGCCTTGAATCTCATCTGGTTTTTTAACCGATGCAATTTCCAAGCATGTCGCGCTGATATCAATGACACTAAGCAGATTAGGATTGACTTGCCCCTTCTTAATTTGATTGGGCCAATGCACTATAAATGGCGTTTTAATACCGCTGTCATAGAGCCTAGTTTTGCATCTTAAAAAAGGCCTGCCATTGTCTGCTGTGACAATGATCATGGTATTTTCATAGACGCCTTGTCTTTTTAATTCTTTGACAACTTGGCCTACATAATAGTCTAGCCTGCTAATTTCATGATAATATCCAGTAAAATCTTTACGCGTTTGCTCGTCATCTACCATAAAGACAGGCACCACGATATCTTTAAGATCGTATTTTTTGGCTTTATTATTAAGCTGCCATTCACGATGGGCATCACGCGATGCAAACCAAAAGAAAAACGGTTTATCCTTAGGCCTTTGTTGCAAAACCTCGATCCATTGCTCCGCGCCGCTGGGTCTGGCTTTTTCTTCCCCCCGGTCAAACGCGGTAGAAGCATGCTTGCCCATATGATTTTTTCCCGCCAAAGCGGTGTAATAGCCCGAATCTTTTAATAATTTAGGGAACAAAACCTGTGTCTTGGGCAACGGCATATGCAACTCTGGGGCACCGGTGTTATGAGGGTAACGGCCTGTAATAATGCTACATCTACTAGGGCTGCAACTGCTGGTGGTCAGGTAGGCGTTGGTGAATTTCATTCCCCCTTTGGCTAAAGCATCGATATGTGGCGTTTTAATGGTGGGGTGCCCGTAGCAGGCTAAATCTTCGGCCGACACATCATCGGCGATAATGAAAACAATGTTGGGCCTAGTGTCTTTTATTTTCGCCCAAGCATGAGTCGAAAAGATAATACTTATCAATAAAATCAGTAATTTCCAGAAAGGTTGAGCCATTGTCTATCCAGTCAACAAGTTAAAACACGTTAAAATCATCCGGCCTAACAGGTACGAGTAACATTCAATAATAAATGAAACAGTGATATCATGATGTATTGTATACGTAATCTGTGCGCTATTTTTTAAAAACTAAGTCTATAAGAAAAAATCCGACTCCAAAGAAGTCGGATTTTTTTAAGATCGTTTTAAAGAATCCACGCCACCCTGCCTTGAGTAATATTTTATGCGGGTGAGACTTCAACAAATCGCTTAACCGAATTGAGGTCTGTCAGCACATCCACACTTGCCACAATTGTGCCTTGCTCGCCAATTTTACCCTTGATAGGATGTTGTTTGACAAGGTGTCCGGCATAAAGGCGGCCACCACGTGGTTGGGGGTTATATTGTTGCTTACGAATACGGCGCAGACGCGCATTTTCTGTAAGAACATCAGCATCTTTACTAAGTAAACGCACTAGGGTTTTCACCGCTGCTGCGTTTGTAGGATGGTTGACGATTTTGACTGTAACTTTAGTACCTGGTGTAATATCTGCCATGTCTGACACTCACTTGTTTTGTATGCTAATAATCCGTTTAGACCAACGACTCCGTTCCTTGGCCACGTGGTCTTTTTCAACCGAGTCTGATATTATGACTCAAATCTCCGGCGATGTCAAATCTATCCCCCGATAAATGTTCATTACTCCTCGGGCTCAACGCCCCTTTGCAGCGATTGATTCTTCGGCTTCCCAGATCATCTTAAGTTATTTCCTATTAAAAGATTAACAATCCCATCCGATAGGTTGTAAGAGGCTGGGGGCTGAAGGTGTTGCTGTTTTATTTAAAAAATGATAAGCTGTAAAATGGTGATAAGTTTTCACGGGCAATCGACATTTGCCTCCAATTCGCGGATAATAGCCGAATAACGACCGCATACCTCTTGCCAAGAAAAGAAATGCTAGGCTTTGAAAATCCTCGTACACAACACACGCCAAGAATATCTCTTTAGCTGTCAAATCCCAGCAGATCAACGGCCCGATCGTATCACTGATGATCAAAACAAACAAAGCGCGGAGCTCGATTGGCAAGGGGCGATTGGCGATGATGGATGCCTCAAGGGCTGCCCGCTATGCCATAGCCGAGAGCTGTTTAAGCGTAAAGATTTCCCGCAGGCTTTGGGGATGGGTTTGGTTGTTTTAGGCGGCGTGGGGAGTGTGATCTGCTTTGCGATGAACCAATTACTTTTATCCATCGGCATCTTGGGGGCACTGGTGCTTATCGATTTACCCATCTATCTTTTGACCCCACAATGCATCGTTTGCTATCGTTGCCGAAGCGAATTTAAAGACACCCCTATTGGCCCAGCAGTGGGGGAATGGGATTTAGCCATCGGCGAAAAATACCGCATCATCGATTAGTGCGGCCCCGCTACCAACCCTAGGCTTGGCAAGCCATCGATTCTTTCTAAAAAAGTAGAAAAGCTCATCATGACACGAAATAAACCTCACGACACCACATCTCTGATCATTTATGGCGCGGGCGGGCACGGCGCTGTCGTGGTAGAATCAGCCATCAGCATGGGCTTCAATGTCATCGGACTCATCGACACCAACCCCGATGCCACACCAATACTCAACTTGCCTATCCTGTCGCCCGATCAAGCCAACCTCAGTCAAGCCAAGATTCTTATCGCTATCGGGGACAATCTGTTGCGAGAAAAACTAACCCAACAATATCAAGAATTGGGTTGGCAATTAGCTACGGTGATCCACGCTAGCGCTTGTATTAGCCCCACCGCGAAGATTGCCCAAGGCACTTATATTGGGCCTAAAGTCATCGTCAATGCCATGACACAGATTGAGCAAGGGGTGATTTTAAATTCGGGGGTTATCGCTGAGCATCACAACACGATACAAGCTTTTTCGCATTTGGCGCCTGGCGTCTGCACCGGTGGATTTGTTGATGTCGGTCAACGGGCGCTGATCGGTATCAACGCATCGATTTTGCCAAATATTAAGATCGAATCCGACGCCGCCATCGGCGCGGGCAGTGTGGTGACGCAAAACATCGCGCCCCATGCCGTGGCGTGGGGGAACCCAGCCAAAGCCAGATAAATCAAAACTCAAGCCCCCGACAACCCCACATCGCCAGCGATACGCCTATCGTTTTTAGCTAATGATGCTATCTTTTCATATCAGCCACATTTTAAACGGGCGACGGTCTGGGCGAAATCACCAGTGACCCCCAGCGAATCATAAAGCCCAGCTACCTGGAGCAAGCTATCCACCGAATCGCTGCAATGCCCCAACGCCAATTCCCCACGGTAGGCTTTGATAATATTCAAAAAAGCGACCAAAACGCCCACGCAAGGCGAGTTCAAAAATTCGACGTTTTCTAGGTCAAGCACAAAAGATTTCACCCCATGGGTGTGCATCAGCTGCTGCAAGGTGTTGATCATATCCTGAAGCATCAGCGAGCTGATTTCGGGATCATTGACGTGGGAAACCACGCACGCCCCGTCAATATCGTATCCAAAGTGTCCTTCGTCAAACATCATCATTTGTTACTCCCAAATCTTATAGCAAGACTACATTCTACTAAACAATATCGTGTATCGGTAAGCTAGAGTAACGCGCTACAATCTGATTTATCTATTTTCCCCAGCGTTAATACCCGTCATAAACCTAATAAATAAACCAACCCTCACACCCACCACCCACCACCCACCTTCCACACCTAGGCAGTTGATCTGTCGGCGTTGTATCTATGCAATCAAAGATTGATCACTTTGGGCCAATGCACAACTGCCCATGCGATTTCCCGCTAGGGCAGCCCTAGACATTATTTTGTTTTCAGTACGTTTTAATGTCGAAAATGACGCGTATGGGTTAACATCAGCGTCACACCCGCTTCTTGACAGGCTGTGATGGTTTCTTCATCACGCTTAGACCCGCCGGGCTGGGCAATGGCTTTGACGCCCGCAGCGATCAACAAGTCTGGGCCATCTCTGAAAGGGAAAAAAGCATCAGAGCCTACAATTGCGCCGTTGGCGCGTTGGCCGGCTTTTTGTATTGCCAACTGACAGCTGGCCACGCGATCCATTTGCCCCGCCCCTGCGCCGACCAATGCGTGGTCATTAACCAAGCACACCGCGTTGGACTTTAAATGCTTCAC
This sequence comes from uncultured Phycisphaeraceae bacterium, assembly GCA_964609545.1. Classification (GTDB taxonomy): domain Bacteria; phylum Planctomycetota; class Phycisphaerae; order Phycisphaerales; family Phycisphaeraceae; genus CAZSSX01. The sequence goes on along the minus strand of CAZSSX010000053.1, from coordinate 2,143 downwards.
CGCCACCATGGCCACGCGCATCTGCTCGATGGTTTGGTCATCGGGCTTGGGGCCTGCTGCGTGTTCCCACTCCTCGGGCAGGATGTTTTTAAGGTCTCGATCTTGGACTAAGATGCCGCCTGTGATTTTTTTAAATTCTCTTTCTTGCAGATCTCGATCCTCAGGCCTGCCTAAATCTCCCACCGCCAAAATCCGCACGTTTTTCCACCGACCTCTGATTAGTTCCAATGCTTGATCTTCAAAACCTGGCGCAACGATCACTTCTAAGAATTTTTGTCCTTCTACGATTTTTTCCGCGGTGGCTAGATCCACGGTTCTGTTCATCGCCACAATCCCGCCAAATGCTGCCAACGGATCACCTTGGTAAGCGCGTTCAAAGGCATCAACCAACGTCTGGGAGATAGCAAAGCCGCAAGGGTTGGCGTGTTTAATTACCGCAGCTGCTGCGGCTTGGGAAACGCAAACTTCTTTGACCAGTTCCAGCGCACCGTTTGCATCGTACAGATTATTAAAGCTAAGCTCTTTGCCGTGAAGTTGTTTGGCCTTGGCCACCGATGCTTCATGACTTTTAGGGTCTACATAAAGCGCACCGTTTTGATGCGGGTTTTCGCCGTAGCGTAATTCGTTAGCCAATTTCATTTTTAACAGCAAGGGGTCTGAAAAACCCTCTTCTCCCGAATTGGCCATCCAGGTGGCGATAGCAGTATCGTATGCCGCAGTCTTAGCAAATGCTGCCAATGCAAGCTTTCGCCTTAAGTTAAGCTTCGTCGCCCCGTTATATTCTTCTATTTGGCTGGCTACTAAATCATATTGTTCTGGATCGGTCACCACCACCACAGACTGGAAGTTTTTCGACGCGCTACGCAACATGCTAGGCCCGCCAATGTCGATCTGCTCGATGGCTTGAGATTCGCTGACATCCTTACGTGCAATGGTTTGCTCAAAAGGATACAAATTCACACAAACCAAATCGATAGGCTCTATGCCATGCTTGGCCATCGCTTCAAGGTGAGCCGGATTATCCCGCAACCCCAGCAGCCCGCCATGGATACGCGGATGCAGTGTTTTCACTCGCCCGTCCATCATCTCCGGGAACTGTGTCACTTGATCAATAGCGATGACTTTAACGCCCGCTTGATCTAACGCTTTAAAGGTTCCCCCTGTGGAAATAATTTCCACGCCTTGCGCTTCCAATTTTTTAGCAAATGCGACCAGGTCTTTTTTATCACTCACCGAAATCAATGCACGCTTTATCGTCACTTTATCTGACATATTTTCCTACTCATTCATTTTAAAAATACTCAATAAAACCACAACATCTATTGCATGCCGTGGCTTTGATCATCAATCCCCCCGCTACACAAGCTCTCAACTTAATCGTTAGATTCAAGCATATAAACATTACCATAAGGCGATATCAAATAAATCGTATCATTAGGGCCAACAAGAGAAAATTTCACACTCACCGTCGGCACGGATGATATCGACGTGCCGGTATATTTATTGACCGTTTCAACGCGATCGCTTCGGTTAAGTAAAAGTCGATCGCCTTTGATCAAAATCGGATGACAATAATCCATCTGCCACATCGCTTTGCCATCGACAGGCCCGGTCTTGGTGTTGATCACATCTATTTTTTTACCATCGGAAACCGGCACAAACAACAAATCATCCAACAACGACGGGGCGTATTTCAACGGCGCGCCGGTGTGGTAACGCCAACGATCCTGCAGCGTGTTTTTATCTAAACAATATAACGACCGGTCTTCAGAAGCCACATAAATCCCCCGAGGCCCCGCCACCGGCTGGGCAGAAACATTCTCCAATGTTCTACCCCCATAAATCCGCCGATTAAGCCGCATGCCGTTAAGCAAAACGTAATGCCCTTTTTCATCTACCGCAAAAACAAAGTCTCCCACCCGAATCGGGCTGGTCACTAATCGTCCTTGCATCAAGTAGCTATCGCCCAACAATAAATCCCGAGTATCCATGGCAAAAACACGATTATCATAACCGCCAAAAATAATCTGATCATCAAGCAACAACGGCTTAGAGGTTACAAAAGAAGGCAACTCTTTGAATGCAATAATTTGACCGCCATCCTTGAGATTGATTACATATATGTATTCATTGGTATTGATAT
>CAZSSX010000052.1:0-11853 GCA_964609545.1 uncultured Phycisphaeraceae bacterium | reverse complement strand
TACCCCCCCATTCAAAATTTTCCCATCATTTTATTGGCCAAAGTTCTCGAAAATGACGACAAAAAGAGTAATTAACACGCTAAAATCAAACCCTTTTAGTGCCCCCCTATCATCTTTGAGGAATGCAGCAACAATGATTAACCCCAAAATATTCAAAGCCTACGATATCCGTGCCATTTATCCAGAACCTCTCAACGAAGACGCCGCATGGCGCGTAGGCTATGGCGCTGCCAAATTCCTACAAGCACAAGCCGCACAAAACCTCGAACCTCAAACCACCAAACCCAACACCATCGTCGTAAGCCGAGACATGCGCCCACATTCCCCCGCACTGGCCAGCGCCCTAATCCAAGGCCTACGCTCCGCAGGCATCGACGTCATCGACCTAGGCATGTGCGATACTTCCATCATCTATTTCGCCGTCAACCACTTCGGCGCCCTAGGCGGCATACAAACAACCGCATCCCACAACCCCATCAACTACAACGGATTCAAAATCTCAGGACAACTCGCCAAACCCATCGGCCAAGACACAGGCCTAACACAAATACAAACATTCGCCAGCAAAGTCGATCCCAGCCAATTCAAACCCACCGGAAAAATACAAAACACAGACCTCTGGACACCCTACCGCAAACACATACACCAATTCTACACACCCACCAAACGCAAAATCAAAATTGCCATCGATGCTTCCAACGGCATGGCCGGAGAACTCATCCCCAAAGTCTTCTCAAACATGCATAACATCCAAATCGTCCCCATCAATTTCAAAATCACAGGCGCATTCGTACACGAACCCAACCCCCTCGTACCAGAAAACATGATCCCCACACAACAAGCAGTACAAGAACATGGCTGCGACCTAGGCGCGTGCTTCGATGGCGACGCAGACCGATGCATGATCACCGATGAGCAAGGCATAACCATCGGATGCGATCACCTCACCGCACTACTCACAAAACACTTCACCGATCAACAACCACAAAGCCCCATCGTCTACGACCTCAGATCATCCAAAGTCGTAGAACAAACCATCAGACAAGCAGGCGCAAAACCCGTCATGGGCAAAGTCGGACACGTCAATATGAAAAAAGCACTCAGAGACTGCCAAGGCATCTTCGGCGGTGAACTCTCAGGACACTTCTACTTCAAACAAAATTACTACGCAGACTCAGGCGCCATCGCACTCATGGCCGTACTCTCACTCATCGGACAAACACAAACACCACTAAGCCAACGCATCAAACCCTTCCGCAAATACCCACAATCAGGAGAACTCAACTACATCTGTCAAACCAAAGACGCAACCATGAAAGCCATGACCCAAAAATTCCCCCAAGCCAAAATCTCACACCTCGACGGCGTCTCCATAGACACATGGGAAGAAACAGGCTGGTGGTTCAACCTCCGCGCCTCAAACACCGAACCACTCCTACGCCTAAACGCCGAAGCCAAAACACCACAAATACTAGACCACCTACTCAAACAAATCACACCCTGCCTAGGCACACCAGACACAGGCCACTAAGCCACCCCTTTAACAACCGCATAAATTAGCGTATAATACACCCAGCGGTGGGCCATTGCCCGCCGTTTTTTTTATTCAATCCCCAAAATACAAATCAACCGCAGTGATAAAATCACCCCCCGCTAAAGGACGCCCATGAACCTCTTCCGCATCACAATGATCCTCTCCCTACTCTCCTTATTCAGCGCCAATCAAACCCTCGCCAAGCCCATCCCCAAAGACCTTGATCTATTTCTCTTGCTCGGGCAATCCAACATGTCAGGCCGAAACAAAGTCCAAACCATCGACCAAACCACCGTCCCCGGAATTTATATGCTCAACAAAAAAGGCAAATGGGAATTAGCAAAAGAGCCCCTACATTTCGACATGCCCGGGCGCTCCGCGGTAGGCCCCGGATTCGCATTCGCCAGAGCCCTCAAGAAAAAATTTCCAAACCGCAATATCGGTTTAATCCCCTGCGCCGTCGGCGCAACACCCATCAAAGCATGGAAACCCAAAGCAACATTTAAAAGAGCAAAACATTTTTACAAACCCTATGACGATGCCATCAAACGCACCAAAATCGCACTCAACCAAGGACAACTCAAAGGCATCCTATGGCTACAAGGCGAAGCCGACAGCAAACAACTTACAAACGCCAAGGCCTATCACAAAAATATCACCGGCGTCATCGAAAGACTACGCTATGATCTCAAAGCCTACGCAACACCCATCGTCCTCGCAGAACTAGGCCCATTCCTAGCAAAACACAAAAGCTTCCCCCATTACGCCCTAGTCAATCAAGCACTCAACCGCACCGCTAAACTCAGCCCCAACATCGCCTGCATTTCCTCGCAAAGCCTAACCAGCAAAGGCGATAACGTCCATTTCGACTCCCCATCCATCCGAATCCTAGGCGCCCGATACGCCGACGCCTACATCAAACTCATCCAAAACAAAGCCCGCGTGGTCAACCTTTGGAGCCACGCCATACCTCTAGCATTAAAAACTGATCTCAAAGAAATCATACGCCCAGGCAAACGCATCTCAAAAATCGTCACCCCAACCCTTACCATCTACCATCCTAAAAACCTCAAAGCAAACTGCCCCGCAGTAGTCATCCTCCCAGGCGGCGGATACGGCGGCGTCTCACACCAATACGAAGGCGACCAAATCGCCAACTGGTGCAATCAAATCGGCATCAGCGCTTTCGTCCTCAAATACCGACTCGCACCACACAAACACCCTGTCCCTTTGCTCGATGCACAAGAAGCAATCCGATACATCAGACGACACGCCGACCAATTAGAAATTAATCCCCAAAAAATCGGCGTCATCGGATTCTCCGCAGGCGGACACCTCGCGGCATCACTCGCACTACAATCCGAAGTCCATTTCACACTTAAAAACACCTTCCTTATCACCCAGTACATCTCGCCCAAACCCAATTTCGCCATCCTAGGCTACCCCGTCATTTCCATGAAAAAAGGCATCACCCACAACGGCTCCCGCAGAAACCTACTAGGTAAAAACCCCAGCGAAAAACTCGTCAATCAAACCTCCAACGAATTACTCGTCACCCCCAACAGCCCACCCATGTTTCTGTTCCATGGCAAAGGCGACCGCGTAGTCAAATTAAAAAATGCCACGCTACTACTCGCCGCACTGAAAAAAAATAAGGTGCCCGCACAACTAAAAGTATTCCCCACACAACGCCACGGTTTTGGCATGCAATTCAACTGGATGACCCCTTGCCAAGCTTGGCTTAAAAAACAACACATCATCCAATAACCCCGCAGACTCATTCTCAATAAGCACCAAAATTTAAATCAAAAATCACTTTCACCACATCGTGCCAAGAGATAGTCCATGATTCATCTTAGTTGGCCTAACGCCCCACTTAACACACTCACTTTGCCACTGATTTTGTTACTAACTTTGCGCCCACGGTGTTAACGCCATGACACCTCTAATGCGTGATTTAAAACAGCGTGATATGCCTTATTTTATAGTGAGGATTCTTCCTCCTGGCGCAAAGGTCGCACTAAAATTTTCCGCAAAATGGCCAGCAGCGTGGTGACGGGGGAAAGGTAATTAACAGGCGGACGGTAATACACAAAGTGCCGATCGATGACGCTAGTCCGGCCCGGCGCATCTTTCAATAATTTTTCTATCACAGCGGGCGGATCAGTTTTAAAAATCAAATCTTGGCCTTCGAGTTTTAATAAGCTCACGCCTTGATGGCAAGCAGCAATTCTAATTTCCATTAAATCGATCAAAACTTGCGCGCGCTTGGGGGGCTTGCCATAGGCATCGTGTAAATCTTTGGCTACCCGGTCTAAGTCTTTTAATCGTTGGGCTCGGCTTAGCCTGCGATAGGCCTCCATGCGGAATTTGTCCGAGGTAATATAACTTTTAGGCAGCTGACCTTCGATGGATAATTGCAAGTGTGTTTGAGAAGTTTTTTTTACAACTTTTTGGCTAAGCTGCTTGGCTGCTTGTTCTAGCAGTTGGCAATACATTTCATAGCCTACCGCAGCGATATGGCCCGACTGCTCCGCGCCTAAGAGATTTCCCGCGCCACGGATTTCTAAGTCTCGCATCGCGATTTTAAAACCCGCCCCGAGCATCGCGTATTGCTCAATGGCTTTGAGGCGTTTAGCCGAGACCTCCGTGAGTTGTCTATTTTCAGGCAAGAGTAAATAGCAGTAGGCGCGATGTTTCCAGCGGCCAACTCTCCCCCGTAATTGGTGCAGGCCCGCTAGACCGAAACGGTCGGCTTGATGAATAAACATAGTGTTGGCGTTGGGGTGATCAATCCCCGATTCAATAATCGTGGTTGAAACTAAGATGTCTGCTTCTTTGCGCATAAATTGCAGCATAACCTGCTCCAGTTGATGCCCTCCCATTTGTCCGTGTCCGATCACAATTTTCGCATCCGGCACGAGCGCTTGAATTTCCGCGGCAAAGGCCTTGATATCATGCACTTTATTATGGACAAAATAAATCTGCCCCTCTCGATTAAGCTCACGGATCATAGCTTGTTTAATTCGTTTTTTGTCAAAGGGAATAACCTCCGTAACAATCGCCCGCCGATCCAAAGGCGCCGTCGTTAAAGAACTGATATCACGCAATCCCAACATCGACATATGTAGCGTCCGAGGAATCGGCGTGGCCGAAAGTGTCAACACATCAACGGTTAAGCGATAAGACAGCAAAGCTTGTTTATGCTCTACACCAAAGCGCTGTTCCTCATCAATCACCACTAACCCCAGGTCTTTAAAAGATACATCGCGTGATAATAATCGATGGGTGCCAATGATAATATCGATGCGCCCCTCTCGGACTGCCCGCAACGTCAGCTTTTGATCTTTTACCGTTTTGAACCGAGATAGCGAACCTACTTTAAAGGGGTAGTCAGCCATGCGCTGGCGAAACGTCCGCTCGTGCTGCTCTGCAAGCACCGTGGTGGGTACAAGCACCGCCACTTGCTTGCCTTGCTCTACAGCTTTAAACGCAGCGCGGATCGCCAGCTCTGTTTTACCAAAGCCCACGTCCCCACAAATTAAGCGGTCCATAGGCCTAGAGCTTTGCATATCTTTTTTAATCGCGTGCATCGCCGCCAATTGATCGCGCGTCTCGGTGTAAGGAAATTCTGCCTCAAAAGCTTTCATCCAAGGCGTGTCTGGAGGATAAATAATCCCGGGGCTATGGGCGCGCGCCGCTTGGATTTGTAGCATTTGCTTAGCTAAATCTTTAACTGCTTCGCCCACCGCTTGTTTTTGTATCTGCCAACGCTTGCCCCCGACTTGGCTAAGTCTAGGCTTGCCAGAAAATCCGCCGATATACTTTTGGACTAGCTCGATTTGAGTCGTGGGGACATGGATTAAAACCCGATCTGCAAATTCAAGGGTTAGATATTCTTGGTAACAGCCATCGCGTTTCAACGCGTTTAAGCCTTTAAACATCGCAATGCCATGCTCCTCATGCACCACAACATCGCCCACATTCATCTCAACAAACGCATCGGTTTGTCGCCAAGTCTGCGTATCTTCCGATGCACCAGCGCCGATACGTGTAATCCGCCGGCGTAGCTGATAGCGATGAAAAAGTTCATGATGAGGCACCACCCAAAACTGCCCCGAGTCATCCACCCCAGAAGCAAAGCCAAACCCCCGATGTAAATACCCCAACGCTGTTTGAATCTTTGACGAGCCTTTCTCGCCATGCTCTTTAAGCAGCAAATCCAAACGGTCCCGCTCTGCTTGTTTTTCACAAAGCACCACAACCCCCGCGCAGCTAGGCTCAGCAGAGGCTTGCGCTAAATCCTCTATCGCCTGTGCTGCGTTTTGAGCAAACTCGGGCAACGCGCTAACAGCATGGGATAGCTGCTGATCATCGCTTTGTGTGTTTGAATATTGATTCACCTGAATATGCGGAAATTTCGTCAACGATGCAAAAACCGTGTTGGGCGCATAAATCCCCCGGGCATTGGTTAATCGCTCGTAATAACCGCGCCCCTGCTCGGATAATTCCATCAGCTCATGCATCACCACCACAGCATCCTTAGGCAGTAGCGAAAGCAAATCACAAGTCCGCTTATCACATTGCAACTGCTCTGCCGAAGCACCAATCACATTCACCACATCCAGCGCCATACCCGAGCCCATGCTTTCCGGGTCGATCTGATGAATCGATTCGATTTCTTGGCCAAAATAATCAAGCCGAATCGCATTTTCCACGCCTGCTAGTGCCGGCAAATAAATATCTAAAATCCCCCCGCGCACCGCAAATTCCCCCGCGTGTTCGATCACATCCACCCGCGTATAGCCACGATCTATCAACCAGTTCACCAGCTTCCCCTGCCCATATTCTCGGCCCGGCTGCAAACTAATAGACCAATCCTTCACCGCATCGCCGTTCGGCACCGCTTGCATCAAAGACTGAATCGAAGCCACAATAACCCTAGGCTGCTGATTCCTTCCCATCGACTGAAGCATCTCCACCACAGCCATCCGCTGAGCCAAAATCTCTAAGCTCAAATGCGATTCGCCAGGCAGTGCCTCCATCGCACTAAAGGGATACATCTCCAAGCCCGGGGTAATGCTATCCAATAATCGCAGGTCCTCCACCGCATCATCCACATCATCCACATGCCCCACCACAAGTAAAACCATCCGCGATAATGCCCGACATACACCGCCCGCCAAAAGAGTAGTCGACGAACCCCGCGAACCTTCCAGCACAGGATGATGCCCCTGCATGAGCTTATCTATCGCCCCTTGTAGCCCCGCGCTTTTGCAATAAGATTTGAGCCAATCCTTCACCATCTCACTATTCTTTCCACGTCAGCCCATTATTATTTGGCTGCATATAATAAAATCAAAACACCAGCCAGCCAAACGCTTGACCCATCTGCTAACCAAGACCATCAAGCCCGCTCCTTGCCAAAGCTTATCGGCTAAATCAATGCCCAAACAACACGACCCCTACTACCCTAATCCATCCGCTGGCGAGGGCCTTCCCGAGAAACCGAGATCGTAATAGGCACCGGCACATCATAAACGCCCAAACTTTGAGAAGTGCCCCCATCGCCTAGCACCTCCGTCACATTTTCTAAAACTAACATCATCGCAATTTCATCACAGGCATGATTTTTGGCACAACTCAAACACTCCGACCAAACCTTCAACGGCAAGTCTTCTCGATCCACCAAAACAAAGCCTAACTTATCAAAAAAAATAGCCTCGTAAGTCAACGTCATCAGCCGCTTAATACCAAGTGCCTCAGCGCTGGCGATGCACGCTCGGACCAATTTTTTGCCCACGCCTTTGCCTTGATGCCCTTTGGCCACAGCCAAAGCATAGACTTCTCCAAGGTGAGACCAAACGACTTTAAGCCCGCAGACGCCGATGACTTTTTGCCCCTCAACCGCGACATGAAAATGACGTACCTGCTCATACAAAGTATCCAGAGAGCGATGCAGCATCACCCCATACTCAGCCCAGTAATTGATAAGCTTGGCGATCTGCGAGACATCTTTCATTTCTGCGGTTCTAATTTTCATAAGCCTATGATAATGCCAAGGCTGGCCCATAGCTAATCTCAAAAAAACAAAGGGGCGGGGCATCGGCTTAGGCTGGCCAAATGAAGTGAAAGCCCTTTTTATTTTTCATACTTAAACTTCCATCGCCCAATCACCGCAGGCGTGCGCTGATTGATAAACCCAAGAATTTGCTTAATCAGCTCGGGATGCTCAGCACTCACGTCTCGCGTCTCGCTCGCGTCTGTACTGAGATCATAAAGCTCAAGCTTCATCTGACCGCGATTAATATTCCGACGTATCGCCTTCCACCTTCCAAAACGGATAGCTTGTGAACCGCCAAAGGCATGATATTCCCAATACAGATATTCATGCTTTTTCTGTTTACCCTTTCCAATAAGCGTGGGCAATAAACTAATACCATCGATTTTTTCTTTAGACTGATACCCCACCATGTCACCTAGCGTTGGCAAAAAATCCCACAGAGCGCTGATATGATCCGACGTGGTGTTAGGTTTAATTTTACCAGGCCATTTCACAATCATCGGCACGCGGATGCCCCCTTCGTATAAATTACATTTGTGACCGCGCAACTTGCCCAAGCTATCGAAAAATTTACGATCGCATCCGCCGTTGAAAGTCGTGCCATTATCAGAAGTAAAAATGACAATCGTGTTATCGTCCAACTTAAGCTCTTTTAAAAGCTTAAATAAACGCCCCATATCGCGATCCATACGTGTAATCATCGCCGCGTAACCAGCGTGAGGTTCCGCGTGAGGCAAATAACCCTTTTCACCCAGATAAGGCTTAGTATCTAACTTACCACGATAATCTTTTAACGAATCATCAGGCACTTGAATGGACACGTGGGGAATAGGCGTGGGCACATAAAGGAAAAAAGGCTCATCCTTATGCCGACGAATAAATTTTTCCGCCTCCTCTGCCATCCGATCCGGAGCGTAGGTGCGCCCTTTGTATTTATCAAAAGCCCCGTTATTTGCAGGCGCGACTTTCAGCCGTTGATGCGCACGAAAATAATCATTATTGAGCATATCTTTTTTATCATTTTTCCAAAGATGCGTAGGGTAATAATTATGCGCCACGCGTTGGCATAGATAGCCATAGAAAAAATCAAAGCCTTGCTTATTAGGATGTCCCGTCGAGTCAGGCCCGCCCAATCCCCATTTGCCGATCGCCCCCGTCGCGTAACCCTGAGCTTTGAGTAATTTAGCAATGGTCTGCGTTTTGGCAGGAATGGGGAACTGCCCCTCGCGGTCTGGCAACCCGTAATTATCTCGGATATAACTGTGGCCCGTATGCTTGCCAGTCAACAGCACGCAACGCGATGGTGCGCAAACGGTAGAACCCGAATAAAAATGAGTAAAGCGCATCCCCTCTTTGGCCAGCTGATCCAAGTTGGGCGTTTTGATAATCTTTTGACCGTAACAACCCAGCTCGCGATAGCCCAAGTCATCAGCCATGATCAAAATGATATTAGGCTTTTTAACGACGACGGTCTCCGATGCGCTAATCGTCAACGGCCTGGCAACAAACAAAAAACAAAAGGCTAACTGAAAAAAAAATCGCTTCACAATACACTCCAATGCCAAAACCATTCAAACACAAAACCAATTCAACGCCACACCAAAGTCAAAATATTGGAAAGGCAAGACAAATGCGCTAACATTTGCCTTGCTAATTTATTTATTTAAATAAATTTTATTTCTTAGATTGATTGCGTCTAGGAAAATTCCAACTACCAATTTTACTATTCACGCGGTGCTCCATAAATTTTTGAATCTTCGCCACGATCTCGGGATGATTCATTGCTACATTCTTACTTTCGCTGGGATCTTGTTTCAAATTATATAATTGTATCGGGCCGTTGGCATTCCTCTTGGCGTTTGATTTCACGCCTTTCCAGTCTCCATAACGCACAGCCATGGACGAGCCATACTGCCAATACAAATACTGATGTTGGACCTGCTCGCCTTGATCAATAAGCGTGGGCAATAAACTAATACCATCGATTTTTTCTTTAGACTGATATCCCACCATGTCACCTAGCGTTGGCAAAAAATCCCACAGAGCGCTAATATGATCCGACGTGGTATTGGGTTTAATTTTGCCAGGCCATTTCACGATCATCGGCACGCGAATGCCCCCTTCGTATAAATTACATTTGTGACCGCGCAACTTGCCCAAGCTATCGAAAAATTTACGATCGCATCCGCCGTTGAAAGTCGTGCCATTATCAGAAGTAAAAATGACAATCGTGTTATCGTCCAACTTAAGCTCTTTTAAAAGCTTAAATAAACGCCCCATATCGCGATCCATACGTGTAATCATCGCCGCGTAACCAGCGTGAGGTTCCGCGTGAGGCAAATAACCCTTTTCACCCAGATAAGGCTTAGTATCTAACTTACCACGATAATCTTTTAACGAATCATCAGGCACTTGAATGGACACGTGGGGAATAGGCGTGGGCACATAAAGGAAAAAAGGCTCATCCTTATGCCGACGAATAAATTTTTCCGCCTCCTCTGCCATCCGATCCGGAGCGTAGGTGCGCCCTTTGTATTTATCAAAAGCCCCGTTATTTGCAGGCGCGACTTTCAGCCGTTGATGCGCACGAAAATAATCATTATTGAGCATATCTTTTTTATCATTTTTCCAAAGATGCGTAGGGTAATAATTATGCGCCACGCGTTGGCATAGATAGCCATAGAAAAAATCAAAGCCTTGCTTGTTGGGGCGTCCGGTAGATCCGGGGCCGCCTAATCCCCATTTGCCAATCGCGCCGGTGGCGTAGCCCTGAGCTTTTAACAGCGTCGCGATGGTCTGAGTTCCCTTAGGCAAAGGCTCTTGCCCTTCGGGTTCATCCGGCCCCCAACCACCCATTTCACGATTCCCCCGAATATAGCTATGACCGGTATGCTTACCGGTCAGCAGCGTGCAGCGGGCGGGCGCGCAAACGGTAGAGCCCGAATAAAAATTAGTAAAGCGCATCCCCTCTTTGGCCAGCTGATCCAAGTTGGGTGTTTTGATAATCTTTTGACCGTAGCACCCTAGTTCACGGTAGCCCAAGTCATCAGCCAAAATCAAAATAATATTAGGCTTCTTCGCCTTCGCCCTTTTAGCACCAACACTGGCATCCACCCTAGCTGTAAAAGTCCCCATCAACATCAAACCACATAAAACAAAAAATATTTTTTTCATCACAAGCTCCATAAAAAAACAAGGCTATCCAATAACTGTCAGCCATAAAATCCAACACAAAACAAAAAACAAACCCACACTCACCCGACGCCTCGGCTCCCCATTTATTGCATACGCCGTCTCAATTTAATCTACCCCCAAGAGATAGCCTAACAAAAAAATCCCGCGAGCCATACAAAACGCCTCGCAGGATTTATGATCAATCCATTTTGATCACGCCCGAATCAGCCGATCCATTTTTTTATAAAGCTGCGTCATGCGATCAACCCCGCCTCCCGCGACCTCCGCTGTACACCAGCCCGTGTAATTAATCTCAGCCAAAGCTTTGCGAATCTCCGGCCAATCCGCCGAACCATTCCCAATATCCGCAAATTTATTTTTAGGCTTATCAAAATCCTTGCCATCTAATTTAACAATACGATGGCCCAAAACGCGGATCCAATCTTGAGGCGCGCGAAACTTAATATGATTCCCCATATCAAAATAATGACCCACCCAAGGACTACTAAAAGCATCCACGTAATCACGGGCCAATTCTGGCGTTTGGCAAAAACCATTCCACACATTTTCAAACAAAATCCGCACACCGTTTTTAGCAGCAGTAGGCAAACACTGGCGGATCGAGTCAACCGATTTCTCCCAGACTTCTTGCTGTTTACCATCTCGGCCTTGCACGCCACAAACAAGCAGCATCGCATCACCACCGACCGCACGCGTATTTTCAATGCATCGGATAATGGTTTTTACCGACCGATCACGATCAGCTTTTTTATTCGCCGCCACCGAATACTTCACATTCCAGTGCTTAGCATTAACCGTCCCGTGAATCGGCATCCCCGATTTTTTACTCGCATTAACAAATTCCTCAATCTGCTTCTTGCCGATCGGGCTATTGAGTTCCATTCCATCGTAACCAATCTCTTTCATCGCTTTAAATTTATCTAAGATAGAACCCTTAATCCGGACCATCCCCCACTTGGCTGAAAGATAAATATTAGCACCCACCGAGCCCCCACCGCCTTGGGCCCCCGCCACACCAGACGCCAAAGCCGTTACCCCCGTGCTGTGATGGTGCCCCATC
>CAZSSX010000051.1:0-11887 GCA_964609545.1 uncultured Phycisphaeraceae bacterium | reverse complement strand
TAGATGACGATTTGTTGGTGGAACTGGTGATGCGCAATGTTCAGATCAAAGCCAAAGTGGTGATGGCTGATGAAAAAGAAAGCGGGGTTCGTGCGCTTTTGAATTATGGCCACACCTTTGCTCATGCGATCGAAAAGACGGGAGATTATGGGCGTGTGTGTGATTATCATCATGGGGAAGCGGTGAGCTTGGGCATGGTGGCGGCGACACGTTTGGCCGAGAATCTGGGCAGGTGCAAGGTAGGGCTGAGCGAGCGATTGATAGCGATTTTGGATTTGATAGGCTTGCCTACCTCGGCGGATGATTTGGTGAGCACAGCGGAGCTGATGGACGTGATGCTGATTGATAAAAAAGTTAAGGATGGACAGGTGAGGCTGGTGCTGCCTAGCGGAATGGGACAGATGCAAGTGGTAGCGGGTGTGGACGCGGGAGCTATCATAGAAGCTTGGGAGAGCTTGCGGGGTTAGTTTTTGATAAGGCGAGATGCAAAGTCAATGGCGTGGCGATCTATTGATTCCATTTTCACTTGTTTGTTAGATATCCGTGAGTCGGGAAAGAGGGGGGTTATTCACTCTTCCAGAAATGTGGCGAAAACAAAACGAGCAGCGCATAAATTTCCAGCCTCCCCAAAGCCATCAATAAACTCATAATCGCCAAACTAGGCTGAGAAAACCAGCCGTAGTTTTTAGTCGCACCCACAAGATTGAGCCCCGGCCCGATATTATTAAGCGTCGCCGCCGAGGCCGTGGCGGCGCTAGTGAAATCAATCGGCTTGCCGCCACAGTATTGTTCGGCGATCATCAGCGCGATGGCGCCTATAATAAAAATAAGCACAATATTGATCGCATAAATGAGGGTGGAGAGCTTGGTCGCCGAATCGATGGCTGCGCGCCCTATTTTCACAGGCCTAACGACGTTAGGCCTAAAAACTTTTTCAATCTCCGCAAGCAAAACCTTGGCCAAGATAAGGATGCGGATGACCTTGATACCCCCACCTGTGGATCCCGCGCTACCGCCTATGAACATGATGATGATAAGCGTGGCTTTTGAGATAAATCCCCAGTCCTGATAGTCCGCGGTGCAAAATCCGGTGGTGGTCTGGATGGAAACGACTTGAAATGCTGCCTGGAGAAAAGTCTGCCCAGCACTGGGGTTTTTGAGGGTTTGTTCATTGGTCAGCACGATGTCTTGATTGTAAATGCTACAGGTGATCAGGGTCGTGGCGGCGAGTAAAATGATGAGATACAAACGCAGCTCGGGGTCTTTCCAAAAGGCCTTGAATTTACGCTTGATCAAGAGGTAAAAAAGACCGAAGTTCATCCCCGCCATCACCATAAAACAGATCAGGACAATAAGAATACTGGGGTTAGTGAAATAGCCCGCCGAGGCATTTTTTGTGCTAAATCCACCGGTGGCCAGCGTGGCGAAGGTATGGTTGATCGCGTCGAATGTGTTCATGCCGAAATAACGCAGCAGCGCGGTTTGCGCAAGAGTCATGCCCAAATAAATAAGCCAGAGGATGCGCGCGGTTTCTCTGATCCGTGGCCTAACGCCCGGCTGGGAAGGACCCGGCGCTTCAATCTGAAAGAGTTTTTTTCCCCCAACGCCTAAAGAAGGCAGCACCGCGACAAAAAGGACGACAATCCCTAACCCGCCCAGCCAATGCGTGGTGGATCGCCACATGAGAATGCCGTGAGGCAGCGATTGAATCTCACTCAATACCGTTGCCCCGGTGGTGGTCAACCCGCTCATCGATTCGAAATAACAGTGCGCCCAATGCGTAAAGGGGTGCGGCCCATTGACCGGATCCAGAGGCATCGGATTGAGGTTGGCCCAAAGGTAATAAGGCATTGCGCTGATCGCTGCCCCGATGATCCAGGCCAGCGCAACCAGCAATAATGCCTCTTTTTTACCCAGATAATCATCACCCCTTTTCCCCGCCAAATAGCAGATGAGGCCGATGGAAACGCTGATGCTAACCGTGGTGAGCAATGCGAATCCCGCATCAGATTGCGATTGCAATTGGTAAGCATATCCTTGCCAAAGCGACCAGATCGCTACGGTAAGGATCGCCACCGAGAGGACGATGAGCAGAAGCCCTAATTGTTTGATGACGTAGCGTATATTCATGATGCTTGGCGCGGGTTTCTTTGTAAGGATTAGTTGCTGATGAGTTTTTTAAGCTGCTTGATTGATGCTTCGGGACAGATCACCACAAGCGTATCGTTTTCCTCGATGATATCCGTCGCGATGGGCACGCGCACTTTAATGCCTCGCTGAATGGCAGC
Organism: uncultured Phycisphaeraceae bacterium; assembly: GCA_964609545.1. GTDB lineage: Bacteria > Planctomycetota > Phycisphaerae > Phycisphaerales > Phycisphaeraceae > CAZSSX01. The sequence goes on along the minus strand of CAZSSX010000051.1, from coordinate 9,599 downwards.
AATCAGTGTCTTAGGCGGAAAAGTAATTTGCCAAAGCTCATGCCCGATAAGCTGCTTGGCAGAGGCCCCAACCCGAAGCTCGTAGACGTCGGCGATGCCCACCGCTAAGCTCGCCATCTTCTTAATAGGACGATCATCAAGCGTGTTTTGTATCTGATTAAAAGCAGTGTCGCGCGGGCTAAAAGATTTATCGATGCCCACATTTTTGATCAGATGCTGGTAAGTCGCTTGATGCAAGACCGCGATGGATTTTTTACTGCCCAAGCTTTTTGCATTGGCAGCCACGAGAATATTGTGCTCCTCGTCATCGGTGACCGCGACAAAAGCATCGACGATGCTAATCCGTTCATCGGCAAACGCGTTGGGGTCTGCCGCGTCGATGGTCAGCACCGTGACCCAGTCAAGCTTATTAGAAAGTTCCTCAGCCCGCTTGGGATTATTAGGCACATAAAGCCTCACCGAAAAAGTCCGAGAGCGCAATGCTCGACACAGCCAAACAGCCAAAGGCGTGTCGCCGATGATCATGATTTTTTTTTGTTTACCACTACCCGCCTGTAGTTGCTTCAGCGCTTTTTCAAATCCAATCGTTTCCCCGATAAGCGTGACGATGTCTTGGGCATGTATGATCGTGTTCCCATCGGGTATAAACGAGGTCCCGCTGCGCTCGATCGAGGCAAGCTTGGCATTGCCAGGCAGCTTGAGATTTTTAAGTTGTTGGCCCACCGCTTTGGTCTTTTCAGTGACTTTAAGTTGTTGCATTTCAATCATGCCGCGCGCAAATCGCTCGACCGCCAATGCCCCGGGGTTTCTCAATGTTTGCGCGATGGCCACCGCGGTGGCATATTCCGGGCATATAAATTTATCGATGTTCAAATGTCTTGCGTAGTTCAGCCCCCGCTCCTCGAAGTAGGTGCCGTGATGTATCCGAGCGATGGTTTTATTGGCCCCCACTTGCTTGGCGAAGTTGCAGGCAAGCATATTGATTTCGTCGATATTCGTAGCGCCTATGAAAATATCAGCCGTGTGGCATCCGGCATCGCGCAACACCGTGGCGTCTGTCCCAGAGCCTTGGAGCGTTCGGATATCCAGCGTCTGCTCAAGTGCATTGAGCTTTTCTTGATCTAAGTCGATGATCGTCACATCGTGGCCTTGGGTGTCGAATTGTTGCGCGACGTTTTTTCCGACGGTGCCGGCGCCACAAATAATAATTTCCATAATGAAGTGTCGCTTTATATCTTTTATCTAATTTGTTTTCGGGAATAAAAAAACATCAGCCAGTGTGTGAATGGGCCGGAGCGTTGAGGAGAGATTATACCTTGAATTCAAGTGTTAGTCTTTTTCTCCGCGGTACGGAGGGGCTGCTTGTTCTTTTTGTTATCGGGTGAATGATTGAATCACTGGTGAGCGGGGTTGTTATTGGATGTTATCGGTCGTCAACCCGCGAATTTTTGTGGATTAGTGTGCGTTCCGAGGTGTAAAAAAGAGATTCAACGGCCCTGGCGTTGCCCCTTGGCGGTAAATGCGTTAGGATTTGGATTAATATATAGTACAGTTTTCTTACCCTCTAACAGAGAAAAAGGGAGTTTATACCCATGATTGAATGCTACGAATCCTTAAAAAAGCTTATCGAATCTATTGATGACGACGTTCGCAAAGCCGCTGGCGGCAATAAAGCAGCCGGTACGCGTGTGCGTAAATCGATGCAGGACGTGAAGAATGCCGCTCAGGAGCTTCGAAAACTTGTTCTGGAAAGTCGCGACGGCGAATAATTAACGCAAAATACGCCCCAGATGATGAAAATTCATCTGGGGCCTTTTTTTATTTATTGTGGTCAAGGGCGGCAGTGGTTGAGCTTTAACCCGCACGGAATGTTCGTTGATTGTAGCGTTCATTGCTTTATAGAGAAGGTCTGGTAGTTGTATGGCACCCCGTTTATTATTTGATCTAGCCAAAATTGACTTAGACGCCACGGCGTTTGACGTCGCAGCCATCGAGAAGATCAATCCCCATCGAGGCGACATGCGATTGATTGATCGCATCGTCTGGACAGATCAAAATTATTCACAAACCGTCGCGTGCAAAGAAACCCATGATCAAGAATTTTGGGTACCAGGCCACATCCCCGGCAGACCCATTTTCCCCGGCGTACTGATGATCGAAGCCGCCGCACAATTGGCCTCTTTTATGGCCATCAAACGCGCTCCAGAAATCGAGTTCCTAGGCTTTTCAGGCGTGGACGCGGTCAAATTCCGCGGGCAGGTCAAACCAGGCGATAAACTATATATCCTAGGACAAGAAATTCAATTTAAAAAACGCCGTTTTATCTGTGGCGTGCAAGGCGTTGTCGAAGGAAACCTAGTCTTTGAAGCAAAAATTACAGGCATGCCTTTTTAATCAATGTGGATAAATGACGGTTAATCGGTGATTTTGGCGTTTACTGAAATTGACCATCGCACGTGCTACAGATATCCTTTGTTAGCATAAGTCATTGTTGGCCATGACAGTGTTTAGAGCTTGGCCGACGTGTTAGTTTTGTCTTCTAAGCCATAGCGGATAGGGACCTAGTTTGGTGATCACACTCGCACAACAAGTTACAAATAATTTGGATACCAGCACCAATGTAGAACCCTTACTTTGGTTTGTCTTCGCAGGCTTAACCGCCATTAGCGCATGGACCATCGTCTTTAGCCAAAATATCGTTCGCATGAGCTTATACTTACTTTTTTCATTACTGGGTGTAGCAGGCCTTTACTTTATGCTAAGCGCAGAAGTCTTGGCAGCGGTACAACTAATTGTTTACGCAGGCGGCACACTTATCTTAATCGTCTTCGGCGTCATGCTCACCAGTAAAAATCCAAAGCTCACCCTACGCGTCAAAACGTGGGAAAAATTTGTAGGCGTGGGCCTGAGCATCCTGCTTTTTGCCATGCTATTCTTGGCCAGAGTCAATTCCAAGATGCCCCCGCAGCGTGTGGGGTCAACAGATGAACTAGCCAAAGAACAAGTGCGAAAAATTGGAATTAACTTTTTAACCCAAAACTTAATTATCTTTGAATTGGCCGCCGTGCTATTATTAGCCGTCATGATCGGCGCAGCCTTCATGGCTAGGCGTCGTGCGGGTATCGATGACTGATTTTTTGATTAGGATATGAATATAGTGATCAACATCTTATTAGCTAAAAACGTCGTCCTTGATATCGGTCCCATGCACTACATGGTCCTTTCCTTTATCGTTTTCGCTGCCGGCATCTCAACCATTCTCACCAAACGCAACGCCATCGCGATTCTGATCGGCATCGAATTGATGATCAACGCCGCGGCAATCAACTTCGTCGCCTCCTGGAATTTTTATTATAGCCAGAAATTAGATGGCTTGGCCTTTGGCATCTTTATCGTCGTCATTGCCGCCGCAGAAGCGGCAATAGGCTTAGCCATTATCTTGAATTACTACAATAATTTCGCTTCGGTGGATGTTGAAAAAGCCGAACAACTCAAAGGCTAGCTTTTTTGCATTGATACTCACGATCGGTATTTGACTGTTAACGACACCTAGATGGATTTGAAACATTAATGGATAATATCATAACCTTACTGACAACTGCTTTATTTATACCGCTAGCCTCCGCGATTGTGGTGCTGTTTTTGGGTAAAAACAAACTAGGCAAGAAGCTCAGCGCATGGGGATCCGTCGGAGCGATGGCAGCCGCTTTTGTCTGCTCCTTCACCGCCTACTGCATGCTTAGAAGCCTACCTCCAGAGCAGGCTCGGCTTTTCGCAGCCATCGATTGGCTGCCCATCGGCGGCGGGGAATATCTACAGATCGGCGCCTTTGTGGACTCGGTCACCGTCACCATGTTTTCAATGGTCACTTTCATCGCCACCATGGTGCTAATCTATTCCGTCGGATATATGGACGGCGACAAAAAATTCTCACGATTCTTCTGCTACCTTTCCTTTTTCACTTTTTCGATGCTAGGCATCGTACTGAGCAACTCACTCTTACAGCTCTTTGTTTTCTGGGAACTGGTCGGCCTAGCCTCTTACCTATTGATCGGCTTCTGGAACGATGAAAAAGAAGGCCCACAATTGGCCTGTAAAAAAGCCTTTGTCATGAACCGAGTAGGCGACCTAGGCTTCATCGTCGGCTTTGGCATTATGTTTGTAAAACTCAGCGGACACGTCCTCCTGCCCGGCACCGAGGGCATTGATTACGCCGGCGAAAAAATCGTCTCAATCTGGGGACAGCTCAACACCGTTCTAGCCAACGAAACCATCGCCGCACATGCCGCCGGCACATTGGCTTCGGACGTAGCCTATTCAATCTCAAATCCACCCATGTGGCTAACCGCCGCGGGCATCGGCTTATTCTTCGGCGCAATGGGTAAATCAGCACAATTCCCACTACACACTTGGTTGCCCGATGCAATGGAAGGCCCAACGCCCGTTTCATCAATCGTTCATTCCGCAACCATGGTCGCAGCAGGCGTTTACATGTCCAGCAGGCTCTTCCCCGTCTTCACTCCAGGCGCCAGACTCTTTATCACCACCATCGGCTTAATCACATTGGTCATGCCATCGCTCATCGCCATGTGTGTCACCGACATCAAAAAAGTCCTCGCCTACTCCACCCTCTCACAGCTGGGATACATGATCGTAGGCATCGGCACAGGCGCATACACCTTCGCATTATTCCATCTCTTTACCCACGCTTTCTTCAAATGCTGCCTATTCCAATGCTCAGGCTCGGTCATTCTCTGTGCTCACCATGAACAAGACATGAAAGAGTACGGCGGGTTCTGGAAAAAAATGCCCATGACAGGCTGGGCTTATCTCATCGCAACCCTTTCTATCGCGGGCGTCTCCATCCCATGGACCAGCAGCATCGCCTTTAGCGCATTTTTCTCCAAAGATGGAATCATCGCAGGCGCCATCAACTATGGTCACGCCATGGGGCAAGGCGGATATGATTGGGCATGGCTATTTTGGTTCGGCCCCGTTTTAATCGCCTACGTAACTCCATTCTATATGATGCGTTCCTTCGCATTAACCTTCTTAGGTAAGCCCCGCAATCAAAAAATTTACGACCACCTACACGAAGCGCCCCGCACCATGTGGATCCCACAGCTGGTCCTAGTGTCTGTCTCGGTGATCATAGGCTATGTCCTGGTCAAAGATATGATCGTCCCCACTCAAGAACTCGGTGCCGTTTATCAGCACGCCCAAGCAGTGGATGTCCTCGAAGAATCCACAGGCATGCATCAGACACACAGCTACTTGCTGCACGGCCTAGCATCACTGCTAGCTCTGTTCACAGGCTGGTATTTCTATAAAGATGGCTTCACTATTAGCTCCAAAATTGTCAAAATCCCCGGAATTAAGCAGTGCTACACCTTGGCGTATAACAAATTTTACTTCGACCAACTCTTTGATAATTTCGCGGTGGGCATCGCCAAAGTCGTTGGCGCCATCAGCGGCTGGATCGATACTTACATCCTCGATGGGCTGGTGAAACTAGCCGCATCACTCACCCGTGGCGCCTCCATGGTCATCGACAAAAACGATAAAGTCGTGGTAGATGGCCTAGTCAATCAAGCCGCCAATGCCGCACAAAATATGGGCACTATGGTTAAAACCGCACAAACAGGAAAAATCAGAGGCTACGTCTTATTGATGCTTTCTGGCGCAGCCCTAGCGGTCGTCTTGATCACCATTATTTCGATCGTGCATAACAGCGGATAAATAAGTAAGCCAAAGGGCAAGGCGGTGGGAACGGCGGGGGTGTCGGGGAGGGGCGGACGTATTTTTAAAATGAATGCAGCATCACCGATGTTGCGAATTATAAACCCTAATTGGGATTTGATTAATGGAAAATTTAATTGTTTTAATGATCTTTCTACCACTACTTGGCGCAATAGGTTGTCTTTTTCAGACGCGTAAAGAAAATGCTAGATACATCGCGCTGTTTACCTCCATTGTGACATTTGCCGTCAGTGCAATCGTCGGCTGGGCTTATTATAGCTCGCAGGTGGACGCCGTCGGCGGCGCCGGCGCGGTGCAATTTGAATACAGCGCACTATGGATTAAACATCTCAATGTGTATTTCCGCACAGGCGTGGATGGCATCTCAATGCCCCTAGTCATCCTCTCCACAGGTGTGAGTATCTTAGTCGTCTTAGCAGCGTTTTCCATAGAGAAAAACGTGAACATGTTCATGGCGCTTTATCTCATGCTACTCTCGGGCATGCTAGGCGTATTCCTATCGCTAGACATGATCCTCTTCTATGTATTCTTCGAAATCTCACTCCTACCCATGTACTTCCTCATCGGAATCTGGGGCGGGCCAAGACGCGAATACGCAGCAATCAAATTCTTCCTATACACACTCGCCGGCTCAATCTGTCTCCTCATCACCATGATGGGCCTCTATTTCTTCACCGGAGAAGCCAACGGCGGAACCAACACATGGGCGATGGTTACATCCATGAAAGACACCGTCTCCCTACAATCAGAACAAGTCAGAGCATTATTTGCACAAGACGGCCCGCACTGGGCATTTGCCCAAGCCGCGTTTTGGCTCACACTCATCGCCTTTATGGTCAAATTACCCGCGGTACCCTTCCACACCTGGCTACCCGATGCACACGTCCAAGCCCCCACACCCATCTCCATGATCCTAGCAGGTGTCTTGCTTAAAATGGGTGGCTACGCATTGATGCGTATCACGTACCCCTTTTTCCCAGATGCAGCCGCGCTCTTCTGGTATCCCGTGGCGGCATTAGGTGTCTTGGCAATTGTTTATGGCGCGTTCTGTGCCCTAGCACAACACCTCAACGCGGAATGCGACTGGAAAAAACTCGTCGCCTACTCATCAGTATCACACATGGGATTTGTCACCCTAGGCCTAGCGGTCATGAACGAAACAGCATTCAACGGCGCGTACTATCAAATGATCGGCCATGGCATCGGATCAGCCCTGATGTTCTTCCTCGTCGGCGTCGTGTACGAAAGAGCCCATCGTCGAGATATGAGTTCTTTCAAAGGTCTGGGCTTACACTGGCCTAACTATGGCGGTTGGTCGATGGTTGGATTTTTCGCCGGCCTTGGCTTGCCAGGTCTCTGCGGTTTCATCGGTGAGATTATGGTGTTCCTAGGCGTCTTCAAAGCATCCGACGGCGTGGGTGCCAGCAATCCCACATCTGTCTGGGTATTGGGCATTATCGCCGCCACCGGCGTCGTCCTCACCGCTGCCTACATCTTATGGATGATTCAGCGTGTCTACATGGGACAGCCCAAAGAAGAATACGCATCCTTCAAACCCGTGACCACTCGTGAAAACGTCATCATGGTTTCACTAGGTATTTTGGCCATCGTGTTTGGCATATTCCCCGCATTGGTATTTAGCCTCACGGACAACACCGTCGCAGGCTTATTCAAGATTTTCGCTGCCTCGATAGGGGCGTGATGGTAACCCAATACAAGCACTGCTCATCGAAGATGCAGCATTGACAGCTGGTGGCTCACTTGTGAAACCACCCTAGAGACTCAGGAATTAATGTGAATATCTTAGCAGCTAAAAATTTACTTCAATTCAACGAAGCAGATTGGAAGACAGCCGTCTTCACCGATGCCTCGTTTATTTCAAGCGAGATATGGCTTGTCATCGCGATGTGTCTGGTTCTTATTGTGCCCTTGTTTGGTAAGAAAAATGCCGCAGCAGCAGCGGGCGTAACCGTAGCAGGACTCATCGTCGCCCTGGCGTGTATTTATAACCCGCTCACTCAGCCGCATTTAGCCTTCTCGGGCCACCTCATGATCGATGGCTTTAGCAGGTATTTCAAACTCATCCTCTACACCTTCACCGCGCTGGTCATTTATATGTGGTGGCACACAGGCCGCCAAGACACCAAACTAAACGATACCCCCGATTTCCTTTGTCTCATCCTAGGCGCCACCATCGGCATGTCGCTCATGGCCTCGGCCAACTCATTATTGATGATGTTTGTCGCCATGGAAACCGCTTCAATGCCATCCTACGCATTGGCCGGATTTAAGAAAAAAACCAAGCTAGGCTCAGAAGGCGCCATGAAATACCTCGTCTTCGGATCGGCATCAAGCGCGGTCATGATCTACGGCATGTCCTTAGTTTACACCGCCACCGGATCATTATATTTCGGGGAAATCGCAGCACACGCCGCCAACGGTATCTCACCCATGCTTGCCATCGGCTTGGCCGGAACCATTTCGGGATTACTCTTCAAACTCTCTGCCGCACCCCTGCATTTCTGGTGTCCAGATGTCTTCCAAGCCGCACCCACGGTCATCACCACATTTTTATCCGTGGCATCCAAAGGCGGAGCCATCTGTCTGCTCGTGAGATTCATGGGCTCATTCGGCGCCATCCAAGGCGCAACATTCAACGGCCTAGCCACAGGCGTCGCCATCGTAGGCGTGATCACCGCATTTGTAGGCAACTTGGCCGCATTGAAACAAACCAATCTCAAGCGAATGCTCGCCTTTAGCTCGATCTCGCACGCCGGATTTATGATCTCTTGCGCCGCGCTATTAGCCGTCGCGGATAAAAATGTAAAAGTACCCGCAGAGTCTGCCATCCTATTTTACATGCTCGTCTATATGTTTATGAATCTCGGAGCCTTTACCTGTGTCGCACTGATTAAAAAGCACACAGGCGGCGAAGAACTCAAAAATGTTCAAGGCCTAATCAAACGCAGCCCCATCTTGGCCTGCCTCTTTGGCCTCTGCTTGCTCAGCTTATTCGGCTTGCCCGGCCTAGGCGGCTTCATGGCCAAATTCTATCTCTTCGGATCATTCGACGGCAACGAAGCCGGCGGGCTATTCATCATCACCATGCTCCTAATCAACACATTGATCAGCCTTTTCTATTACATCAAACCCTTAGCATTTGCGGTATTCAAAAAGGATCCACAGCAACAAGGGCCAATCACCTTAAAACCAGCATCGACCAGCCTAATCGCGCTGATGAGTTTCTTTATCGTGATCTCTGGCTTTAATCCCGATTTCTTCATGGGTGCGATTGTTGATTCGGGAAAATTGGCGCCCACCGTCTCGCAGCCCGCCCAGGTTCAGCAAGCCGCCCAGCAAATCGAGCATCAGCCTGTTTCCCAAAAAAAGCATACCCCCACACAGGCCAAGCATTAAGCCATACGGGGGGCCGATGAAAGATATTAAAAATGACCAATCCACACGCTCTGGCAAAAGAAATCAACGCACTGCTCAATAGTGAGTCACGCTCATTATTGTCTCATTTCCTCCAATCTAGGCCTTATGTCGATGTGAAAAGTCACGCAGCATTTGAGGATTTAAAAGCGATGCAAGCCCAAAACATCGAAGACGCCTCAGCTTTGACCCAAATTTTAGTTGATTTTGATCTGCCCGAAATGCCAGGCACATACACCCATAACGCCACCTTCTTTCATTTTGTAGACATCCCCACGATTATCCCCCAAGTCATCAATGAAATCACACTAAAAGTCAGCGCCTACGCGCGATGCATCCAGTATGCACGGGGAAATCAAGAGCTAGAACAAGCCCTAGCCCCGCTTTATGAAATGGCGCAAGGC
>CAZSSX010000050.1:3223-12206 GCA_964609545.1 uncultured Phycisphaeraceae bacterium | reverse complement strand
CACATCCCGACCCGCCAAAAAATAAGCATCCGACTTCTTCTCCAGCGCCATAATATCCTTCAGACCACCAACACCAACCCCACCACCAAACGCAACCACACTCCAAAATAAACTACAAAAAAACAAGCCCCGCAAAACCATCCTCGCACAACCCAAATTCAAACAACCCATCAGCGCTCTCCAAAATAGCCCCAAAACAAAACCAATCACAAAAAAACAAAATTCCATCCCACCCCACATCCCACCCCGCATCCCACACGCCACCCTAAAAAATCAACGCTTATATTTACCAAACGCAACCTGCTCAAACTTCGCACGAATCGCCGCGTTATAAGCATTCAGCACATGCTGCCAGCGCACACCACCGCTAGGCTGAATCACCACAGGCGTACGCTTAGCATCATAAATACCCGTATTCGTCTCATCATCCACCATCTTACCCTTCAACGCACGATACAATCCCTCAAAATCCACAGGCTCATCACGCACTCGGCTACCCTCTAAACCCACACGCAAACGAAAACCCGCATCCCCAGCATCACTCACATAAATATACAACTTACTCGCAGGCACCACATCAACACTCGACTGCCCCGTCCCCTCAGGCAACCGCGCAATCAAAACCCCCTCCCCCTGAGTAAAAGATGCAGTCACCACAAAATAAATCAAAAGCAAAAAAATAATATCAATCATCGAAGTCAGATTCAAACCAATCTTCGCAGAACGAATCCCCCGCTTATGGCGCTTAGCCCGACCCCGATGATGCACAGTCTCCTCATCAGTTAGCCGCCTAACAAAAACACCACCACCCACTCCGCCCACATCACCACCGCTACCAATCTCGGCGTCAAGCCCACCCCCAAGCCCCGCCGATACTTCCTCTTTATTCACCATCGCCTACGCCCTCCTTAGCCAACCCATCCCCCGCCGGCCCCTCGTTCGGCAAAAACGCAACCAAATTCAACACACCAATACCAGCCCGACTCACCGCACCGATCACAGGCTCAATCTGATCATATCGCAGCGCACCATCAGCACGCAACAAAATCTCTATCCGCTCACCCTCATCCGCAGCAGCTTCCTTACTCTTCACAAGCTCCTCCACCAACTCATCCATCTCCGACAAATCAAAATGCTTACCCTGACCCACCTGCACCTCCAGCGCCTCCCCACCACCAGCATACCTCAAAAAATTCCCGCCCCGCAAACGAGAACCATCATAAGCAGCAGGCCGAATGTTAATCACCAACCGCTTAATATCACCCACCTCCACAGACTGAGACTCCGACAACTTAGGCACCACCATCTCCACAGTCTCCTCCGCGATAATATTATTCACCAACATGAAAAAAATGATCAACAAAAAAGTCACATCAATCAAAGGCGTCATATTGATCTCCGGGCTAACCGTCCCGCGCTGGTAAATATGACTCATCAAATCATCCCTTCAAACCTAAAACCTAAAACATAAAATCAAAACAAAAAAACAACCCCAATCACACCACCTCATCCGGATTAGGCTTCCCCGATTCAACCTCACCAGATCCGCCCCCATTCGCACCCGCAACATCACCCACCCCAGCACCCCCAAGCCCCCCAGCCTGCTGACCCATCGGCTTAAACGGCTTAATCATACCCTCCGCAACCACCAAACCCTCACTACTAAGCGCATCAATATTATTACGAATCAAAGCATAGCCAGCCAGCGCAGGAATCGCCACAACCAAACCCCAACACGTCGTCACCAGCGCCGTAGAAATACCACCAGCAAGCTGAGACGTATCAGCCTTACCTCCAGACTCAACCAATTTCTGAAAAGCACGAATCATCCCATAAACCGTCCCCAACAATCCGATCATCGGCGCAATATTGCCCATCACATTCAAAACCTCAATCCGCCTCAACTGCTTAGTCGTCTCCATATCAGAAACCTCCTCAACACCCCGCTCCATCGCCCCATAACCATTCATCGCCTCGATCAAACCCCCATACACCACCTTACCCAAATAAGACGAATCAGATCGCGCATGAGCAATCGCCTGATCATACAATTTCTGACTCAACAAATACGATATCTTTTCCTGCGTCTCCGCCGGAATCATCTGCTTACGCCGATTCTGTAAATAAAGCCAAATCATCACACCCACATTCACAAAAGATAATAAAATCAAAAACCAAATCACCGCCGTCCCCACAATCTCACCCTCAGCATACAAAAAAGCCTCCGCAAAAGTCTGACCCTCACCCTGCACCTCACCACCACCGCCCCCATCACCCGCAGCACCATAAGCATTAACGCTCAAACTCACACACAGCATCAGCGCCATCAACCCCGCACCCATACCAAAGCCAGAATATCTTTTTAACAAAAACATAATATTTCCTTTTCCTAAAATGAATCCCAAACACCACCGCCTAACAATCCCATCACTTCAATTCAATTCAATATCCCGCCCAAGCTTTTCCGTATAAGTCCCACCGCTCTGCTCAGCAATCAGCTTCAGCGTAGGCGCCATCCCCTGCCCCACCAAAGGGTCAGGCTCATAAAATTGAATCGTATTGATCTTAACCCCATCCACATTTAAACGCCGAATCTCGCCCAGCAATTTCTTCTGTTCAATTTCCCATTTCCCCTGCCCAGTAATATTATCCGTCAAAATAAAAACCAAAGGCTTCTTCGCTTTATTCACACGCAATAACTTAAAACCATGCGCAATAGCATTTAACAACTTACCCCGACCCCCAGGCGTCACCGCATCACTGTCCAACCACCTAAAACGCTTCAAGCGCACCCCCCGCGTAGCTTTCAATAACCCACGAGGCAAAATCTCAATAGCCTTGCCCTCCTGAAAAAAAATAACGCTATAACGCTGCTTCTCACCATTCAAACCCCGAATCGAATCCTTCAACTCCTCAATCACACGAGGCAAATTATCAATCAGCGAACCCGATGCATCTATAATATAAACAATCTCACGCGCATTGCCCCCCGAGCCACCCATAAATTTCACATAATCACTCCCACCCACGCTCTTGCCAAAAGGGCTAAATTTAGAAGTCGAACCGCCACCAAGCCCCAAAATATCACTCACCTTATGATCAATCGCACGATCCACAGAATCCTCACGCTGAATCTTCACACGATTCTTCCGCTGACTGCTCCGCCCCTTCAGCTTAATCTTAACCAAATCCATATTAGGCTCATCCACCAGCGCCGTGCTAGGAAAAACAATCTCCTTCTTCTCCTCCAAAACCCGATAAGCCACATAAAACATCACCATCAAAACCACCAAAACCCCATGCGCACCCAAAGAAATCAGCCAAGGCAATAGCCGAGCAGCCAACGCCCCGCCCTCCTCACGATCCTTAGCGCCTTCAAATTCAACCATCATCTTCCTTCACACAAAACCACACACACAACAAAACCACACCCATCATCAACAAGAAAAAAACAACGCCCCCAGCCAGCATAACCAGCCAGTCTATTCTATATCGCCCAAAAACAATCCAATTGGCCAATTTTTAATGCAACTTATTTGACAAAAACAATCACCCCCAACCCACACACACCACACCAAACACCCAACTTTAAGTAAAATCAACCCCAACCCAAATACCACCAAACAAACCAATCCCCGCATAACCCCGCGACAAAAAACGTCTCATATGATACAATTCCATCGGTTCTAACACCATGATTAACGTTAAAAAATAACAAGAAAGGCTACACCATGAAATTAAACAAAATCATCGCCACCACCCTACCCGCTATGCTCCTCGCATACTTGGCCATCTCAATCACTTGGCCAAAATCAGACCTCACACCCAACGCACAAGCCAACCAAGACCAAGGCTTCGTCTCACTCTTCAACGGCAAAGACTTCACCGGATGGGACCAACGAGGTGGAAAAGCACAATACACCATCAAAAACAATCAAATCATCGGGAAAACAGTCAAAAATACACCCAACTCATTCCTCACCACAGAAAAACACTACGACAACTTCATCCTAGAACTCGAATACAAAGTAGACCCAAAACTAAACTCAGGCATACAAATCAGATCAAACTCAGACCCCGCACACCGCAACGGACAAGTACACGGCTACCAAATCGAAATCGACCCCTCACCCAGAGCATGGTCAGCAGGCATCTACGAAGAAGCACGCAGAGGATGGCTATTCAAACTAGACAAAAATAAACCCGCACAAAAAGCATTCAAACAAAACCAATGGAACCACTACAAAATCAAATGCCAAGGCAACCGCATCCAAACATGGATCAACGGCGTACCCGCAGCAGACTTCACCGAAACAAACCCCATCGGATACAAAACCGGATTCATCGGACTACAAGTACATAGACACAAAAAAGCAGGACTCAAAATCGCTTGGCGAAATATCAAAATCAAAGAACTCAAATAAAAACACAAAAAAGACCCCAACTCATGGGACCGCTATCCAAACGGTCCCATGAGCCCACAAGGGGAACTAACACAATCACAAACCCGACAACCGACAACGTAACTTCATACGTAAAACACAACACTTAAGTCTCACGCAAATAAGCATTAATAAAATAAATTGTTTAAAATAAATCCACCGGCATCAAAAAATTTCAAATCCCCAGGCAAACGCCCCCACAGCAAAACCACCCAATATCTCCCATCAAACCGCTTTTAAAAGTAATCACCCCCTCATTCTTAGATTAAAATAAAACGATAATAACGATAAGCAATCGATAAATTCATATTCTCACGCCTGATTTGAACAAAAACAATAGCATCAACGTGTTATCTCCAGAGGAACCTTGGTAATTTGAATCCAGCAACGCCCTTAGATTTTGAACGTGTATACAAAGAACACAAACAAGGTTTATACGCACTTGCTCTTTCAGTTACTAGGCGCCCCGACCAAGCCGAAGATGCTGTTCACGATGCATTTACCCGTATTTTTCGGACTAAGCGCGAGCCCACAGGCGATTATGTGGCTTACGTTTACGCGTGTGTTAGAAATGCCGCGATCGACAAAATTAGGAAGCGTAAGCACGCACAGATGCCAGAGGCGATGATTTTTGAGTCCGACGCAATGGCTCCCCAGCAAATGCTGGAGATATCGGAACGAGATCAACGCTTGCAGGATGCCATTACCCAGCTGCCTAGCCATGAGAAACAGGTCATCATCATGAAAATTTACGGACAGCTCACCTTCGAACAGATCGCACAGGCCAACGATCAACCCTTGGCCACTGTGGCATCGCGATATCGCAGAACATTAGCCAAACTCAAAGACATACTTGAGGCTCAAATATGAATCAATCCCAAAACAAACAAGAAAGCCAAGACTTCTTAGAGCTTGAAAGCCTCATCGCCAACCAAAGGCTAAGAAAGCCAAGCCCCTTTTTAGATCAACGCATACACGCCATCAACCGCCCCGCAGCCAAAGCAAAACGCCTAAGATGGGCCATCCTCACTTCCGCCGCAGCCGCCTCCATCGCCATCACTCTATTTATCCAATTCGCACCCCAAAACCAGCTGCCACACAATAGCCAAATCAAACCCGTCTATGCTAACGCAGTCGTAGAATCAAACCAAACCTTCTCCCAACAAACCGACCACGGCGTGGTCCGCCTAAACCACAGACAATTCAGGCTCATCAACCAAACCACGCAAGAAATTGTACACATTCAAGACAAAAAAAATAAAGCCAAAACAACGCTAGAAATCCGTAGGGACCAACAAATCTACGTCCCCGTTGAATATAACTAACACCGAAACATCTAGGGCAATTGATCGTATCATCCCACCCGATCACACCACTATTTTTAGGAGCTCTTATCATGATGATCTCTAACGCCATCCAATACGTCCTTGTCACCTATCTAGGTATTATCTCTGGCAATCTTAGCCCAGAAATGACCACCCAGCACAAACTCCATCAAGGCTTTGGGCAAGTCATACAGCTCGTGGCACCCAAATCCCCTGCACACAAAGCCGGTCTCAAAAAAAATGATATACTCCTCATGATCGATGACCAACACATCGTCTCTTCCAAACAAATCGGTATCCTCATCCGAAGCCATAAAAATAACGATAAAATCAAACTAACCATCATCCGCGATCATAAAAAAATGACCCTCCATGCAACCCTCAAACAGACCCAAAGAATCACCAGGCATCCCCAGCCTCCCACTCTCACCAAAACATTCAAAGACCGCTATCTCCTAACCTATATCTGGATCAACGACCGTCCTTTCCTCAAAGCCTATGATTTAAAATCTAAAACTCCTAAAAAAACAATCTTTGATGGACCCATCGCCACACCCGCCCAACAAGAAAAACTGCCACCGATATTAAAAAAAGAAGTTAACCACCAACTCACCCACCATCAGCTCAAAAAACGCTTCCAACAAAACGACAAACGATTGAAAAACCTACGTTTGCAAATGGCACAACAACTCCAACTGCTCAACCCCAAAACATTTAATGCAGACATGCAAAAGCGTCAGATCGACCCGGCATTATTTGATAAACGCCTAGGCCAACTACTCCAAAAATTCGACGAAGACTTCCGTATCCCCCGAGGCGCTAACATTATCGCCGAAAGCGGGTTTTCCGCCACCGCATCACGCACGGACGACAAACACACCCTCACCCTCACCGTCACCAACCAAGGCAAACATGTCAAAATCAAAAACCGTGCCGGGAAAATACTATACAACGGGCCACTAAATCAACTCAAAGACTATCAAAAGCTCTCGCCAGAATTACAGAAAAAAGTGAGAAACCTAGAAAAATCACTCAATATCCAATTCAATCCCCCCACCAAAAAATCTAAAAAAACAGATACAAATACAATCAGACTCTAAAAAAAAATCACCAAAAATACAACAAAAGCCTACCTTATCCGTAGGCTTTTGTTGTGCTTACTTTGTGTTCATCCAAAACCTTTTAAGCACCTAAATTCGGGATCACCTTCAGCGGCAAACTCTTGCGTCCCCAATCACCTTTGCCTTGCTCATAAACACCAGCGATGCTGCACCCACAAATATCGCAACAGCCTTTATTTAAATCATAACCACCCACCTTAAACCAATTGCGCCTGACCAGTGCTTTGCGACACGATGGGCAATAAGTCGTCTCCCGAGGCTCATCGTAAACATTACCCAAATACACATATTTTAAGCCAATGCTTAGCGCCAAATCCCGCGCATCAATGAGCCCTTCGTGATGCGTCGGAACCAGATCGCCTTTAACCAATGCCCGAGGATGATAAGCTGTAAAATGCAACGGCACCTCATCGCCAAGGTTCAACAAAATCCACTCACACATCCTGCGCAAAACCTCAGCATCATCATTTTTCCCCGTCAATAAAAGATACGTCAGCTCAAACCAAATATCCGTCTCGCATTTCAAATACCGCAGCGTGTTAAGCACAGGCTGCAAACGCCCACCTACGACGCTCTCATAAAACGCATCATCAAAACCTTTGAGATCGATATTGGCAGCATCAATATAATGAAAGAACGCCGCCCTGGCTTGACCTGAAATATATCCGCTGCTCACCACGACGGTTTTAATCCCTTTCTCTCGCGCCAGCCTCGCAATATCAATCACATACTCTGCAAAAACAATCGGATCATTATCCGTAAAAGCGATGGAACGGCAGCCTCGACTGATGGCCATCTGCACCACATCCTCAGCTGAAACATACGCTGAGCGATCAAGCATTTCCCCAGCAACACCCGCGACGCTATGAATGCAATAATCACAACTCAAATTACAACCCGCCCCCCCAAAAGACAGCACAGGCGTCCCGGGTAAAAAATGATACAACGGCTTTTTCTCAATCGGATCAACACGAAACGATGCCCCCCACCCATAAGATTCGGCCACCATTTCTCCCCCCACATTTTTACGCACATAACACGCCCCCCGATCACCCGCCACAATCACACATCGCTTGGGGCAAAGCTCACATCGAATCTCCCCCGCCCCACCGCTGCTACCTTCTCCCTCATCTGATACCACCGACCACCACTTGGCCTTAGACCGCAAATCCATGGCGAGCCTTTCCGCAAAGACAAGCACCAACGCGCCATGCACAACACAACGCCTCGCGCCTGAATAATTAAATACCGTCTTCTAATATGATCCGATTTAAAACGCAAAAAAGATTAGACCAACATGCAACTCTCAAGTAATGACACAAAAAACAATCGAGAACCGACGATTTTCACCCCACCCCACCGCTACAAGCTAACCGCAATCCATACCCCAATGCAATCTTTTTTTTCATTTTTTATTTTTTTCGTACCAAGCACACATACCATCGACCGCTTAATTCGCTGTCGAGGCCTATTGCTTCATGCCCCAGTTTTTTTAAATTCCCCAGTATCAGAGGCTTAATCCCGCCTATTTTTACCCATAAAATAAGCCGACTGAGCTAGATCAGTCGGCTTATTTGTTTCATCTTATTTTCACAAAATTATGCAGCTCTGCGCTTGGTCATACGTAAAAGACCCGCAAAACCCAAGCCACACAACGCCATGGTTGCAGGCTCTGGCACTGCACCGGCATGGTTAACACCATTAGCATAGGTCACGGTCAAATGATTGATCGCATAATTACCCACATAGTTAGCCTGTGTATCGCCAAAAATGATATTCAAACCAAAGCCGCCTCGGGGCGCGCCCGTGCCGACATAACCTGGATAAGGCATGCCCGGATCGGCAAGGACAATATCATTGCCCAAATCAGCGAGGGTAATCAATGAACCGCCAGTCCCCATAGAACCACCAGTTCCGCCCAATTTAAGCAAATGCTTCTGAACCACAGCACCAGATGTCCCACCAAACAACCAATCCACATCCGCACCCAGACCAGCCTTCTGCTCAAGTGTCGAAAAGGGGAAACCATCATATTCATACTCATAAAACAACCAACCCACCGAATCGGTCCCAAAATCTTTATCCAAATAATCGC
>CAZSSX010000050.1:0-3123 GCA_964609545.1 uncultured Phycisphaeraceae bacterium | reverse complement strand
TCATAAAACAACCAACCCACCGAATCGGTCCCAAAATCTTTATCCAAATAATCGCCACCTACCGCCAAAATGCCGTAGTTCACGCCATTGGTCACCCAAAGATTCAAATAAGGCTTAGCAGTGATACTGCCACTGACCTTATCATAATGAATCATTTGCAATTGATTCACCTGTAAGCCGTCAAACGCGCTGGTGCCATAGCCCACTTTTTGACCACCGCGAGGCGTCTGTGCCGAAAAACCATCGCCCGCGCCATTTTCAACAATACTCAGATCAGCATCCCAAGGGGTGACAATTGTTCCATTGTGATTACGAATTTTAAACGTTTCAAACTCCACCATCGTCGCCTGTGCTGTCTGACCAACCGCACAGCCTAACGCTATGCCCAATAAACCGTGAACCAAAAGCTTCATCTCAATCTTCTCCATAATAAGAACAATAACAAGGTAACGCAGCTGTCATACTTAACAACCACAGAATTAGTAGTCAATCTCAACCCACATCCCACGATTTAAACCCAACACTCAAGCCCCAGACACAAAACCCTCTGGGCTAGTATAACCCTTTTTCTCGCATCAGATACTTTTTATTCCCAAAAAAGATGAAAATATCTCATTTATATGCCACATCATCCCTATTTTATCAAATCTTACGCTCCGCTGGTCCGGTCCTCGATATAAGTTTCCTTTTTCCCTTCGCCAGATTCTTCTGCTTGGCCCTCTTCTGCTCGCATATTAAAATCATAAGCCGGTGGTTTTTCGTCCTGCCAGCGTTGAGCTTTCATCATCGCCTTGGCTGCTCGGATGCCCTTGACTTGGCTGCGTACATCGGTCGTGCCGCTGGGCGTCTTAAGCTGTTCCCGCGGGGCAGCATCGCCTTCATTCACAAGATGCAAGGTCTGCGTCGGATAAGCAAAACCAACGCCCAAAACATCAGCCAAACGGATAACATCAATCATTAAACGCTCGCGCTCGCGAAGCTCGGTCGTCCACTCGGGCACCTCAAAAAAGACATACAACAAAATATCCAAACTGCTGGCATTAAAATCATTAAGCCACACCTGAAAATAATCCTTACGCGTATACGGGTGGCTACGAATAATCTCACGGATACCCTCCGTAAAAGCAAGGAGCTTCTCGGGGTCTGTCCCATATTCCACACCCAGTATCGTTTTATATCTGCGATATTTACGATGACCATAATTATCAACCGTCGCGCGCACCAAATTGGCATTAGGCACGGTAATCAATGAGTTATAAAAAGTCCGCACCCGCGTGCTGCGAAAACCGATACGCTCAACCGTCCCTTCAACATCACCCACGACAATCCAATCCCCCACCGCAAACGGCTGATCAATCAGCACCGTGGCACTACCAAAAAAGTTTTCCAAAGTATCCTTCGCTGCAAAAGCAAAACCCACACCGCCAATGGCCAGCGATCCCAGCAGCGGCTCGATATCAAAATTCAAACTCATCGAGCCATAAATCACGCCCATAATCACAATAAAAATCTTAAATGCCGTGCGCACCATCGGCACCAAAACATCATCAAACTTATTACTCGTCGCTGCGGCTTTACGACCCAACGCATCAGACACCAAATCCGTTAATCGCCAAGCAAACAAAACCGTCGCCAACACCGCAAAAATACGCGCCGCCCCCTCGATCACCATATCTGCCGTATCCGACAAACCCAGCACCCACACCAAGTTTAACCAAAACAGCGCCATCACCAACAAACCCGCCGGGCGCACCGTTTCCCGCATCATGCTCACGTCCGGCTCGCCGCCTTGCTTATGAATCACCCAGCTGGCAATACGCCTAACCAGAAAACGCACCACGCGATCTAAAATCACACCCAGAAAAACCAAAAGCAACAGCGTCACCCACTGCCAAACTTCTAAATATAAATAAGCCCGATCATGCGACCACTCGGGGAAAAAACGATTGATCTGATGCCGAAGCCAAGCATCAATCTCACCCTCGGAAGTATCCCGCAACCCCTCAATCACACTGACCCGCCTCAGGCTCAATTCAAGCGCTTTGATCCCGCTCACCGTATCAGCAGAAAATCGCCAAGCGCCGTCTACCTGTTTCACCAAAACAATCTTGCCCCGAGGCTTAACATCCGGATACTCCACATCAAGCTGAAGCTTACGCGAACTTTCAAAATCTGAAAAATCGCCGCTAAAATAAACCGCTCGGCTAGGCGCTTTGCCAGCATCAAAACTCGCCAAATCCTCCACCGTATCCAAGCCCATCGCCCCCCCGCGCGCGCCCTTCTCGTAATCACTCAATTTATTAAGCACACCCCGAAGCATCACCGCGTGCCGCCAACCTTTGCCCTTTTTAATTCTCGATAAATCCATACATCCCAGCACCCGCTCCATCGCGTTTTTTCTCGCTTCAGATTCCTTGCCCCCGGGCCTGCGCCCCTCTCGATAGGCTTCATCATAAGAACGCAAAAACAAAAGCATCGTATCATGCGGGCTTTCCTGCCCCTCCACCACAGGCGCCGCTTTAATGGGTGGCGCCACCGCCCCGCCTTTGCCTACCTTTGAATCAGCTGCGGGCTCGCCCCACACCGCCCCGCTAGGCCATAGCCCGCCTAATACCAAAACCCAAAAAATCACCCAACTCTGTTTTATTCGTTTCATTTTCATACCCCCTAATTTACCTTAAAACACCGCTATCTTCTACCTCATCAGCCCACAAAACAAGTTTTCCGCCAAGACCCGCCCCCATCCATCCCCCGCCAAACCCAATCCCCCGAATCATCATCCACCCTCATTTTTCCATAAGATAACACCATATCCCAACTTAAAGTCGTCAATCTCTCCAAAATAGACTAGAATGCTGCCCTTAAAATAACTTCACAACCTTAGTCAGAAAGTGCATCCATCATGTCCCAACATCTATTTAACGCCAAGCAAACTTTAGATACCCCACTAGGCAAAAAAACAATCTACCGCCTGGATGCCCTCAAAGAGCTAGGCGATATCGACAACCTGCCTTACTCAATCAAAATCCTACTCGAATCCGCACTGCGCAACCACGATGACTACATCGTCAACATCGACCACATCAAAGCCCTAGCAACCTATGATGCAACCGACGTCAATCC
>CAZSSX010000049.1:0-12300 GCA_964609545.1 uncultured Phycisphaeraceae bacterium | reverse complement strand
CGGTCTGTCAAATATGTCAAACATGCTATCCCAAGCGTAAAAACCCAGTCCTCACGAAAAAATAAAAAAAGCACTTGCCGAAAAAACCAGCAAGTGCTTTCCTATTTTTAAATTTTTTAAATTCTATCTGCCCGGTCTCGATTGCATCTATGCTTTGGCATGTCTATTGCCAGTCGCGTGGATTTACTTTGCGTATTTTAAGCGTTTTTCTCTTGCCCATAAATGCTGTACAAATTTCTGTGCAACTTCTAAAATTTTCACCGCGCCGGCGCCATTGACTCGTTCGTCAGAAGGCTGATGATAATCTCGATGCATGCCTGTATTAAAGAAAATCGCGGGCACTCCAATCCGGTGAAAACTCGAATGATCGCTACCTCCTGGGATGGGGCGGGTATGATAAAATGTCAAACCCGAATCCGCGTTGGCTTGTTGCACTAAGGATACAAATTCCTTGCAGGTTTTGGTGCCAAACACATCGTAATCCGTGCGTAGCCTGCCGATCATATCGAAATTAACCATCATAAAAAGATCATCACGGGTGATGCCTAATTCTTGTAAATGCTTAGTCATGTAGCGCGAGCCGACTAAGCCGCTTTCTTCGCCGCTAAACGTTGTGAAAATAATTGACCGCCGATTCGTAGGCGCTTTGCCCGATTTAACGAGCTTAGAAAAATGCTTGGCTAACATTAATATCCCCGCGGTTCCCGATGCGTTATCGTCAGCGCCGTTATAAATTCCATCGCGTAAAACCTTGCCGCTTGGGGTCACCGCGTGGCGTTCTGATGTGCCTAGATGGTCATAGTGACCGCCTAGTACGATGTATTGATTTTTCAAAAGCCCTGCGCCGGGGAGGATCCCCACAACGTTATGGGCTAAGACGCTACGAGAAATATTAACCCGTCCTTTCATCCGTGTCCGCGTCAGGGGCATAGGCGGCATCGGCTGAGCATCAGCGAGTGTTTGTAACTGCTTGGCTGTGGTCGTGATGTTGGGGGCATTGGCTTTTAAAATCTGATTAAAAACTTCAGTGGAAATCTGCATGACAGGGATGGGGATGCCAAGGTTTTCGCGATTGAATCGCACGGGGGTGAGTTTTTTTTGCCCAGCAATCGACGGCGGGTTGACGAGTAATAATGCCACCGCCCCTTGAGATGCGGCCAATCTGGCTTTGCTCGAATACCACACATGAGAGCTCCAGTTTTTTTTGTTCCAGCGGCTCTTGCCTTTGATCGAAGGCTCTAAGCGGAAGGCAATGGCGACCTTTCCTTTGAGCTGATTTTTTTTGCCTTGGAAACTGTCGTAATGCGCTGTGGGATTATTCACACAATAACCCACAAAGACTGCTTGACCATCAAATGCACCATTGCCCGAGATGCCGCTGAGGCTGTAATTTTGATAGCGTTTTTGCTTCTGGCCATTTACTGATAGTTGGCACGATTTGACGCGGTTGCGGCGATAAACCGTAAACTCTTGAATAAAAGAATCCTTACTTTTACCCTTGACCATCGGCAGAAGCCCCTGCTGCTTAAACGTGGCAATAATAAAATCTTTAGCTTGGTCAATCCCCCGTGTGCCAATTCCTCGGCCGGCTAATGCATCAGATGCCAAATAATCAACCATTTGATGATAAGCATTTACGTCAGCGGAATAGCTGGCGGTAGAAGCTGCTTTGTTGTGCTGGCAGGCAACCGTTAGCAGTGCCAATGCAGCCAAGCTTATTTGTTTTAAACCATTACGCCAAGTTAGATGATTGATCAATGTGATGCTCCTGTGATATGAAAAAAAGACACATCGCTCATTCCATTAGAAGAGATGCGCCGGGGGGGGTATGGATAACACGCAATGGCCACGGTCATTGATGAGGCTTTATGCGAAATTTTTTAAATTTGTTTCTTGAGCAAAAAAAACATAAATCCAAGCCTAAGGCCAAAACGATATTATTCACTCAATGCTTTAATAATTAAATCGCCCACCGCCTGGGTATTCAGATCAAGCCGATCTAAGTCTTTGCCTTTAAATTTTGGGCAAACCCTAGCACAGGCCGCGTCCAACCATTGCCCGGCTTGAATCAGTTTGGCATCGCTTCGGGCGTGTCCCATTTGTTCTAAAAGCATCGCCATGGAAAGGATCGCGGCAATCGGATTGGCAATGCCTTTACCGGCGATGTCGGGTGCAGAGCCATGGACAGGTTCAAACATGCTAGGCCCTCCCGCTTGCGGATGGTCCGGATTGAGATTCCCCGAAGCGGCAATGCCCATGCCTCCTGCAATGGCAGCACCCAAATCTGTGATAATATCCCCAAACATATTGGTCGTGACAATGGTGTCGTAAATCTCGGGCTTAGTCGCCATATACATACAGCAAGCATCCACATGATGATACTCACGGGTAATATCCGGATACGATTGGCCTACCTGTTCAAAAGCTCTCATCCATAAATCATGGGCAAAGGTTAGGACATTGGTTTTAGCAACAAGGGTAAGTTTTTTCTGATCATTTCTTTTTCGGCAGGCTTCAAATGCATAACGGAGGCAGCGCTCAACACCCATCCGCGTGGCGACCATTTGTTGCGTGGCTATTTCGTGGTGGGTGTGCTTTCGCAAAAAACCACCAATCCCGCAATACAAGTCCTCGGTGTTTTCTCGGATGACGAGAAAGTCGATATCCTTTTCACTTTTATTGGCCAAAGGCGTGCGAATACCGGGGTAAAGCTTCACCGGTCTAAAATTGATATATTGATCCAGATCAAAACGAAGCTTAAGCAAAAGTCCTTTTTCAATAATGCCAGGCGGAACATCGGGCCGCCCCACAGCTCCCAAATAAATCACGTCATATTCACGCTTAAGATCGGCAATTTCATCATCGGTAATCACGATGCCTTGCTCTAGATAACGCTGGCCCGAATAAGGCAGCGCGGTTAGGCGATAATCAAGCCCGCCGACTTTTTCGCTCACCGCTTCTAAGCAGCGCACGCCTTGCTGGGTAACTTCGGGGCCAATACCATCTCCAGCGATCAGAGCGATTTTTAACATAAAAGAGTTCTCCTGAAAAATATTGATTCTCGCAGCATAGACTACCCGAGAAAGAACCCTAGCGCCATGCTTAAACGCCTCCTAGCCTAATATTAGCCAGAGTCGGGGCAAGCGATCTATATTAAAAAAGATAGAATCTTTGATCTTTTGCATCAAAACCTCAAAACAAACCGTCATTTACATGTCTTTGGCTTAATAGCCGATATCTCATTGGGTGTTTGGGTAATGGTGTCTTTCTGTTTAGGAATAGCGTGCAATGAGCCGTAAAGGATTATATTTTGGGTTACTTAGCGTCGTGATATGGGGCGCTGGATATGCGCATCTCATCCCTAAAGCAAGCTCTGGGGAAACGCTTGGGCTTTTGGGGGCAAATAGCAATAGTGGCATTGTGGCTGTTCCGGTGGCTGAGCCTAAAAACCTCACCCCTGCCCAGGCCCAGCAATTGCTCAAGCGCTACTGCATCCGATGTCACAAAACGGGCAAAGCCAAAGGGCAGATCAATCTCACGCAAGACCGCACCCGTTTGAAGATTCAAAAAAATGGGCGTGTGTGGCAAAAAATGGTTGACCAAACAAAGCACCAGCTGATGCCACCGCCAGATGAAAAACAGCCTACTGCCGAGCAACGACAAGCCTTGGCTCATTACTATCTCAAAATTTTAAGAGATATCGATTGTGCGAATCTGAAAATAGCTGGTAAGCCTACACTTCGGCGATTAAACAAAGTCGAGTATCAGCGCACGATCAATGACCTGATGGGCTTACAGTTAGATGCTTCTAGAGGGCTTCCCGATGATGCCAAAGGTTATGGCTTTACCAACATCGGTGACGTGATGTTTTTGTCGCCTTTATTGTTAGAAAAATATTTAGACGCTACACAAAAAATCTTAGATAAAACCTTCGCCAACCCTCAAGCTCTTCATCGGCTTCTTTGGATACGTCCCAGTCGCAGAGTTCGCCCCGATGATGCCGCTGCCCAAATTCTCGGGCGCTTTATCTCGCGTGCATTCCGTAGGCCCGCTCGAAAAGCAGAAGTCAAATCAAGGGTCAAGCTCTTCCGCAGAGCTTATAGAAAAGACAAAAACTTTAACGATGCGATCAAAATAAGTTTTAAATCTGTTCTGCTTTCTCCCGATTTTTTATTCCGTATCGAGCACAAAGACCAGCGAGTCAAATCCACCCCATCCTATCGCATCAATGATTATCAATTGGCTACCCGATTGTCTTATTTTCTGTGGTCTACCATGCCCGATGATCAGTTGATTCAGTTAGCCCAAGCCGATCAGCTGCATCATCCCCAAGTCTTGCAAAAACAAATTAGCCGGATGTTGGCTCACCCTAAATCACGAGCTTTGAGCTCCCAGTTTGCTGGGCAGTGGTTGCGATTTTCTGAGATCAAAACTGTTTCCAAAGATTTTAGGCGCTTCCCCCAATATTCACGCACTAGGCTTTCGATGTATCAAGAATCAGAGCTTTTTTTCGATGATTTGGTGAAAAATAATCGATCGGTCCTTAACCTTCTCGATAGCGATTACGCTTTCTTAGATCAAAAATTAGCAGAGCTTTACGCTATCCCGGGGATCAAAGGACACCACTTCCGAAAAGTCAAACTCAAAAATAGGCAACGAGGCGGCGTCCTGGGCATGGCCAGCATCTTAGCGCTGACAAGTACGCCTCTGCGCACAAGCCCCGTCATCCGAGGCAAATGGGTGATGGAAGAAATACTAGGCACTCAAATACCACCTCCGCCGGCCAATGCGGGAAGCCTCCCTAAAGATGATCAGCAAACAGATAATCTAAGCTTTCGAAAACGGTTAGAACAACATCGTGACGATCCGGCCTGCGCCTCCTGCCACAAATTGATGGACCCCATCGGCTTCGGCTTAGAAAATTACGATGGCATCGGCGCATGGCGGGAAAAAAGCCTAGGCCAAAAGCTAGACACCTCGGGCGTATTGCCTAGCGGTCAGCGCTTCAAGGGTGCGATCGCATTCAAAGACATACTCAAGCAAAAGAAAAAACAGTTCGCTAGACAAATCACAAAAAAGCTACTGATTTACGCCTACGGCAGGCCGCTCGAATACTACGACCAATGCCACATACAAGCGGGCATCAAAGCTTTGGAAAAAAATCAATATCAAATCCATTCACTGATTCAAAGCGTTATCATGAGTTATCCCTTTCAACATCGAGATCAATAGAAGCAATAGAGGCTCCCTATGAATAAACCCAAAAGCTGGCAAATCTCAAGACGCACGGTATTGCGAGGCATTGGCGCAAGCATCGCACTGCCTTGGTTAGACGTGATGGCTTCAGCTAGCCACGGATCATCGCTTAAGCCGCCTTTGCGCATGGCCTACCTTTTTATGCCTAACGGTGTTAATGAAAAAATGTGGCAACCCCAAACCCTAGGTCCAGATTACACACTCTCGCCAACCTTAGAGCCGTTAAAAAATCTCAAAGCAGATCTGCTTGTCTTAGATCACTTACGCAATAAAAACAGCCTCGCCGGCGAGGGCCATTATGTGAAAACCACTGCGCTGTTAACCGGCGCGCCCGTGCGAAAAACAGGGGGCAAAGACTTGCATAATGGCATCTCGGTCGATCAATTGGCTGCGGCAAAATTCGGGCAACAGACACCCCTGGCATCCATGGAGCTAGGCATCGACCCCATACGCACGCAAGTAGATATGGGATATTCAACAGTCTATGGCGGAAACATCTCATGGCGATCGGCGGACATTCCCGCGATCAAAGAGATCTACCCGCGGCAAGCCTTTGACCGCTTATTTCGAAGCAAGCAATTGGGTAAAGGCAAACACGACCAAAGCATACTCGACGTTGTGCTTCAAGATGCTAAGCGACTAAAAACAAAAGTTAGCGCCAACGATCGCCAAAAACTCAACGAATATTACAACGCGGTAAGAAGCTTAGAAAAACGCATTCATCGCGTAGGCGCTTCAAGCAATCGCAAGTACCGCCCCTTAACAGCTCCGCGAAACCTTCACAGGCCAGAAAGCGGGATTCCTAAAGACTATCATCAGCACGTCAAGGTCATGCTCGATTTAATGATTATGGCCTTCTGGACAGACACCACCAGAATCAGCACATTCATGTTCGCCAATTCCGTCTCGGGGCGTAACTTCTCCTTCCTAGAAGGCGTCAACGGCGGATTTCACCCAATCTCCCATCACAAAAACGATGCCAAGAAGCTAAAGCAATATCATCTGATCAATCGCTATCACGTCGAACAAGTGGCCTATTTTTGTCAAAAACTCAAAGACATCAAAGAACGCGGATCAAACCTTTTAGATAACGCGATGGTGATGTTCGCCAGCGGCATACGCGATGGTAATAAGCACGATCCCAATAATGTGCCATTGGTGCTCTTAGGAAAAGCAGGCGGAAAACTTAAAACAGGCAACCACATCCGCTTTGAGAAACATACCCCGCTTTGCAATCTATACGCGACACTGCTCAACTGCATCGACCCCAAAATTAAATCCTTTGGCGATTCGTCGCGTATGCTCAAGGAAATACAGGCTTAGCCGACGGCCCAAAATAAATGCACTCGGACATTTATCAGAAATTTGGTTAAAAAAATATTCCATCTTTACCCCTTTGGCGTTATCATGATACTCCACCGGGGACGCAGTCTTAGCTGTAATTAGATCATGCGTCCATGTTTTTAAGATCGGGCAGTAGCCTTTTCGTTACTGCTTTTCTACCGTTCACGGAGCATGATGATGGAAAATTTCCTTCTCGTCTTAGCAGATGCATGGAGTGCATCGCAAATCATCGGTCTAGCCATCGGCTTGGCGATATTGGTCATCGGGGGCTTACTTTTTTATTTCTTTGTCTACACCGTCTCCAAAGTGCAGTCCAAGCCTAAGAAGCCCCAGCGCCTAGAGCTGGAAGTAGACGATCTGCCCGAGGATTAAAGGCTAATCCTAATGAAGGCGTCGTTTTTTTTCGATGGGTCAAGAGCTATGCTAGCTTTGGCTGTGGGCATGATGTCTGGCACTGCTTGAGTCATTGGGTTTGATGGGTGCTTAGTCGTTTCGATTTTTTTTAGAAAAAAGGCTTCTGCTCGGGTTTGCCCCTTGAACTTGCAGGGGGTTTGTCTATGATGGATAGCCTTGTCCTTTTATATCGGGATTTGGCAATGTGGCCAAGTAAAAAAATGATTCCGCCCATGGCTGCCATCAACGGCAAATGGGCTTAAAAGACTTTAAATAAAGGATCTTTGTGATGCCAAGACGTGCAAAAATTTCAATCGTAGGTGCAGGCGGAAACGTAGGGGCAACTTGTGCTCTTTGGGCGGCAAGTAAAGAGCTCGGCGATATCGTAGCGATCGACCTTGCTCGGGAAGACATGCTCCCCGTGGATGGGCGCATGCTAGACCTGGCAGAAGCTGGGCCTATCGAGCTATTCGATGCTAATATTCATGCAACAGATGATTTTGCCGCTATGGCTGGGTCAGATGTCGTGGTCGTCACCGCGGGCATTCCTCGAAAGCCAGGCATGAGCCGTGATGATCTCATCGGCACCAATGTCAAAATCGTAAAATCTGTCTGTCAACAAATCAAAACACATGCTCCAGATGCGATCGTCATCGTCGTTTCCAACCCTTTAGATGCAATGGTCTATACCGCGTGGAAAGCCACCGGTTTCCCCGCGCATCGCATCATCGGGCAAGCAGGCTGTTTAGATGTGGCCCGATTTAAAACATTCATCGCTATGGAAACAGGCTTTAGTGTTAAAGATATCAACGCTATACTTTTAGGTGGACACGGCGATGACATGGTCCCCTTGCCTCGATACACCAATATCTCGGGCATCCCCGTCACGCAATTCATCAGCGAGGAAAAGCTTGAGGAATTGGTCGAAAGAGCCAAAAAAGGCGGCGGCGAAATTGTCAAAAAGATGGGAGCTTCGGGATACTACGCGCCCGCAGCGGGAACCATCCAAATGGTTCAAGCCATTGTCAAAGACCAAAAACGCATCTTGCCATGTGCATCCTACTGCCAAGGTGAATATGGCATCCAAGGCTTATTCGTCGGCGTCCCCACCGTTTTAGGCAAAAACGGCGTGGAAAAAGTGCTAGAAATACAACTCACCGATAAAGAGCAAGCGCTTCTTACCGAGTCGGCCGATCACGTCCAAGACCTGGTTAACGTGGTCAAAAATCTTGACCCACAGCTTGGATAAAAAACAAACAAAACGCAAAATCAATAAGCAAGCGGCTTGACATAACGTCAAGCCGCTTTTTTTATAAAAAGATCACTTCCCCCAGTGCCCACAGCTTGAGGATGCCAATTTTGTATCTTTGGCTATAATACCTCGATGAGTCATACCCCACCGCCATCATCCCCCCGCATTACCCTGCGCACCATCAGACGCTGGATGCGTCAAGACCAACCCTTTGCCATGCTCACATGCTATGACGCAACCACTGCCCGCTGGCTTTGGCGAGCGGGCGTGCAAGTCATGCTCGTTGGAGATACCGCTGCGCAAATGATCTATGGCCACGACAGCACCTTGCCCGCCACGATGCAAATGCTTTTGCCGCTCACCGCCGCGGTGCGCAGAGGGGCGCCTCATGCTTATATCATGGGCGATATGCCATTTGGAAGCTACCAATGTGGCCACGATTTAGCGATGGAAAATGCGGTGCAATTCCTCACCGCGGGCCAAGCTGATGCTGTCAAGCTAGAAGTCGATCAAACTTTTCTGCCCTTGGTTCAGCGCATGGCTTCGTCGGGAATCCCCGTCGTGGCCCACATCGGCTCAAGGCCGCAACACGTCTTGGCTCAAGGGGGATTCCAATCTACCGGCAAAACGCCAGCTGTGGCTAAAACCATTATCAGCTGCGCGCAAGAAATGGTCAACGCAGGCGTCACCATGCTAC
Source organism: uncultured Phycisphaeraceae bacterium (assembly GCA_964609545.1). Lineage (GTDB taxonomy): Bacteria > Planctomycetota > Phycisphaerae > Phycisphaerales > Phycisphaeraceae > CAZSSX01. Next base: position 3,358 of record CAZSSX010000049.1, on the reverse strand, counting down.
TGGTCGAAGCTGTTCCAGAAGAGGTCACCGCGCAAATCATGGACATCGCCAATCAAGGCGGGCCTAACGGTATCGTCCCCGTCATCGGTTGCGGCGCCGGCCCAACATGTCACGGACACGTCGCGGTCCTGCACGATATCCTAGGCATGACCGATTGGCAGCCACCCTTCGCTCCGCCCTTGGTTCAAGCGGGACAATTGCTTCAGCAGGCCGCGGAGCAGTGGGTTAAACAAATTCAAGAAAAAAACTATCTCAAAACAAATCACCCCTATAAAATGAATCCCTTGCCCTGACCAAACTTTGCCAAGGGAGACAACACGATAATCAGCCATCTCCATCGCGAAAGTATTTGTTATGAACCGAATTTCATCGTACGCCCCAACGATCATGCTCCTAGCCACGGTATTGCTAACCCTTACTCTAGGCCCAACATTGATCAGTGACATGGTCTATAGGCGGGATCAAACCGCCATCGCCTTAGCCAAAACACAAGCGGCTGCAAGCCCAAGCCTCAAAGCGCTTAACGAAGACTTCAAAAGGGTCTCCAAAATCGTGCAGCCTAGCGTGGTGCATATTAAGACTGAATTTGTCGATGTTTTCGCGCCGCCTAATCGTTCTTCCGCGACGCATACCGGTTATATTAGATCTAGTGGTTCTGGTTGGGTCTTCGATAAGCAAGGCCACATCGTGACCAACTTCCACGTCATCCAACAAAAAGAAAACAAAGCAAGAAAAATTATCGTCAAATTTATTGACGGTTCAGAGCATCCCGCGGCGTTCATAGGCGGGGACCCCCGAACAGATATTGCCATACTCAAAGTTAATAAAAAAAACCTGCACCCGGCTGAAAAAAGTCAAGCCATGATCCAGCAAGGCGAATTTGTTTTCGCATTTGGCAGCCCCTACCAATTCGATTTTTCCATGAGCCAAGGCATCGTATCGGGCATCGGAAGAAAGCTAGGCATACTCCAAGGCTACGAAAATTTTATACAAACAGATGCAGCAATCAATCCCGGAAACTCGGGCGGACCACTCACCAATTTACAAGGGCGCGTCGTAGGCATGAACACAGCCATCCTCTCCAACAGCGCCTCGACTTCCAGTAGTCAAAGCTTCGTAGGCCTAGGCTTTGCAATACCTGTCGATACCGTCACGCAAGTAGCCAAGCAGCTCATCGCCAACGGAAAAGTCAACCAAGGTTTCCTAGGCATTTATCCCGTCATGCTCTATCAACAAGTCGCATCGCGATTCAAATACCAAGGCAAAGGCATCTTTATTAGCAGCGAGCCGGTCTTCGGCAGCCCCGCAAACAACGCAGGCATCCGGAAATTCGATATCTTAACCCACATCAACGGCGAATCTATTACGAGACCCACGCAGTTACGCCAGCTCATCGCATCCATCCCCCCCGGGCAAACCGTCACCGTCAGCATCTTTCGCGATGGCCAAAGGCTAGAACTCAAAGCCACTCTCGCCAAATATCCCGAATAATGGCTGCCTCAAAATCCACTATCCACCCATGAGTCATCAGCTCACACAAAATATTAACTCATGTTATAATGCTCCTATGATTGCTACCCAAGAAAAAAAATCGTCAACAGCCCAAGCCGGCCAGCAAGTGCCTTTGCTTCAAGTCAAAGATTTACATACGCATTTTCCCGTTAAGCGAGGGTTGCTCAAAAAAACAGTGGGTCAGCTCAAAGCCGTCGATGGCGTATCTTTTGATATCATGCCGGGGCAAACCCTAGGCCTCGTCGGCGAGTCGGGCTGTGGGAAATCCACCGTCGGAAGATCAATACTCAAGCTCATACCCGCCACCAGCGGGCAAATCATCTTCAACGGCACCGATGTCTTAACCGCAAAAAGGCCAGCCATGCAGTCGCTCAGGCGGCAAATGCAGATTATCTTCCAAGACCCGGTAAGCTCTCTCAACCCACGCATGACCGTAGGCAAAATCATCGGCGAGCCTATCAAAGTGCATGGTTTAGCATCTGGTCCCGCACTCCAAGAACGCGTTAAAAGCCTGCTAGATCGCGTAGGCCTAGACCCCGACTACGCATCGCGCTATCCCCACGAATTCTCAGGCGGACAGCGCCAGCGCATCGGCATCGCCCGCGCACTGGCATTAGAACCCCAATTCATCGTCTGCGATGAGCCCGTCTCCGCGTTAGACGTCTCTATCCAAGCTCAAATTTTAAATCTGCTCCAAGACCTACAAAAAGAGCTAGGCTTATCCTACCTTTTTATCGCCCACAATCTAGCGGTCGTCGAGCATTTTTGCGACCGTGTCGCTGTGATGTATCTAGGTAAAATCGTCGAAATTGCAGATCGGGAAACGCTTTACCGTAACCCTTTGCATTCCTATACCCAAGCTCTGCTTAGCGCAGCGCCTAATCCCGATCCCAACTCAAATTCACAGCGTATCATTCTCAGTGGCGAAATACCCTCGCCCATCGAAATGGACGCAGATGCCGGTAAACCACGCAAATTCATGACTAAGCAAGAGGGTATCAGCACCCAAGGCCGTATTCAATACATCGACCGCAGAGTCTTGTTAGATCGACCGCCACTCAAAGAAGTGCCCGATGAACCCGGGCACTGGGTCTCGGCGCATACTTTTAGCTAAAATCCCTAGTTGCATAATTCACAGCTTGGCAACAGGTTATACGCAAAAAAAGAGATTTAATCACAACTCCTGCCCCTAGCAGGTTGACCTTTTATCCCGAATCAACTATCATACCGCGTTCCCTATGGATTCAATCTATAGGCTATGTATTGATCAAATAAAAAAGAAGCACGCCAACTGTTTTGGCAGCTATTGAAAGATTTTGGAGCACCACACGTGGTAAAACTTCGCCTTAAAAGATTTGGACGCACACACGCACCTTTTTATCGTGTTAACGCAATGGACCAACGCAGCGCTCGCGACAGCAAAGCCATCGAAGAGCTAGGCACCTACGACCCCTTAAACAAAGACGAAGACAAGCAAGTCAAGCTAAACGTAGACCGCGTCAAGTATTGGCTTTCAGTCGGCGCACAGCCTAGCGACACCGTCCGTGCTTTGATCAGAAAAGCAGGCATTGACCCCACGCCGGGCAAAAAACAAGACTAATTTTCAAAAAGACGCTAGGCATTAGCCCCCGCGCATTTGAAATAAAGTCCTTGTCAAACTGATTAAAATAAATATCAAGAAGCGGCTAACGTATCTTTACATACGTTAGCCGCTTTTTTATGCCTATTTTTTTTGATAACCATACCCAGCATCCTCGCTAGCGATACAATAAAACGACAGTAGCCCTAGCCTATAGGCACATCATGCTGCCCGCATCACTACAAGCCCTCAATGAGATTAATCCTA